>NZ_KZ559401.1:0-529871 GCF_002850715.1 Citrobacter sp. L55 | reverse complement strand
TTTTCAGCGTGACATCATTCTGTGGGCCGTACGCTGGTACTGCAAATACGGCATCAGTTACCGTGAGCTGCAGGAGATGCTGGCTGAACGCGGAGTGAATGTCGATCACTCCACGATTTACCGCTGGGTTCAGCGTTATGCGCCTGAAATGGAAAAACGGCTGCGCTGGTACTGGCGTAACCCTTCCGATCTTTGCCCGTGGCACATGGATGAAACCTACGTGAAGGTCAATGGCCGCTGGGCGTATCTGTACCGGGCCGTCGACAGCCGGGGCCGCACTGTCGATTTTTATCTCTCCTCCCGTCGTAACAGCAAAGCTGCATACCGGTTTCTGGGTAAAATCCTCAACAACGTGAAGAAGTGGCAGATCCCGCGATTCATCAACACGGATAAAGCGCCCGCCTATGGTCGCGCGCTTGCTCTGCTCAAACGCGAAGGCCGGTGCCCGTCTGACGTTGAACACCGACAGATTAAGTACCGGAACAACGTGATTGAATGCGATCATGGCAAACTGAAACGGATAATCGGCGCCACGCTGGGATTTAAATCCATGAAGACGGCTTACGCCACCATCAAAGGTATTGAGGTGATGCGTGCACTACGCAAAGGCCAGGCCTCAGCATTTTATTATGGTGATCCCCTGGGCGAAATGCGCCTGGTAAGCAGAGTTTTTGAAATGTAAGGCCTTTGAATAAGACAAAAGGCTGCCTCATCGCTAACTTTGCAACAGTGCCNCATGGCAAACTGAAACGGATAATCGGCGCCACGCTGGGATTTAAATCCATGAAGACGGCTTACGCCACCATCAAAGGTATTGAGGTGATGCGTGCACTACGCAAAGGCCAGGCCTCAGCATTTTATTATGGTGATCCCCTGGGCGAAATGCGCCTGGTAAGCAGAGTTTTTGAAATGTAAGGCCTTTGAATAAGACAAAAGGCTGCCTCATCGCTAACTTTGCAACAGTGCCGTTTTTCCCGACAGCGCGGCATGGCGAAGCCATGAACATGGTCAATGCCAAATATGGTTCTGTTCCCGGCCTCAAAGCGTATACTCACGTAAGCGACCAGTTCGCGCCATTCGCTTGTCAGTCGATCCCGGCGACCGTGAGCGAGGCACCGTATATTCTCGATGGACTACTGATGAACGAGGTCGGTCGCCATGTTCGCGAACAGTATGCCGATACAGCAGGATTCACCGACCATTTGTTCGGAGCCAGTAGCCTGCTCGGCTACAATCTCGTTCTGCGAATCAGGGATCTGCCATCGAAGCGGTTGTACGTATTTAATCCCGATACGACCCCCAGGGAGTTACGCAAGTTGGTAGGTGGAAAAGCCCGGGAGGATCTTATCGTTGCGAACTGGCCTGATATTTTCCGTTGTGCCGCGACGATGACCGCTGGCAAAATCAGGCCCAGCCAACTCCTGCGCAAGCTCGCTTCTTACCCACGACAAAACAACCTTGCAGTTGCGCTTCGTGAAGTTGGTCGTATTGAACGGACCCTTTTCATTATTGAGTGGATCCTGGATACGGACATGCAGCGGCGTGCTCAGATCGGTCTTAACAAGGGAGAGGCCCACCATGCGCTCAAAAATGCGCTCCGTATCGGGAGGCAGGGGGAAATTCGCGATCGCACGACAGAGGGGCAGCACTACCGAATCGCTGGGCTCAATTTATTGACTGCGGTGATCATTTACTGGAATACCGTCCATCTTGGTCATGCCGTCACGGAGCGGCGGAACGAAGGGTTGGATGTTCCCCCTGAATTTCTTCCCCACATATCCCCATTGGGCTGGGCGCACATTCTACTGACTGGCGAATATCTTTGGCCCAAGGAACCGAAAGCTTAGGGTGTCATTTCGCCCTCAGCCGGAACCGACCCCTGGAAGGTGCGAACAAGTCCCTGATATGAGATCATGTTTGTCATCTGGAGCCATGGAACAGGGTTCATCATGAGTCATCAACTTACCTTCGCCGACAGTGAATTCAGCAGTAAGCGCCGTCAGACCAGAAAAGAGATTTTCTTGTCCCGCATGGAGCAGATTCTGCCATGGCAAAACATGGTGGAAGTCATCGAGCCGTTTTAACCCAAGGCTGGTAATGGCCGGCGACCTTATCCGCTGGAAACCATGCTACGCATTCACTGCATGCAGCATTGGTACAACCTGAGCGATGGCGCGATGGAAGATGCTCTGTACGAAATCGCCTCCATGCGCCTATTTGCCCGGTTATCCCTGGATAGCGCCTTGCCGGACCGCACCACCATCATGAATTTCCGCCACCTGCTGGAGCAGCATCAACTGGCCCGCCAATTGTTCAAGACCATCAATCGCTGGCTGGCCGAAGCAGGCGTCATGATGACTCGAGGCACTTTGGTGGATGCCACCATCATTGAGGCACCCAGCTCTACCAAGAACAAAGAGCAGCAACGCGATCCGGAGATGCATCAGACCAAGAAAGGCAATCAGTGGCACTTTGGCATGAAGGCCCACATTGGTGTCGATGCCAAGAGTGGCCTGACCCACAGCCTGGTCACCACCGCGGCCAACGAGCATGACCTCAATCAGCCGGGTAATCTGCTTCATGGAGAGGAGCAATTTGTCTCAGCCGATGCCGGCTACCAAGGAGCGCCACAGCGCGAGGAGCTGGCCGAGGTGGATGTGGACTGGCTGATCGCCGAGCGTCCCGGCAAGGTAAAAACCTTGAAGCAGCATCCGCGCAAGAACAAAACGGCCATCAACATCGAATACATGAAAGCCAGCATCCGTGCCAGGGTGGAGCACCCGTTTCGCATCATCAAGCGGCAGTTCGGCTTCGTGAAAGCCAGATACAAGGGGCTGCTGAAAAACGATAACCAACTGGCGATGTTATTCACCCTGGCCAACCTGTTTCGGGTGGACCAAATGATACGTCAGTGGGAGAGATCTCAGTAAAAACCGGAAATAACGCCAGAAATGGTGGAAAAAATAGCCTAAATAGGCTGATTCGATGTGTTTGCGGGAAAAAAATCGGCCCAGATCCGCGAAATTTTAATCAGCGAGTCAGCTTGGGAAGAAATGACCTGCTTATTCGCACCTTCCTTAATATAAAGACACAAGCAGAGACATTTTTGGCACGATATAAAAACGCTAAGTTAAAAAATCACTATGACGTGTTGGGTATCAAATGTTCACTGGCATAAACCTCTGTTTCTGATGTAAAACAGATTTTCTGAGGAGGCGTAAAACCTCCTCGTACTGCGAAATTGATTTAGTGATAGCGATCGATCACGCCAACCAGATAGTGGTCGGTTTGCTGCATGTTGATGCCCGCTTTTTTAGCGCTGCGGACTTCATCCAGAATGATTTGCAACAGCGTCCCGTCCACGATTTCCTCTTTTCTGTATCGCTTCAGGAAGTTAATCGCTGACTTATCGTTTGCTGCCTGGGCGTCTTCCGTCAAAGAGGTCAGCGCATTAATGCGCTTCTGGTAATCGCTTACCGTCTGCTCAAACAGATCTTCCAGCGTGGAAAATTCACCGCACCGGGCGTGTTGCTCCTGTAACACCGGCGTGGCGCCGCTCTGTTTGATGTATTCGTACATGCGCATCATTTGCGTCACCGTATTTTGCGCCTGATGACGCAAAAATAGTGCGGTGCCATTAAGGCTATTCTCGCTGCACCTCTGGCTGAGCTGAAGATACAAATTTGAGGTATAAAACTCCTGATTCATTTGCGCATTCAGTTTTTGAACTATTCCGCTAGCGATCATAGGACTTCCTTATTTCTTGTCATCTCAGAAAACGGTCACTCTTCGAAAAAACAACCAGAATAAAAGCGATTCTTTCGCTTTTTTTATTGCGCCTGGTTACGCAGTCATATTCATTTTAAGTCGGGGGTAATGGTGCCAACTTACTGATTTAGTGTACGATGGTGTTTTTGAGGTGCTCCCGTGGCTTCCATTTCCATCAGATGTCCTTCCTGCTCCGCTACTGAAGGCGTGGTGCGTAACGGTAAAAGTACTGCCGGACATCAGCGCTATCTCTGCTCTCACTGCCGTAAAACATGGCAGCTACAGTTCACTTACACCGCCTCTCAGCCCGGTACACACCAGAAAATTATTGATATGGCCATGAATGGCGTCGGATGTCGCGCCAGTGCACGCATTATGGGCGTTGGCCTCAACACGATTTTACGACACTTAAAAAACTCAGGCCGCAGTCGGTAACCTCGCGCATACAGCCGGGCAGTGACGTCATCGTCTGCGCGGAAATGGACGAACAGTGGGGATACGTCGGGGCTAAATCGTGCCAGCGCTGGCTGTTTTACGCGTATGACAGGCTCCGGAAGACGGTTGTTGCGCACGTATTCGGTGAACGCACTATGGCGACGCTGGGGCGTCTTATGAGCCTGCTGTCACCCTTTGACGTGGTGATATGGATGACGGATGGCTGGCCGCTGTATGAATCCCGCCTGAAGGGAAATCTGCACGTAATCAGCAAGCGATATACGCAGCGAATTGAGCGGCATAACCTGAATCTGAGGCAGCACCTGGCACGGCTGGGACGGAAGTCGCTGTCGTTCTCAAAATCGGTGGAGCTGCATGACAAAGTCATCGGGCATTATCTGAACATAAAACACTATCAATAAGTTGGAGTCATTACCTAAAACCATATAACACTGCAATGAGAATACAGATGATCATTGCATGCATGGATAGTTGGGACACTGGAGTTGAAGAAAAATATTTCTTTATTCAGAAAATGAAGCATGCTTGGCAGCAGGCTGTTTCATCACATAAAAAAGACAAAAAGTAGATCAAGTTAATAATTTTCAGATATATATCATCCCTTTGAACATACCAGATTAACGGTGGAATCTCACGATTCTGCCGTTTTTGTATTATTTTTCAGAGGAGTAGTAATGAACAATTCTGAAGGATTGAAGCCGTTTCAGCAATCGCTCGCTGGTCTGCCACAGTGGGTGTCTGAACGTATATTGCAGCAGATAAATCAGTTAACCCGCTACGAGCCAGTGATCGGCATTATGGGTAAAACCGGTGTTGGGAAGAGCAGTCTGTGCAATGCCCTGTTTGCCGGAGATATATCACCGGTCAGCGATGTGGCTGCATGTACCCGTGAGCCACTGCGCTTTCGCCTGCAAGTCGGCGACCGCTATATGACGCTGGTGGACCTGCCCGGCGTGGGCGAAAGTGGTGCTCGCGATACCGAGTATGCTGCGATGTACCGCGAACAACTCCCCCGGCTCGACCTGGTTCTGTGGCTGATTAAGGCCGATGACCGGGCGCTGGCGGTGGATGAACATTTTTATCATCAGGTGATTGGAGAGGTATACCGGCAAAAGGTGCTGTTTGTTATCAGCCAGTCGGATAAGGCCGAACCCACCAGCGGTGGGGGACCGTTGTCCACGGCGCAGAAGCAGAATATCAGCCGTAAAATCTGTCTGCTGCATGAGCTGTTCCAGCCCGTACATCCGGTGTGTGCCGTGTCGGTCCGTCTTCAGTGGGGACTGCGGGTGATGGCCGAGCGAATGATTAAGTGCCTGCCACGTGAGGCCACCAGCCCGGTGGTGTCGCAACTCCAGTCTTCCTTTCGCACGACGGTAGTCCGGGAACAGGCTCGTAGCGATTTTGGTGAAACCGTCGGGGCCGTACTCGATAGCATCAGTGCCTTTCCCCTGATACCCGCCCCGGTACGGGCTGTCATTCAGGCCGTGCGCACCACCGTGGTCTTGTGGCCCGCGCCGTCTGGGATTTCTTCTTCTGAGTATTTAATCCATCCCTGTTATTTCCCCGACCCTGTCGCCGATGCGACGGGGATCCCCTTTATTTGTTTTCCCGTTATGAGGAGTCTGCTTATGACCCGTCTGGCTTCGCGCTTTGGCGCTGCAAACATTATTCGTCGTGACCGTCCGTTAACCCGCGAGGAGCTGTTTCGCGTGGTGCCCAGTGTGTTCAGCGAGGANGATGCGACGGGGATCCCCTTTATTTGTTTTCCCGTTATGAGGAGTCTGCTTATGACCCGTCTGGCTTCGCGCTTTGGCGCTGCAAACATTATTCGTCGTGACCGTCCGTTAACCCGCGAGGAGCTGTTTCGCGTGGTGCCCAGTGTGTTCAGCGAGGATAAACATGAATCCCGTAGTGAACGCTACACCTATATACCCACCATCTCCTTGCTGGACAGCCTGCAGCGAGAAGGCTTCCAGCCATTCTTTGCCTGTCAGACCCGTGTGCGTGATCCGGAGCGTCGCGAACACACCAAGCATATGCTGCGTCTACGGCGTGAGGGACAGATAACCGGTAAGCAGGTGCCGGAAANCCTTGCTGGACAGCCTGCAGCGAGAAGGCTTCCAGCCATTCTTTGCCTGTCAGACCCGTGTGCGTGATCCGGAGCGTCGCGAACACACCAAGCATATGCTGCGTCTACGGCGTGAGGGACAGATAACCGGTAAGCAGGTGCCGGAAATAATCCTGCTCAACTCTCACGATGGCAGCAGTTCGTACCAGATGCTGCCGGGACTATTTCGTGCGGTTTGTCAGAACGGCCTTGTCTGTGGCGAGTCGTTTGGCGAGGTACGGGTGCCGCACAAGGGGGACGTGGTGAGTCAGGTGATTGAAGGCGCGTATGAGGTACTGGGGATTTTTGACCGGGTGGAGGAGAAACGGGATGCCATGCAGTCGTTGCTGTTGCCGCCTCCGGCACAGCAGGCACTGGCAAAAGCNCGGGTGCCGCACAAGGGGGACGTGGTGAGTCAGGTGATTGAAGGCGCGTATGAGGTACTGGGGATTTTTGACCGGGTGGAGGAGAAACGGGATGCCATGCAGTCGTTGCTGTTGCCGCCTCCGGCACAGCAGGCACTGGCAAAAGCCGCTCTCACATACCGCTTTGGTGAAGACCACCAGCCGGTGACTGAGTCGCAAATACTCTCCCCACGCCGCTGGCAGGATGAGAGCAATGACCTGTGGACCACGTACCAACGTATTCAGGAGAACCTGATTAAGGGCGCTCTCAGCGGGCGTAACGCCAAAGGAGGACGGTCGCATACTCGTGCCGTGCGTAGCATTGACGGGGACGTGAAACTTAACCGGGCACTGTGGGTGATGGCGGAAGCCCTGCTCACGCAACTGCAGTGACCGTTTAATGTTGCTGCTTTGTTAATATCGGACACCACCTGTCCGCATCGCACCGTGCTGACGGTCCTCACTCACCGAGGGGAGGCCTGTAACCCCCGCTGCCTCTGGCTTTTGCAGAAATGAAAAATAGTTTCTGTGGTGTCCATACCCTGTCCGACCCCCTCTTTAAAGTAATCACATCATTTTCAGTCAGTTAACTTTCACGGAGAACGTCTCATGACACAGGCAGAACGCCGCCATGACCGGCTGGCTGTCAGGCTGTCACTGATAATCAGCCGTCTGGTGGCAGGGGAAACGCTGAGTGTGCGTAAGCTTGCCGCTGAGTTTGGTGTGTCGGTGCGCACGCTGCGGCGTGATTTTCGTGAGCGGTTGATGTATCTGGACCTGGAGTATCAGTCCGGATATTGCCGCTTACGCACTGCGGGCAGTGAGACGCAGATGGTGCCCGACGTGCTTATCTTTGCCCACCGCAGCGGGATGGCCGGTCTTTTCCCTGGCTTTGACCGTCGTCTGGTAAACGCACTGCTGATGTGCGATGAGTCTCCCTGCGTAATCGCACCCGCCAGTCCGGCTCCTTCGCCATCAGGCGCATTGTCTTTCTGGCGACTGATTCAGGCCATTACCGGGCGCAGGCGGGTGACTCTGATTGCCGAGGGGCAGCGCTGTGAGCGGCTGGCTCCCTGCCGGTTACTCATCCACCAGCAGGCCTGGTATCTGGTGGCAGAGCACGACGGACATATCGCCGTATTCTCCCTGGATGAAATCCATCTGGTTCAGCCCCTGCAGGAGACTTTCCGGCGTAACGACAGTCTGTGTCGTCTTGTTGAAGACCCGGGCTTTATTCAGTCCTTACCCCATTTTCGCTTTATCCAGCAGTCACTGCTTACGTTTGTTCCGGCCAACAGCTCACCAGAATAGCGCAAGCGTTGTTATCAACCCGGCAACAGGGAGGAGCCCTATGCCCGTTATTGCCATTATCGCCATTGTTGTCATCGTCATCATTCTGAACAAAACCGGGGTGTCCGACAGTCTCGCGGCCCTGACCCTTGCCACTGTTGCCGCACTGCTGACGGGAGGTGGCGCAGCCGGTGCTGCCAGTGTCGCGCTGACACCGTTCGTCGGCGTGCCGGTGGGTATTTTCGTGGGCATTTATGTCTTTGCCAAAGTGGTTCGTCTGATTTCAGGAAAAAAATAATGAAACGTAAAACACTGCCTCTGCTGGCGCTGGTTGCCACCACTCTGTTTCTCATCGCATGCGATGACAGAAGTGATGACCTGAAGGCCATCAGTAAATTTAAGGACCTCACCCCACCGCGTTTCAGTGATGTGGTCAGCCACCAGGATGATGTCAGCGAAGAATGGTCACAGGTTGACTACTTATCCGGTCCCACCTTGCAGGTTTTACGTACCCGCCAGTCGCCCGATGGCTGCGAGGATGGCAGTTACTACTACCTCGTGGACATGCAGGAAAAAACCGTCCAGCCACTGATGAATGCGCTTTGTATTGCCGATAACATCAAACTGGAATACCAGGAGGTGACGGACCCGTATACCAAAGAAAGATACTTTGAGTACGCCCATGACGGCAAACTGATGGGTCGACTGCTGATACCCTCAAACCCTGAGAACCAGGAATAAAACAACGACAAAGGAGACAAGAATGACAATACTTTCACTAAGTCGGTTTATGCTGGCGGGTGTACTGCTCGCGAGCTTTAATGCCTCTGCTATCCCGGGGTTCTGGCAGCAGGGTTACGGTCAGGGCAATACGGAATACAGCGTGACCGAAGCCAGCGGAAAGACGTTTACCATCAACTGCACAGGGAACCCGGATCAGAATGGTTTCTATCAGCATTCAGTCTTTCTTACCCTTGCCGATGACAAGATGGTCAGTTCGCACGATGACGACACTACTATCACCGTAGTGATGGATCACCAGCAGTACATTATTCCGTCCAGCCTGGGCTGGCGTAACGGCGATAACGCCTGGTTTGACTTCATCAGCAATATCTCTGAGGCCGGGCAGTTCGACGTCTACGTCAATGACCACAAAGCAGGGACCTTCACTGCGGACCGGAAGAACGCTGAGAAAGTTCTGTCCACTCTCGGAGACTGCAGCAACGACTGATAGTAGTATCTTCCCCAGCAAATCCACCCCGACAGCTAGCAGGCTGCCGGGGTTTTCTTTTATCAGGAGCCCGAAAATGACCCAATCCGTGTTGCTGCCACCGGGGCCTTTCACCCGGAGACAAGCGCAAGCGGTCACTACCACGTACAGCAATATCACACTCGAAGACGACCAGGGCAGTCACTTCCGTCTGGTGGTTCGTGATACTGAAGGCCGGATGGTCTGGCGGGCATGGAACTTTGAGCCGGATGCCGGTGAAGGTCTTAACCGCTATATCCGCACCTCAGGCATCCGTACAGACACGGCCACCCGCTGATCGCGAAGCATTTACCCGCATTCACCTCCCCGAACACACTTTATATCCCCATACGCCAGCCATCGCCGCTGGCGTTTTTATTGACGGAGACATACCCATGACAACACAGACGCAGCACGACCTCGCACCCGCTAACCAACCCGAATTTGAACTGACCGTCACGCCGGTCCCCGATGAACAGCGTATCGATTTCTGGCCACAGTACTTTGGCGCTATCCCGCAGTGGCTACTCCTGGAGCCGCATATCTTCGCCTGGATGGACCGCTTCTGTGAGGGCTACAGCGGTGGTATCTGGTCGTTCTACACCCTCAGCAATGGCGGCGCATTTATGTCCCCCGAGCCTGACAACGATGAGACATGGCGTCTGTTTAACTGCCTGAACGGTAACGATGCCCAAATGAGTGCAGAAGCAGCAGGTATTGCTGTCTGCCTGATTGCGTATAGCCACCATGCCTGTCGTACAGAATGTGACGCGATGACCGCACACTATTACCGCCTGCGGGAGTATGCCATGCAACATCCAGAGGCTCACGCCATTCTGCGTATTATCGACTGACCGAAGGAGCAACAGATGAAACAGCTTTCCTTTTTACCCGGCGAGATGACGCCACAGGACCGGCGTCTCATTCAGCGGGCGCTCAGGGCTCTGGACCGCCACCTGCATGAGCCCGGCGTNCACGCCATTCTGCGTATTATCGACTGACCGAAGGAGCAACAGATGAAACAGCTTTCCTTTTTACCCGGCGAGATGACGCCACAGGACCGGCGTCTCATTCAGCGGGCGCTCAGGGCTCTGGACCGCCACCTGCATGAGCCCGGCGTAGCCTTCACCTCTACCCACGCCGTACGTGAATGGCTGCGACTGCATATGGCCGCGCTTGAGCGGGAAGAGTTCCGGGTGTTGTATCTGGACAACCAGAATCAGTTGATTGCCCATGAAACGCTCTTCACCGGCACGATTAACCGCACCGAGGTGCATCCCCGGGAGGTGGTCAAACGTGCTCTGCACTTCAACGCGGCGGCGGTGATACTCGCGCATAACCATCCTTCCGGCGAGACGACACCTAGCCAGGCCGACAAAACCCTCACGCAGCGACTGGTTCAGGTGCTTCAGCTGGTGGATATCCGTGTCCCTGACCATCTGATTGTCGGTGGCAGGCAAATCTATTCGTTCGCAGAACACGGTCTGTTGTGAGGTATGACATGAAAATTATCAGTAAACGCCGGGCAATGACGATATACCGCCAGCATCCTGAGTCCCGGATCTTTCGCTACTGCAGTGGAAAATATCAGTGGCACGGTAGCGTCTGCCATTACACCGGCAGGGANTGTGAGGTATGACATGAAAATTATCAGTAAACGCCGGGCAATGACGATATACCGCCAGCATCCTGAGTCCCGGATCTTTCGCTACTGCAGTGGAAAATATCAGTGGCACGGTAGCGTCTGCCATTACACCGGCAGGGATGTGCCGGATATCGCCGGAGTCCTCGCGGTATACGCCGAACGCCGCCAGGACCGTAACGGGCCTTATGCCTGCCTAATGAGTATTACCCTGAACTGACAATAAAAGGAGAGCCGCCATGACCCACATCAACTGGGGCCTGCAGCGGGCTATCACGCCGCGCCTGGGAGCCCGTCTGGTGCAGGAGGGTAACCGACTGCACTATCTGGCTGACAGGGCCAGCATCACCGGCAGGTTCAGTGACACCGAATGCCGGAAGCTGGATGAAACATGCCCGCACTTTATCCGCCAGATGGAGTCGATGCTAACCACCGGTGAACTCAGTCCCCAACACGCCCACTGCGTCACCCTGTACCACAACGGTTTCACCTGCGAAGCCGATACTCTTGGCAGTTGCGGCTACGTATACATCGCCATTTACCCCACTCAGCGTTAATTACCTTCACGAGAGTAAACATGAAAACTTTACCTGCAACAACTCAGCGGGCGGCGAAGCCCTGCCTAGCACCCGTGGCTGTCTGGCAAATGCTACTGACCCGCCTGCTGAAACAGCACTATGGTCTCACCCTCAACGACACACCGTTCAGTGAGGAACGTGTTATACAGGAACATATCGATGCCGGAATCACGCTGGCTGATGCCGTGAATTTTCTGGTGGAAAAATACGAACTGGTGCGTATCGACAGGAAGGGATTTAACTGGCAGGAACAATCCCCTTATCTCCGGGCTGTAGACATTCTGCGAGCACGGCAGGCAACTGGCTTGTTGCGGCAAAGCCGTAAAAATTCGGTACGGTGAATATTACAGGCAGTGCTACTGGCTTTCATCACTATCCGGGGATGCTGGCAGCGAGATGAAGAGGGCAGGGTAGCAATTCCTTACCTGACCCATTACCTGACCCAAATTGCATCCAAAGAAAAATGAGTTAGACGATTTCTCATCTAACTCCTTGTTTTATCTGGTGGCCCCTGTTGGGTTTGAACCAACGACCAAGCGATTATGAGTCGCCTGCTCTAACCACTGAGCTAAGGGGCCGTGGCGGTGGATTATAAAGTAACTCCGCGTTGCAATCCAGACATAAGCGTACGGATGCTGTTTTTATAAACAATGTATTTTCAGTCCGTTATACTTGTTCCTCTGATGTATTGATGGGAGTAATTATGGTTAAGGACATACTGGCGCCGGGGCTGCGGGTGGTGTTTTGCGGCATCAATCCGGGGTTGTCTTCCGCAGGTACAGGATTCCCCTTTGCACATCCCGCTAATCGCTTCTGGAAGGTCATCCATCAGGCGGGATTTACCGATCGCCAGCTCAAACCCGAAGAGGCGCAACACCTGCTGGACTTCCGTTGCGGCGTGACTAAATTTGTCGACAGACCGACGGTGCAAGCCAATGAAGTGAAGTTACAGGAGATGCGCAACGGCGGTCGTAAGCTCATTGAGAAAATAGAAGAGTATCAGCCCGCCGGACTCGCAATCCTTGGGAAGCAGGCATTTGAGCAGGGCCTCAGCCAGCGTGGGGCGCAGTGGGGAAAACAAACGCTGACTATTGGCGCGACGCAAATATGGGTTTTGCCGAATCCCAGCGGGTTAAGCCGGATTACGCTGGATAAACTGGTGGAGGCGTATCAGGAAGTGAATGACGCCCTGGCCAGGCGGGGACTATAAAGAAAAACGCCACCTTGCGGTGGCGTTTATGCTTATGCGGCGAGATTAATCGTCGAGGAAGCTACGCAGCACTTCAGAGCGGCTCGGGTGGCGCAGTTTACGCAGCGCTTTCGCTTCGATCTGACGGATACGTTCGCGGGTAACGTCGAACTGTTTACCGACTTCTTCCAGCGTGTGGTCGGTATTCATATCGATACCGAAACGCATACGCAGAACTTTCGCTTCACGGGCGGTCAGGCCAGCCAGAACGTCGTGCGTTGCGGCACGCAGGCTCTCGGTGGTAGCAGAATCCAGCGGCAGCTCGAGGGTGGTATCCTCGATGAAATCACCCAGATGCGAATCTTCATCGTCGCCGATCGGCGTTTCCATGGAGATAGGCTCTTTAGCGATCTTCAGCACTTTACGGATCTTGTCTTCCGGCATCAGCATGCGTTCAGCCAGCTCTTCCGGCGTCGGCTCGCGGCCCATCTCTTGCAGCATCTGACGGGAGATACGGTTGAGCTTGTTGATGGTCTCAATCATATGTACCGGGATACGGATGGTACGTGCCTGATCCGCGATCGAGCGGGTGATCGCCTGACGGATCCACCAGGTTGCATAGGTAGAGAACTTGTAACCACGACGGTATTCAAACTTATCAACCGCTTTCATCAGACCGATGTTACCTTCCTGAATCAAATCCAGGAACTGCAGACCACGGTTGGTGTATTTCTTGGCGATAGAGATAACCAGACGTAAGTTCGCTTCAACCATCTCTTTTTTCGCACGGCGGGCTTTCGCTTCACCGATGGACATGCGACGGTTGATGTCTTTAACCTGCTCGATGGTCAGGCCGGTTTCTTCTTCAATCTGCTGCAGTTTCTGCAGTCCGCGGTGAACATCATCTGCCACGTCGTGCAGTTTTTCAGACCACGGTTTGTTCATCGCGATTGCCGCGTTGAACCAGGTTTCGCTGGTTTCGTTGCCAGTGAACAGGGTGATGAAGTTTTTCTTCGGCATTTTGCACTGCTCAACGCAGAGCTTCATGATCAGACGTTCCTGAGTACGCACGCGGTCCATCATGACGCGCATGCTGTTTACCAGGTAGTCGAACTGCTTCGGCACCAGGCGGAACTGTTTGAACACTTCAGACAGCTTCTGAATTTCTTCCTGCGCGGCAGCATGGCTGCGGCCTTTCGCTTTGATGGTGTCGCGAGTGATTTCGTACTGAGTACGCAGTTCACCGAATTTTTCACGCGCTAATTCAGGGTCGATGCTGTTGTCGTCATCGCTGCTGTCGTCGTCATCTTCTTCATCTTCGTCTGCATCGTCATCCATCTCTTCCTGAGAGAGTTCAGAACCGACGTGTGTCGCCGTTGGCGCCATGTCTTCTTCCGCGTTCGGATCGACAAAGCCGGTGATCAGATCGGAAAGACGCGCTTCTTCAGCTTCTACACGATCGTATTGCTCAAGCAGGTAGGTGATGGCTTCCGGGTATTCGGCAACGGAGCATTGAACCTGGTTAATCCCGTCTTCGATGCGTTTAGCGATGTCGATTTCGCCTTCACGGGTTAACAGTTCAACGGTACCCATTTCACGCATGTACATGCGGACCGGGTCAGTTGTACGACCGATTTCGGACTCAACGCTGGACAGAACCTGGGCAGCCGCTTCTTCCGCGTCTTCATCGGTGCTGTTGGAGGTTTCAGCAAGCAGCAGATCATCGGCATCAGGTGCTTCTTCCATCACCTGAATACCCATGTCATTGATCATTTGGATGATGTCTTCGATTTGATCTGAATCGACGATATCTTCCGGCAGATGGTCATTGACCTCGGCATAGGTCAGATAGCCTTGCTCCTTACCACGTTGGACAAGTAGCTTCAGCTGTGACTGCGGGTTTTGCTCCATAAGACGGTATCCACACTTAATTCGTTTGATTGGTGTTGGGCGGTAAAACCGCCAACGGCAAAACGAGGGCATACTTATATTTTGCCGCTGCCTCTCCGTGCGGCTGTCGGGGGCTTCCCGAGCGATATTCGGCAGTTAAGCCGTTAAATACTTTTGTCTTTCTGTTATTTCTTGGCCAGTTCCTGGTTCAGCGTCCAGAGTTCCCGGCGTTCTTCGCTGCTTAAACCGTGTGTGCGCTCACGAGCTATCAACTCTTCCTGGCGCAGCTCAAGCATCGAATCAAACATATGGTTGAGTGAGTCGGTGAAGGTTTTTTCTGCGATATCTTTATCTGCTATATCGTCCCACATCGACAGTTTTTCAAGGGTCGCAGCATCATTTGTGCCACGATAGTGTTCTAAAAGTTGTCCGGTGGTCAGACCTGGCTGAGCCAGACAAGTGTTGACCAGTTCTCTGAATAAGCCAAGTCCAGGCAGCTTATTGCTATCCAGTGCGCCTAACGGCGGAACCAGCGGGGCGAGCCCCGGGTTCTGTACCAGCAACCCTATAAGTATACGCATGGTCGTACGTTTTAGCTGTGGAACAGGGCGGGAAGCCCCATTTTCTGCCAGTTTTGGCATTAAACGTTCAAGCTGGCTGTCATCAAGAATGCCGAGCTTGTTTCCCAACTCCTGTCGCAGATAAATGCGTAACGTTTCTCCTGGTACCTGAGTAATCAGCGGTAATGCCAGCGTGCTGAGCTGTGCGCGTCCGTCTGGGGTACTCAAATCCACCTGCGGCAACAGGCTGTTAAATAAAAACGCGGAGAGTGGTAGCGCCTGCTCCATCCGGGCTTCAAAGGCCTCTTTCCCTTCTTTACGCACCAGCGTATCGGGGTCTTCGCCGTCAGGTAAAAACATAAAGCGTAGCTGGCGTCCGTCTGTCATATAGGGCAGTGCGGTTTCCAGCGCGCGCCATGCTGCGTCGCGTCCGGCACGGTCACCGTCGTAACAGCAAATTACGTTGTTCGTCGCGCGGAACAACAACTGGATGTGATCGGCGGTGGTTGACGTCCCAAGGGATGCCACAGCGTAGTTAATGCCGTATTGCGCCAGCGCCACCACATCCATATAGCCTTCTACCACTAACAGGCGCTGCGGATCGGCGTTATCCTGCTGGGCTTCATAAAGGCCATACAGCTGGCGGCCTTTATGGAAAATATCGGTTTCCGGGGAGTTGAGATACTTCGGCAGGGCATCGCCCAGCACGCGTCCACCAAAACCAATGACCCGACCACGTTTGTCGCGGATGGGGAACATCACCCGTTCGCGGAAGCGATCGTAACTGCGTCCCTGATCGTTGGTGACCAACATTCCCGCATCGACCAGCGATTTACGATTCTCAGCATTGCCGCCAAACCGTTTCAGGACGTTGTCCCAGCCGGGGGGCGCAAAACCAATAGCAAAACGGGTGATCACGTCGCTACTTAATCCTCGCTTTTCCAGGTACTGGCGCGCGGGGGTAGCGGCGGGTTGCATCAAAGACTGTTGATAAAAAGTGTTCAGGCCGTCCATCAATTGATAAAGGCTTTGCCGTTGATGGCGCTCTATCTGACTAGGGCCACTGCCTGCTTCATAGGGCACTTCAAGGTTGTGCATTGCGGCCAGTTCTTCGACGGTTTCCACAAACTCGAGCTTGTCGTAGTTCATGAGAAAGTCGACGGCGTTGCCATGTGCGCCACACCCAAAGCAGTGATAAAACTGTTTCTCACCGTTTACGGTGAAAGAGGGGGTTTTTTCGTTATGGAACGGACAGCACGCGTGATAATTTTTGCCCTGCTTCTTCAGCTTTACCCGCGCGTCGATGAGATCGACAATGTCGGTTCTTGCCAGCAGGTCATTTATAAATACGCGTGGAATTCGTCCAGCCATATGCCCCGTTTATTTTTTTATGACTTATATACACAAAATCATTCAAGATGCTTCAAGACGGCAAGGGAGCGAATCCTCAGGAGCGTACATCAGTACGTGACTGGAGGGAACGACTGCAGCCAACGCAGAGGCAGCTTGAATGATGACGCGTATAAACGAAAACAAGCCGCGCATTCCTTCCGGAAGCACGGCCTTACAACTACAACTCTGTCTGAATTGAGAGCCTTGGCTCTCAATGGATTAGTACAGACGAGTACGGCGTGCGTTTTCGCGAGCCAGTTTCTTCGCGTGACGTTTCACAGCAGAAGCTTTAGCGCGCTTACGTTCAGTAGTCGGTTTTTCATAGAACTCACGACGACGAACTTCCGCCAGAACACCTGCTTTTTCGCATGAACGCTTGAAGCGACGCAGTGCTACGTCGAACGGCTCGTTTTCACGTACTTTAATTACCGGCATGTAACTCTCACCTTTATAAATTCGGTTTGCCGCTGGCATCAACGCCAGCTTATTTCAAAATGGTGCGGAATTTTACTGCAATTGCTGCTGCTTTGTAAAGCACCGACGCGATTTTGAAAGGGACTTTTATAAGGATAAGGAGTATACACGAGCGGAACTCCTGGGGCGAACAAAGTTTTACATCAACCCGCATTGGTCCTACACTGCGCGGTAATAGAGCGAGGTAAAACAAGTCATGCGTGTACTGGGTATTGAAACATCCTGCGATGAAACCGGCATCGCCATTTACGACGATGAAAAAGGTCTTTTAGCCAACCAATTGTATAGTCAGGTGAAATTACACGCTGACTACGGCGGCGTAGTGCCAGAACTGGCCTCGCGCGATCACGTACGTAAAACCGTACCGCTGATCCAGGCCGCGCTGAAAGAAGCGGGACTGACGGCAAAAGAGATTGATGCGGTGGCGTATACCGCAGGTCCTGGTCTGGTTGGCGCGCTGCTGGTCGGCGCAACCGTAGGACGTTCGCTGGCGTTCGCCTGGGGCGTACCGGCAATTCCTGTGCACCATATGGAAGGGCATCTGCTGGCGCCGATGCTGGAAGATAATCCCCCTGCTTTCCCGTTCGTTGCGCTGCTGGTTTCCGGCGGTCACACGCAGCTGATCAGCGTCACCGGTATTGGGCAGTATGAATTGCTGGGTGAATCGATAGATGATGCCGCCGGTGAAGCGTTCGATAAAACGGCCAAGCTGCTGGGGCTGGATTATCCTGGCGGCCCAATGCTGTCAAAGCTTGCATCGCAAGGCGTTGAAAAACGCTTTGTCTTCCCGCGCCCGATGACCGACCGTCCGGGTCTGGATTTCAGTTTCTCCGGCCTGAAAACCTTCGCCGCGAATACCATTCGTAATAACGAAAATGACGATCAGACGCGTGCAGATATCGCTCGTGCGTTTGAAGATGCTGTGGTTGATACGCTGATGATCAAGTGTAAACGCGCGCTGGATCAAACCGGTTTTAAACGTCTGGTGATGGCGGGGGGCGTGAGCGCTAACCGTACGCTGCGTGCAAAACTGGCCGAGATGATGCAAAAGCGTCGTGGCGAAGTGTTTTACGCGCGTCCGGAATTTTGCACCGATAACGGGGCGATGATCGCCTACGCGGGCATGGTGCGTTTTAAAGCGGGTGCAACGGCGGATCTTGGCGTGACCGTGCGTCCTCGCTGGCCGCTGGCGGAATTACCGGCGGCATAAGTACATAATATTGTAGGCCCGGTAAGCGTAGCGCCACCGGGCAATACTCTACTCCCGCAGCATCCCTTTCTCTTCCAGAAACGCGATAATTTTTTCCAGACCCTCTCCGGATTTTAAATTACTAAACGTCCACGGACGCTCGCCGCGCATGCGTAGGGTATCGCGCTCCATCACCTCCAGCGAGGCGCCCACGTAAGGGGCCAGATCGGTTTTATTGATCACCAGAAAATCAGATTTGGTGATCCCCGGGCCACCTTTACGCGGGATCTTCTCACCTTCGGCAACGTCGATCACATAGATCGTCAGATCCGCTAATTCCGGGCTGAAGGTGGCGCTCAGGTTATCGCCGCCGCTTTCCACAAAAATCAGATCCAGATTGCCGAATTTCTCGCTCAGCGCCTCTACGGCGGCCAGATTCATCGACGCATCTTCACGGATAGCGGTATGCGGGCAACCGCCGGTTTCCACGCCGACGATCCTGTCTGGCTCCAGGGCGCCTGCCTCGGTGAGAATGCGCTGATCTTCTTTGGTATAGATATCGTTGGTTACCACCGCCAGTTGATAGCTGCTGCGCATGGCTTTGCATAACGCTTCCAGCAGCGCCGTTTTGCCGGAGCCAACCGGGCCGCCAACGCCCACGCGCAGGGGATGCTTGTTGTTACTCATTTTTTCTCCTCAGGAGCGGAATAATCGGGAATATTGGGTTTCATGCCGGGCAGATGCGATGGCCGCCAACGGCGTTGCTGAGCCGAGGCTGGCGTCAGGACACGCCAGCGCCTGTGCCAGACCTTGCGCATACCGATTGCAGAGCGCAATGATCAAACGCTGGGCCGCCTGCTGCCCAAAAGGGACCAGTTTGACGCCAGCCATCACTGCGCTCTCAATCCAGCTGTAGCCGAGGCTTAACGCCAGCTCGGTCAGGGGGATTTTCCAGCGCACGCCCAGCCAGGCCATACCGCAGAGTTGGCTGTCGATAAAGAGCGCGCGCCACTCCCGCGAGCAATCCGCTTCCCAGTCGGTGACCAGCCGAGTAAACGCCGCGCCCCGACTGCGTTCTTCATCCCGTAGTTCGCGGGTTTCCCGACAGGCCAACAGGTAAGCGCTCCAGCGGCGTGCTGCAGCGAGATCGTCCTGCTCGCAGGCGCGATACAGTCTCGCCAGTAGCGGTAGGTCGACGGTAAAGAAGTTCTGCTCCATCTGCTGGATTTGCCAGTCAGAGAAGTCATCGGCGCTTTTCACCCAGCCGATTTCAACCGCCCACTCCAGACCCTGGGACCAGGTAAACGACCCCACCGGGAGAGCGCTGCTGGCGAGCTGCATCAGACGCAGCTGTTGGATGTTATGCATCAGTGCGCATGGGCGTGATGATGCCCGTGTGATTCACTGGCATAAGCGCCTGCTTCCGGTTCAAACGGTAGTTGAGCGAACGTCACCTCCAGGCTGAACTGGCGCAACATGGCGTCCAGCACATGATCGTGATGGTAGCGCAACTCATCCGGCAGAATTTGCAGCGGAACGTGGCGATTGCCGAGGTGATAACAGGCTTTGGCGAGCAGGAAAAGATCGGCGCAGCGCACCACGGAAACCGACTCCGGCGCGGCGATCACTTCGATCACCTCGCTGCCATCTTCGGTGGTCAGCAGATCACCACTGCGTAACAGCAAACCGCGCGGAAGCATTAGCCCGGCTTCGCGACCGTCGTTCAGCGTCACTCTGGCACGGCTTTTTACTCGAATATCAATGGGTAGCGTGACGCTTGCGGTGACGCGGTGGGCGTGGTCAAGGCGTTGGGTCAGGTAGATCATCGTCACTCCTCAAAACAGGAAATAGCGTTGCGCCATCGGCAAAACGTCTGCCGGTTCGCTGGTGATAAGTTCGCCATCAATGCGCACCTCATAAGTCTGAGCATCGACGGTGATATTGGGTTGCAGGCCGTTGTGGATCATGTCGGCCTTTTTCACCGTCCGACAGCCTTTGACGACGGCGATGGCGCTTTGCAAATTGAGCTGCTGCGGGATGTTTTGCGCGTTAGCGGCCTGCGAAATAAAGGTCAGCCGAGTACGATGCCGCGCCGCGCCAAGTGCGCCGAACATCATGCGGTAATGCACCGGCTGCGGGGTGGGGATCGAGGCGTTGATATCGCCCATCGGCGCACAGGCGATCATCCCGCCCTTTACGATCGTCGCTGGTTTTACGCCAAAAAAGGCTGGGGACCACAGCACCAGATCGGCCAGTTTGCCAGGCTCAACGGAGCCAACTTCGTGGGCGATGCCGTGGGTTAGCGCCGGGTTGATGGTGTATTTGGCGACGTAGCGTTTAACGCGCTGGTTGTCGTTGTCGCCTGTTTCTTCTGCCAGCGGACCACGCTGAACCTTCATGCGGTGCGCCACCTGCCAGGTGCGCAGGATCACTTCGCCCACGCGCCCCATCGCCTGTGAATCGGACGAGGTCAGGGAAAACGCGCCAATGTCATGCAGCACATCTTCGGCAGCGATCGTTTCCCGGCGAATGCGTGATTCGGCAAAGGCCACGTCTTCGGCGATATCCGGATCGAGGTGGTGGCAAACCATCAGCATGTCGAGATGCTCGTCGATGGTGTTGACGGTATAGGGCAGCGTCGGGTTAGTGGAGGAGGGCAGAATATTTGGATGCGCGCAGGCGGTGATGATATCCGGCGCATGGCCGCCGCCCGCGCCTTCGGTGTGAAAAGTATGAATGGTGCGATCGCCAATCGCCGCCAGCGTATCTTCAACGAAACCGGACTCATTGAGCGTATCGCTGTGCAGCGCCACCTGGATATCCATCTCCTCTGCTACTTCCAGGGAACAGTTGATGGCGGCTGGCGTAGCGCCCCAATCTTCATGGATTTTCAGGCCAATGGCGCCCGCGGTGATTTGCTCGCGCAGGGCGTCAGGGTTTGAGCCGTTGCCTTTGCCGAGCAAACCGATGTTAACCGGCAAGGCGTCTGCCGCCTGCAGCATGCGCGCGATGTACCACGGACCCGGCGTGCAGGTGGTGGCGTTAGTTCCTGCTGCCGGGCCGGTGCCGCCGCCGATCATCGTCGTTACGCCGGAAACCAGCGCCTCCTGTGCCTGCTGTGGGCAGATCCAGTGAATATGCGTATCCACACCGCCCGCGGTGACGATCTTGCCTTCCCCGGCGATGACTTCAGTTCCCACACCTATCGGGATCGTGACGTCGGGCTGAATATCGGGATTACCCGCTTTACCGATGGCGAAGATCCTGGCGTCCTTGATGCCGATATCCGCTTTCACGATCCCCCAGTGATCGACGATCAGGGCGTTGGTTATCACCAGATCCACACACGCTTGCGCGCGCATTTGTCCCTGACCCATGCCGTCGCGGATCACTTTCCCGCCGCCGAATTTGACCTCTTCGCCGTAGGTGGTGAAGTCTTTTTCCACCTCAATCCACAGGTCGGTATCCGCCAGACGTACCTTATCGCCGGTGGTTGGGCCAAACATGTCGGCGTACGCCTGCCGTGAAATTTCACTCATCATTTGCCTCCAGTGCCCCCATCACTTCGCTGCGAAAACCCACGATCCTTTGTGCGCCAGCGACGCGCACCAGTTCGACTTCGCGTTTTTGTCCCGGCTCAAAACGTACCGCCGTGCCCGCAGGAATGTTTAGACGAAAGCCGCGTGCAGCCCGCCTGTCAAAGCGCAGCGCCGGGTTCACCTCGGAAAAGTGATAGTGCGATCCCACCTGGATGGGTCTGTCGCCATGATTTTCCACCACGATCGTACAGGTTTCCCGCCCCTGATTGAGCGCGATATTGCCTTTGGCTATCTGATATTCACCTGGGATCATTGCCGCTCCTTAAACGATCGGGTTGTGGACGGTGACCAGCTTTGATCCGTCCGGAAACGTTGCTTCAACCTGAATATCTGGGATCATCTCCGGAACGCCTTCCATCACCTGATCGCGGCGCAGGACGTGACGCCCGTCTTCCATCAGCGAGGCCACGGTTTGACCATCGCGTGCCCCTTCCATGATGAAAGCGCTAATTAGCGCCACCGATTCCGGATAGTTCAGCTTCAGCCCGCGGGCCAGGCGACGTTCTGCCACCAGCGCGGCGGTAAACAGCAACAGCTTGTCTTTTTCTCTGGGGGTCAGTTCCATACGGGGTCTCTTAGGTTTGCCAGATTCGCGGTAGTACGGGCGGTTTGTGTGTCAAAAGCGGGCGCAGAAATTGCCAAATGTCACGCATAACGCGCTGAACAATCAGGTTGTCGTCGGCAAGAAAGCGGATCGTCAGCAGTGAGTCGTTAAGCGTTGCCCCGGCGTAATCGCCAAGCGGCGTCAGCCGCTCGCGCGTGCCTTCCAGCATGTTTTCAGTGGCCGGATAACACAGCAACGTGCCTACCCACGGATGGTGCGCGACGCCGCTCAGCTCCCCCTTCTGCAACTGCAAGCGCTCTATCAGCAGCGGCTGCCCATTTCGCCACACTTCCAGACGGTTTTGCAGCGTGCCGTGGCTGAAGGACTCCTGCATAACTGGTCGCCCGAGGCACAGCAGATCCCAGGCCAGCAGTCGACTCTCCGACGCGATGTGAAAGACGGACTGGATAGTGGCGTTGGCGCCAGGAAAGAGGATCGTATCCTGGGGGAGCCACTCCAGCGTGGCGTGCGGGGCGAGCGTGAAATGTTGGCGCAGCAACGCCTGCGGCCCACCGCTGCGATAAAACTTTCCCGCGCCGGGCTGGGTGATTAACGCATGACTGTTTTCGTTGAGAGTTACGGCAATGTGTAGTTCATCCCCGCCGACGATCCCCGCGGGTGGATGAAGCAAATAGAGGTGGCAGACGTCCTCTTCCGGGTAAAACGGACGCTGAACCGTCAATGGACCATGATGACGCGCCGAGGCGAGCACCGTGTTGTGCCCAGTGCGGGTGAAATGCAGATCCAGTTCGGCCTGCCAGCCCCGTGTGAGTGTCTCGTGCGCAACCGTGTCCAGAGCGTTTCCCTTATCAGCATGAGGGTGTTTGCATACAAAAAAGTATGCCTCAGCACATCGGGAAATCGATCATATGAGAAGCTTATGGATAAAGGGGCGACAATATGCCGCCCCAATGGTGTTTTACAGTAAAACGAGGGGCATCCAGACCAGACCGGTAATCACCAGCAGCACAAGGAAAATCAGGCCAAAAATAGCACCGAGTCGCCAGTAATCTACCGTCGGCAAATAGCCGCTGCCGTAGTAGATAGGGCTAGGACCGGTGGCATACGGGGTCAGAATGCTGCCGAGACCAATGGCTGCGCCGACCATCAGGCAGAAGACCGGGAGTGGGATTTCCGGCATCGCCAGCGCGGCGGCAATCATCATCGGTGCCAGGGCGGAGGTATACGCCGTGGCGCTGGCAAAGAAGTAGCGCAGCAGATAGAACACCACAATGAGCGCCACCATCACCATCATCGGCGAATAACCGCTCAACCCGTTTGCCAGCAGCTTGCCGAACCAGGTAATAAAACCGGTGTTATTGAGCCCGGTCGCCAGCGTTATCAGCGAGGCCAGCCAGAAAAAGACGTTCCACGCGGCTTTATTACTGACGATGTCATCCCAGCTAATGATGCGCAGTACCAGCATCAACGCCACTACGCTGTATCCGACCATCGCGGCGTCAATGTAATCGCCGCCGAAAATCCACAGCACCAGTGCGCCGACCATCAGCACCAACATCTTTTTCTCGCGTGCGCAGAGCGGTCCCATTGCTTTTAGCTCTGTATCCGCCCAGCGCGGAACCTGATCACCGGATTTCAGCACCGGTGGATACAACACGTACGCCAGCCAGGGCACAATCAGCACCAGTAAAATACTCAGCGGCAGCATGCCTAAGAACCAGTCGCTCCAGCTCAGCGCCGTGTGGGACGCGCCTTTCATCAGGCCGATTAACAGCAGGTTCGGTGCCATCGCCGTTAAGAAAATGGCGCTGGTGACGCAGTCGGCGACAATGCCCATCCACATAATGTACGAGCCAATGGAGCGAGAACTGGCGCTATTGGGCTGCGAGTTATACAGCGGCGGCAGGTTGCGGATAATCGGGTAGATTATTCCGGCCCCGCGCGCGGAGTTGGACGGCGTGACGGGAGCGAGGATAAGTTCAGAGAACATCACCGCATAGCCGAGAAACAGCGTCCGGTGCCCCATCTTTTTCACCAGCATCAGCGCGATACGTCGACCGAGCCCGGTTTTCTCATAGCCGGTACCAAACATAAAGGCCGCGAAGATAAGCCAGATTACCGAGTTTGAAAAACCTGATACCGCCCATGACAGCGATTTGGCGGTAAATTTAAAACCGTCCTGCGCGAGTTGCTCCGGGCTGAACAGCAGCCACGGTGAAAGGACGGCGATGATCGAAATGCCAATCATCGCTACCACCGCGCCCGGTACAGGTTCCAGAATCAGCCCCACAATCACACCGGTAAAAACGGCAAAATAGAGCCAGGTGTGGCTCTCAAGGCCGTTGGGGACGGGCAGTACAGCAATAATGGCGATGACCACCAGCGGAGCCAGGTATCGCCACCAACCAGCTAAAGGTGCCATTGTTGTATCCCTACGAAAAGGGAGAGGCGCAGCGCCTCTCCGGGAGGGTTATTTGATGTAGTGCACGTGCTCGCAGATTTCATCGACGATAGGATCGCGACGTTCAGCGAACAGCTTTTTGTTTTCGGCGATCAGGTTATTGCCGTGGGTGTCGATGGAAACGATCAGCGGGCCGAACTCTTTAACCCGACATACCCACAGGGACTCCGGCATGCCAAGTTCGGTCCAGTGTACCTCTTCGATCTCTTCAACCTGGGTTGCCGCCACGACCGCACAACCTGCCGGGAAGATTACGTGCAGCGCTTTAAACTGTTTGCAGCCTGCTTCCGTTAGCGGTCCCATGCCGCCCTTGCCGACCACCAGTTTGACGCCCGTCTGCTCGATAAAGTCTTTCTCAAACGCTTCCATACGCATGCTGGTGGTTGGGCCAACGGAGACCATCTCCCATTTTTCACCGTTCTTACGTACGATGGGCCCCGCGTGGAAAATGGCTTTGCCGTTCAGGTCATAAGGAATCGGGCGCTTCAGTTCGATCAGGCGGCGGTGACACACGTCACGACAGGTCACCAGCGTACCGGTCAGGTAGATGACATCGCCAACGCGAATGTCGGCCAGATCTTCGGCTTTGATCGGGGTTGTGAGGATCTTTTTCATAACGCGCTCCGGGTGTGAGACAGGTTTTCGAAGGAGAGGTCAGCATGAACCAACAGCGTGCCGCGACGGTGTGCCCAGCAGCCGGTAGAAACGGCAACGCCGATAGTCGACGGATGGCGTGCGGCGGATTCGATATGCACGCCCATCACCGAGCTATTCCCGGTCAACCCTTGCGGGCCAATGCCCAGACGGTTCAGCCCTTCTTCAAGACGCAGTTCCAGTTCGGCCGCTTTTGGATTCGGATGACGTGATCCGATAGGACGTAGCACCGCTTTACGAGAAAGGACGGCGGCGGTTTCCACGGAGGTGGCAATACCTACGCCCACCAGCACCGGCGGGCAAGCGTTGACTGCCAACGTGGAGATATTTTCGAAGACAAATTTCACCACGCCCTCGTAGCCTTCAGAAGGCATTAACACTTTTGAACGTCCCGGCAGCGTACAACCGCCGCCTGCCATGTAGACTTCGATTTCCGCGTCGTCGTTATCAGGGATGATGTCCCAGGTGACCCACGGCACACCGGTACCGGTATTTTTGCCGGTATTCACTTCGTCAAAAATCTCGACCGCGTTATGGCGCAGCGGCGCTTTTACCGTGGCGTCTTCAACGGCCTGTTTCAGGATGCTTTGCAGTTCGCCCAGCAGCGGAAAACGGGAGCCGACCTTCACAAAGAACATAATCTCGCCGGTGTCCTGACAGGCCGGACGGTTCAGGTCGATAGCTTTCTGCATGTTGTCAAACATGGTGTGGTAGATGATTTTACCCATCGGCGAAGTTTCGCCTTCACGCAGCTGTTTTAATTTATCTACGACGTCGTCAGGCATGCGGGTAGAAATCATGGCGGTAAAATCGGCGACAATGTTTGTCAGCGTAGTTATCGCATTTTGGTTATTTTGATTGCTCATCTTGTTAACTCCAGTTCTTTTATTTATCTGGAAATAAATTCTCCGCCACAAACTACCACTAAAAATGTGGTTTTATATTATTTGCCACTGTGAATATCCAATTAACAGATCGTGAATGATGTTCAGATAAGCAATAAAAATTGCGCAAAGGCAGGGTTTAATACGCATGAGGGAATTACACTGCGGTTAACAACTTTACGGATATACCGATCATGCTGAACACGTATCCCCTCGCGAAAGACCTGCAGGTCCTGGTTGAAATTGTTCATAGCGGCAGCTTCAGTGCCGCCGCCGCGGCGCTCGGCCAAACGCCCGCGTTTGTGACGAAACGCATTCAGATCCTTGAGTCAACGCTGGGGACGACGCTGCTAAGCCGCTCCGCGCGCGGCGTGACACTCACGGAGAGTGGTCAACGTTGTTATGAACATGCGCAGGCTATTCTTGCGGGCTATCAGCATCTGGTCGATGACGTCACGCAACTCAAAACGCGCCCGGCAGGGATGATTCGTATCGGCTGTAGCTTTGGCTTTGGGCGCAGTTATATTGCACCGGCTATTACCGAACTGATGCATAGCTATCCTGAATTACAGGTGCATTTTGAACTTTATGATCGGCAAATTGATTTGGCGCAGGATAATATCGATTTGGATATTCGTATTAATGACGAGATTCCGGATTATTATATTGCGCATTTGTTAACGAAAAATAGAAGAATATTATGTGCAGCGCCGACGTATTTACAAAAATACGGTGAGCCGACAACGCTGCAGGAATTAAGTCGTCATGATTGCCTGGTCACTAAAGAACGCGATATGACCCACGGGGTGTGGGAGCTGGATAACGGCCAGGAGAAAAAGTCGGTCAAGGTGGCGGGACATCTTTCCTCTAACAGCGGCGAGATTGTGTTGCAGTGGGCGCTACAGGGAAAAGGGATTATGCTGCGTTCCGAATGGGACCTGCAGCCGTTTCTGGCAAGCGGTGAACTGGTGCGCGTGCTGCCGGACTATGCGCAAAGCGCCAATATCTGGGCGGTTTATCAGGAGCCGCTGTATCGCAGCGTGAAGCTTCGGGTGTGCGTGGAGTTTCTGGCGACGTGGTGCCAGCACCGATTAGGCAAACCGGTAGAGGGGTATCACATTCCCCACGCCGGATAAGACGCTGTTACGTCGCTATCCGACATTAAAATCACTCAGGGTCTCTTTCGCGTTTTTTCTTCAGCTTGGTCCAGATCTTTGGCTCCTGACGACGCCACAGACGCTGAATGTTGTCATGGTGGCGTAACAGAATTAAGCACGACAGCATGGACACCGGGAAAGTGAACTGGGGATTGAACCACCAGACGTAAAAGGGGGCGATCAGCGCGCTGACGATAGCGCCTAGTGATGAATAGCCGCTTAATAAGACGGTCAGCAGCCAGGTTCCGGCCATCACGCCGGTTAAATCCCAACCAATCGGCGCAATTGCGCCAAAGGCGGTGGCAACGCCTTTCCCACCTTTAAAGCCGAAGAAGACCGGCCAAATGTGACCCAGACAGGCGGCGATCGCGATCAATCCCAGCCAGAAGGGGCTAATGCCTAGCGCATAGGCACCCCAGACGGGTAACATACCTTTCAGGACGTCGAAAATCAGCACCGCGACGGCGGCTCCTTTGCCACCGATGCGCAATACGTTTGTCGCGCCCGGATTCCCAGATCCGCTGTCACGCGGGTCCGGTAATCCAGCAAGGCGGCATACCAGAATAGCACTGGAAATTGAGCCACAGAGGTACGCGAAGATAATCATTCCAGGCGCGATTGCACTCATAAGCTGTTCCGTTTTGAAAATGTCGTGTAAAACGCTACTTCTGTGGATAATACGCATATTTCGCCGGAAGTGGTATCCGGGTTAGCCAAAAAGCAGGCAGGTCGTGATGGATATTGTATTTATAGAGCAACTTTCTGTAATCACCACTATTGGTGTTTACGACTGGGAACAAACGATCGAACAACAGTTGGTGTTCGATATCGAAATGGCGTGGGACAACCGTAAATCGGCTAAAAGCGATGATGTGGCTGATTGCCTGAGCTATGCTGATATTGCTCAAACGGTTGTTAATCATGTGGAAGGCGGGCGCTTTGCGCTGGTCGAACGCGTGGCGGAAGAGGTGGCGGATCTGCTGCTGAGCCGTTTTAATTCTCCATGGGTGCGGATCAAACTCAGTAAACCTGGCGCGGTAGCCCGTGCGGCCAACGTCGGGGTTATCATTGAGCGTGGCAATAATCTGAAAGAAAATAATTAAAATAATAATATCTAAACCAAACGGGTATAAAAGGGTCTTTATGTCGGCTCGTTTTCGCCGTGGTTTATCTATCTAGAGGTTCATTAATGAGTGATATGCACTCGCTGCTGGTGGCGGCAATTTTGGGTGTGGTCGAAGGATTGACGGAGTTTTTACCCGTTTCCAGTACCGGCCATATGATTATTGTTGGCCACTTGCTGGGTTTTGAGGGTGACACCGCAAAAACATTTGAGGTGGTTATCCAGTTGGGCTCTATCCTGGCGGTCGTGGTGATGTTCTGGCGACGTCTGTTTGGCCTGATTGGCATTCACTTCGGTAAGGTCCCACATGAAGGCACTGGCAAAGGTCGGCTGACGCTGGGCCATATCCTGTTGGGGATGGTTCCTGCCGTCGTACTGGGACTGATTTTCCACGACATCATCAAATCGCTGTTTAACCCGATCAACGTGATGTATGCGCTGGTGGTAGGGGGCGTGCTGCTGATTGCCGCAGAATGCCTGAAGCCGAAAGAGCCGCGTGCGCCGGGTCTGGATGATATGACCTATCGCCAGGCGTTTATGATTGGCTGTTTCCAGTGTCTGGCGCTGTGGCCGGGTTTTTCTCGTTCCGGGGCGACGATTTCTGGCGGTATGCTGATGGGAGTAAGCCGTTACGCGGCCTCCGAATTCTCCTTCCTGCTGGCCGTGCCGATGATGATGGGCGCAACGGCGCTGGATCTCTACAAAAGCTGGACGTTCCTCAGCGCATCAGATATTCCGATGTTTGCAGTTGGTTTCGTGACGGCGTTTATCGTGGCGTTGGTGGCGATCAAAACCTTCCTGCAGCTGATTAAGCGCATCTCGTTTATTCCGTTTGCGATTTACCGCTTTATTGTGGCGGCTGCCGTTTACGTCGTGTTCTTCTGATTTTACTAGCTTGCCGGATAGCGGCGTTAACGCTTATCCGGCAATGCACTGTCTACGCTTTCGGGCAACGTTGTTCTTTCCAGTCGGCCACCGCCGCGATCCGACGCCGGGTCAGTTCCTCGCGAATAGCCTGACCTTTGAATCCCGCCTCAACGACGTCTTTCGTTGGTACCGCCTGCGCAACCTGCCAGGCTTCACGCAACAGCGTGCCTTGCGGATAATCCGCCGCTTCAAAACCGGTTCGCCCACGCACGTCGGCCTCGCTGGTCAGGGCGATTTGCTCCACGCGCTGCGGTTTGCGCCAGGCATCGATGGAATCAAACAGCTTAACGATGGTTTTCGGCTGCAGGATCGGGAAGGTATGAATGAGGTCGTGGAACTCGGCTACCAGTTTGGCTAAATCACGGATGTCATTCGGCACGCGCAGGCGTTGGCACAGTTGCTCGACCAGCTTCACGCCAGCCGGACCGTGACCGTGGTGGCGTGGCCACAGCGCTTTTGGCGTCAATGCCTTGCCAAGATCGTGGCACAGCGTGGCGAAACGCACGTCGACCTCCGGACTTAACATGGCCGCCATCGACAGCGTCATCAGCGTGTGAATACCGGTATCAATTTCCGGGTGCCATTGCGCGGGCGCGGGAACGCCAAACAGAGCATCTACTTCCGGAAACAGGACGTGCAGTGCGCCGCAGTCGCGCAGGACCTGAAAAAATACCTGTGGGTTGCGGGTGGTTAAAGCACCTTCTGTTTCTTTCCACACCCGCTCTGGCGTCAGGTGTTCCAGTTCCCCTGCGGCGTTCATATCGCGCATCAGCGTCATGGTTTCTTCAGCGATACGAAAACCGAGGTGCGCATAGCGGGCAGCAAAGCGCGCCACGCGCAGCACGCGCAATGGATCTTCGCTAAAGGCGGGGGACACATGGCGTAGCAGACGGTTTTCCAGATCGTCGCGTCCGTTATACGGATCGATAATCTCGCCGTCGTCATCGCGGGCCATTGCGTTGATGGTCAGATCGCGACGCTGAAGATCGGCCTCCAGCGTCACATCCGGCGCGGCGTAGCAGGTGAATCCGGTATACCCCGAGCCTGATTTGCGTTCGGTACGCGCCAGCGCATACTCTTCCCGGGTTTGCGGATGCAGAAACACGGGAAAATCGCGCCCTACCTGCTGGTAGCCCGCGTCGAGCATCTCTTGCGGCGTGGCGCCGACAACAACCCAATCTTTATCTTTAATCGGTAGCCCTAATAACGCATCCCGAACAGCACCACCGACCAGATAAATCTTCACGCCACTTTCCTTTTGAAATTATGATCCCTTAATCATATGTCAGTGCGGCGGAGAAGGCGATTCAGTTCATCCAGCGATCTTTGCGTTTACGGCTGGGGATCATGTGTGGCAGAACCAAGCCGAGCAACAAACCAAGACCCAGCACGCCGCCGCCGTACATAAACCACTGCATGATGATGGTGCGCTGTTTGTCATCAAGCTGAAGGTTGGCTGCGCTGACCTTCTTTTGCGCCACGATAAGCTCGTTCCTCAGCTTCTGGTTTTCTTGTTTCAGCCCGTCGATTACGCTGTCGCTTTGCGACACTTTTTGCTGCATATCGGCGGTGCGCTGATTCCACGTGGTGTCGATATTATTGAGCTTATCGGTCAAGGTCTTAACCTGGTTTTCCAGATCGGGAACGCGGGTACGCAGGCTCGGCGTACTGTTCAGCTCTTTCAGTGGGATCCAGGCGGTACGTCCGGTGCTGTCTTTCACCTGGGCGTAGTTAGTGTTGGCATCGGTCTGTAATAGCGTGACTTCCTCGCCGGCGTTAACCGTACCCACGAGGCGATAATTATCTCCCGGACCGCTGCGGACCCAGGTGTTCAGTTCGTCAGAAACATAGCGCTTTTCTTCGGCATGAGAGACTGCAGTGGCGCTAAGTGCGAGTAAAGTTAATCCAATCAGGCGTAATTTTGGCATCAGGCTGTCGTTATTGTCATAGAAAGTGGAACGATAGTAGTGGCATCAGTGTCTCTACGCAAAGCATTCGACATCAATCGGAATCATCTGTGTCCTTTTTGCCACCACTCGAAACTTTTACGCCCGTCAAATTGCTCGTTGCATGGCAATTTGGCGCAAAATACTATCTACTGACCATAAAGAACGAGCTTAGTTCGCAGTCAGTTTTCTCAACTGTGACATAACCCATAAGTACAAGACCATGGCCCAGGAAATCGAATTAAAATTTATCGTCAATAGTGACGCTGTAGATGCGCTACGTGAACGTCTGAATACGCTGGGGGGAGAGCATCATGCGCCCAGCCAGTTGCTGAATATCTACTACGAAACGCCCGATGCGTGGCTGCGTGGTCACGATATGGGGCTGCGTATTCGCGGTGAGAACGGTCATTACGAAATGACCATGAAAATTGCCGGACGAGTGACGGGTGGCCTGCATCAGCGGCCGGAGTTTAACGTTGCGCTGAACGCGCCAGAGTTGGATCTCTCCCTGTTTCCAACGGAAGTCTGGCCTGATGGCAAACTGCCCGCTGAACTTGCCTCTCAGGTACAGCCGCTCTTCAGCACCGATTTTTACCGTGAGAAATGGCACCTTGATATCGACGGTAGCCGCATTGAAATGGCCCTCGATCTCGGGGAAGTGAAAGCGGGCGAGTTGGCTGAACCTATCTGTGAGCTTGAACTGGAGCTGTTAAGCGGCGATACCCGTGCGGTATTGAAGCTGGCAAACCAGCTGGTATCGCAAACCGGTTTACGCCAGGGCAGCCTGAGTAAAGCGGCGCGCGGCTATCATCTGGCTCAGGGGAATGCACCGCGTGAACTCAAACCGACGCGCATTTTGAAGGTTCCGGCAAAAGCGAGTATTGAGCAAGGGCTGGAAGCGGCGCTGGAGCTGGCATTATCACAGTGGCAGTACCATGAAGAGCTGTGGGTGCGTGGCGTCAAAGGGGCGAAAGCCGAGGTGCTGGCTGCGATGGGCCTGGTGCGTCACATTCTGATGCTGTTTGGCGGTAATGTGCCGCGAAAAGCGAGTGCTCACTTACGTGATTTGCTGACCCAGTCGGAAGCGATCATTGCGTCTGACGTTTCTGCCGTTTCCGCGGTTTACAGCACGCAAACGGCGATGGCCAAGCTGGCGTTGACCGAATGGCTGGTGACCAAAGGGTGGCAGCCGTTCCTTGATGCGAAGGCGCAGGGTAAAATAGCCGACTCCTTTAAGCGTTTCTCAGATACCCATCTCTCGCGCCATGCCGCTGAACTGAAAACAGCTTTTGCTCAGCCGCTGGGCGATCAGTACGCCGATCAACTTCCGCGCCTGACGCGCAATATTGATAGCATGCTGATGCTGGCGGGATACTACGACGAAAATGTCGCATCGGAATGGATCGCCACCTGGCAGGGTTTACGTCACGCCATTGCGGCTAACCAATACATTGAAATTGAACACTTCCGCAACGAGGCGATTGCTTTGGAACCGTTCTGGTTGCACAGCGGAAAACGATAATCAGGGTGAGGCCGGGATGCCTGATGGCGCTGCGCTTATCAGGCCTACGCGATGGGCGGAAGCGTCATGTAGGCTGGATAAGGCAACATGCCGCTGCCCGGTACTATTCAAAGGATAATCCATAAATGAAGCAGCTCTCTTCACCGTTACAGCATTACTGGCCGACCGTTGTTGAGCGGCTGCCAGCAGCAATATCTGAGTCCTCGCTTAGCATTCAGGCGAAGTCAGTGCTTACATTCAGTGATTTTTTTCGCGACAGCATTATTGCCCATCCCGAATGGCTGGTCGAACTGGAAAGCACGCCACCCGAGGCGGATGAATGGCAACACTATGCTGATTGGTTACAGCAAGCATTGGTCGACGTTAGCGACGAAAACACGCTGATGCGTGAGCTGCGCCTGTTTCGCCGTCGCATCATGGTGCGTATCGCCTGGGCGCAGACGCTGTCGCTGGTGACGGAAGAGAGTATCTTGCAGCAGCTAAGCCATTTGGCTGAAACGCTGATCGTCGCCGCGCGTGACTGGTTATACGCCGCCTGCTGTCGTGAATGGGGTACGCCCTGTAATCCACAAGGTGTTGCGCAACCGCTGCTGATTTTAGGTATGGGGAAACTGGGCGGCGGCGAACTGAATTTTTCCTCTGATATCGATCTGATTTTTGCCTGGCCGGAGCACGGTAGTACGCAGGGCGGACGTCGCGAGCTGGATAACGCGCAGTTCTTTACCCGTATGGGCCAGCGGCTCATCAAAGTGCTGGATCAGCCCACAATGGATGGATTTGTCTATCGGGTAGATATGCGTTTACGCCCGTTTGGCGACAGCGGCCCGCTGGTGCTGAGCTTCTCCGCGCTGGAGGATTATTACCAGGAACAAGGGCGCGACTGGGAACGCTATGCGATGGTCAAGGCCCGCATTATGGGCGATTGCGACGGTACCTACGTCAGTGAGCTTCGCGCTATGCTGCGGCCTTTTGTTTTCCGCCGCTATATTGATTTCAGTGTGATCCAGTCTCTGCGTAACATGAAAGGAATGATTGCCCGCGAAGTGCGCCGCCGTGGTCTGAAAGACAACATTAAGTTGGGCGCGGGCGGTATTCGTGAAATCGAATTTATCGTGCAGGTATTCCAGCTTATTCGCGGTGGGCGCGAGCCGTCATTGCAATCCCGCTCGCTGTTACCCACGCTCAGCGCCATCAATGCGTTGCACCTGCTGTCAGACACCGACGCGGAACAACTGCGTGCAGCCTATCTCTATTTACGTCGTCTGGAGAACCTGCTGCAAAGTATCAATGATGAGCAGACCCAGACGTTGCCAGGCGATGAACTGAACCGCGCGCGGCTGGCGTGGGGGATGAACGTCGATGACTGGCAGCAGCTAACCGATGTGCTGGCCAGTCATATGGACAACGTGCGCCGGGTGTTTAACGAGTTGATTGGCGATGACGAAGCAGAAACCCAGGAAGAGTCGCTCTCAGAACAGTGGCGTGAACTGTGGCAGGACGCATTACAGGAAGATGACACCACGCCGGTGCTGACGCATCTGGCGGATGACGATCGCCGGCGCGTGCTGTCTCTGATTGCCGATTTTCGCAAAGAGCTGGATAAACGCACCATTGGCCCACGCGGACGCCAGGTGCTGGATCACTTAATGCCGCATCTGCTGAGCGATGTCTGTTCGCGTGACGACGCCTCAGTCCCACTGTCGCGCATCACACCGCTGCTGGTAGGCATTGTGACCCGTACGACCTATCTGGAGCTGCTGAGCGAATTCCCCGGAGCGCTTAAGCATCTGATTTCGTTATGTGCCGCTTCGCCGATGATCGCCAGCCAGCTGGCGCGGTATCCGCTGTTGCTCGATGAACTGCTGGATCCGAACACCCTGTATCAACCCACCGCGACGGATGCCTACCGTGATGAACTGCGCCAGTATTTGCTGCGCGTACCGGAAGATGACGAAGAGCAGCAGTTGGAAGCGCTGCGTCAGTTTAAGCAAACGCAGTTGCTGCGCATTGCCGCGGCAGATATCGCTGGTACGCTGCCGGTGATGAAGGTGAGCGACCACTTAACCTGGCTGGCGGAAGCTATTATTGATGCGGTAGTCCAGCAGGCGTGGATGCAGATGGTCGCTCGCTACGGGCAACCCACTCATCTTGACGGGCGCGAGGGGCGCGGTTTTGCCGTCGTCGGGTATGGCAAACTGGGCGGCTGGGAGCTGGGCTACAGTTCGGATCTTGATTTGATCTTCCTGCATGACTGTCCTATGGACGTGATGACGGATGGTGAGCGTGAGATTGACGGGCGACAGTTCTATTTGCGTCTGTCGCAGCGCATTATGCACCTTTTCAGCACCCGCACCTCATCCGGTATTTTGTATGAAGTGGATGCGCGGTTGCGCCCGTCCGGCGCGGCGGGAATGCTGGTGACATCAACCGAGGCTTTCGCTGATTACCAGCGCAACGAAGCCTGGACGTGGGAGCATCAAGCGCTGGTGCGCGCTCGAGTGGTGTACGGCGACCCACGGTTGACCTCTCAGTTTGATGCGATTCGTCGCGATATCATGACCCTCGTCCGCGATGCGAAAACCTTGCAGACCGATGTGCGCGAAATGCGTGAGAAAATGCGGGCCCATTTGGGCAATAAGCATCGCGATCGTTTTGATATCAAAGCGGATGAAGGCGGCATCACCGACATTGAGTTTATTACGCAATACTTGGTGCTGCGCTATGCGCATGAAAAACCGAAGCTGACGCGCTGGTCGGATAACGTGCGCATTCTGGAGTTACTGGCGCAAAACGACATTATGGATGAGCAGGAAGCGCTGGCGCTTACCCGTGCTTATACGACGCTGCGCGATGAACTTCATCATCTTGCATTGCAGGAACTTCCGGGCCATGTGGCGCCGGAGCACTTCGACGCTGAACGTACGCTGGTGCGTGACAGCTGGCAGAAGTGGCTGGTTGCCGAGTGAAGTGTGCTATTATCGCGCGCAAATTTTAAGACCCTCAGAGAATCTCTCAGGAGACAGGAATGAAAGTAACGCTGCCAGAGTTTGAACGTGCAGGAGTCATGGTTGTCGGTGATGTGATGCTAGATCGCTACTGGTACGGTCCTACCAGCCGTATTTCACCTGAAGCGCCGGTTCCGGTGGTGAAGGTTGATACCATTGAAGAACGTCCCGGTGGCGCAGCAAACGTGGCGATGAACATTGCCTCTCTGGGAGCGAATTCGCGTCTGGTCGGCCTGACTGGGATTGACGACGCGGCGCGTGCGCTGAGCAAAACGCTGGCGGATGTGAACGTAAAATGTGACTTCGTTTCTGTGCCAACTCATCCGACGATCACCAAACTGCGCGTGCTTTCCCGCAACCAGCAACTGATTCGCCTGGATTTCGAAGAAGGTTTTGAAGGCGTGGATCCGCAGCCGCTGCATGAGCGTATTAACCAGGCTCTGGGCTCCATTGGCGCTTTGGTGCTCTCCGATTACGCCAAAGGCGCACTGGCAAGCGTGCAGCAGATGATTGCTCTGGCGCGTAAGGCTGGGGTGCCGGTGCTTATCGATCCGAAAGGGACCGATTTTGAACGCTATCGTGGCGCAACGCTGCTGACGCCGAATTTGTCTGAATTTGAAGCGGTGGCCGGTAAGTGCAAAAGCGAAGATGAACTGGTTGAGCGCGGCATGAAAGTGATTGCAGATTTCGACCTTTCCGCGCTGCTGATCACGCGTTCCGAACAGGGTATGACGCTGCTGCAACCGGGCAAATCGCCACTGCATATGCCGACGCAGGCGCAGGAAGTGTATGACGTGACGGGGGCGGGCGATACGGTGATCGGCGTGCTGGCTGCGACGCTGGCGGCGGGGAACACTCTGGAAGAGGCGTGCTATTTTGCTAATGCCGCAGCGGGTGTTGTCGTCGGTAAACTGGGGACTTCCACCGTTTCCCCGATTGAACTGGAAAACGCCGTGCGCGGTCGGGCCGACACTGGCTTTGGCGTGATGAGCGAGTCTGAGCTGAAACAGGCCGTAGCCAGCGCCCGCAAGCGCGGTGAGAAAGTGGTGATGACCAACGGCGTGTTCGACATCCTACATGCGGGCCACGTTTCCTATCTGGCGAATGCGCGCAAGCTGGGCGATCGTCTGATCGTGGCGGTAAACAGCGATGCTTCGACCAAACGTCTGAAAGGCGAAACGCGTCCGGTCAACCCGCTGGAACAGCGCATGATCGTGCTGGGCGCGCTGGAAGCCGTCGACTGGGTGGTCTCTTTTGAAGAAGACACACCACAGCGTCTGATTGCCGGCATCCTGCCGGATCTGCTGGTAAAAGGCGGCGACTATAAGCCGGAAGATATTGCGGGCAGCAAAGAAGTGTGGGCGAACGGCGGAGAAGTGCTGGTGCTGAACTTTGAAGATGGCTGCTCAACGACCAATATCATCAAGAAGATCCAAAAAGACAGCGATAAATAACAAATGCTGGAAACGTATCGAACTTTTGGATTCGATACGTTTCTTGCTATTGATGCTGCTGTTTTCTTCAACCCAGAGTAAAGGAATAAGGGGAGAAGGGCTTTCTCCCCCCCGATTTACTTTTACATGACGTCACAATAAGCGTGCGTCACGCTGACCTTAAATCCGACCCCTCTTAGATTTCGTGGGAAACTGTGAACCAGCGCAGTGCTTTTGCGCACAATATGTACAGAATAACTTCGCATCCAGGGAAATACTGAAATTAGAAAAAGCATATGGCCTTAACAGATATTCAATAACTGGAGGGTATGCTCATGAACAGCAATATGTATTCAATGAACAATTTCGATTTCCTGGCCCGTAGTTTTGCCAGGATGCAAGCTGAGGGCCATCCCGTAGATATCCAGGCGATAACTGGGAATATGGATGAAGAACATCGTAGCTGGTTTTGCAAACGCTATGCGCTGTACTGCCAGCAGGCGACGGAGGCCAGGAAGCTAGAACTGGAACACTAACAGAAAAAACGGGCCTTGCGGCCCGTTGTCGTTTTTACTCTTGCGGATCGACTGACGGGATCGCGGGAGCAGGTTTAACTTCTGCCGTTTTTTCACGCGATTCCAGCTCAGTCAGACGTTGCTCAAGTAGCGCCAGCTTTTCACGGGTACGCAGCAAAACCTGAGTCTGTACATCAAACTCTTCACGGCTTACCAGATCCAGACGGGTCAGCTGTGACTGCAGCGTTTGACGAATTTTCTTCTCGACGTCTTCGCCAAACTCGCGGATCCCTTTCGGCATCGACTCGTGAACCTGACGAGCAATCTGCTCAATTTTTTTCGGGTCAATCATTGTGGTTTCCCTGAACTGGTACGTGTTGTTGCCTATTGTAGTGCGAACTGGCACAGGCATAAACCAGAATTGTGTGAAGCTAAGACGAGCAAAGGCGTTGATGAAGGTAATCAATAGCGTTATAGTTAACCCGCTTATTCTCAGGGCGGGGCAAATTCCCCACCGGCGGTAAATCAACTCAGGTTGAAAGCCCGCGAGCGCTTTGGGTGCAAACTCAAAGGTCAGCAGATCCGGTGTAATTCCGGGGCCGACGGTTAGAGTCCGGATGGGAGAGAGTAACGATCCAGTCGGGCATGGACCCGCTCACGTTATTTTTTTGCCGCTTAGACGGTACTCCTAAGACTGCCCTGATTCTGGTAACCATAATTTTAGTGAGGTTTTTTTACCATGAATCAGACGCTACTTTCCTCTTTTGGTACGCCTTTCGAACGTGTTGAACTTGCGCTGTCTGCGCTGCGTGAAGGACGCGGTGTGATGGTGCTTGACGACGAAGATCGTGAAAACGAAGGCGATATGATTTTCCCGGCAGAAACCATGACTGTTGAACAGATGGCTCTGACCATCCGTCACGGCAGCGGTATTGTATGCCTGTGCATCACTGAAGACCGACGCAAACAGCTCGATCTGCCAATGATGGTGGAAAATAACACCAGCGCTTACGGTACCGGTTTTACCGTGACCATTGAAGCCGCAGAAGGCGTGACTACCGGCGTTTCCGCTGCGGACCGTGTTACTACGGTGCGTGCGGCAATTCAGGATGGCGCTAAACCTTCCGATCTTAACCGTCCGGGGCACGTTTTCCCGCTGCGTGCTCAGGCAGGTGGCGTGTTGACCCGCGGTGGTCACACTGAAGCAACCATCGACCTGATGACGCTGGCAGGGTTTAAACCGGCAGGCGTGCTGTGCGAACTGACCAATGACGATGGCACCATGGCGCGTGCGCCAGAATGTATCGAATTTGCCGGCAAGCATAATATGGCGGTAGTTACTATCGAAGACCTGGTGGCTTACCGTCAGGCGCATGAGCGCAAAGCCAGCTAATCGCAAATTACCACGTTAGTCGCGGTAAGCATAAAAAACCGAAGCCATCTTCCAGGCTTCGGTTTTTTTGTTTCTTGCTCCGATTATTTGGTTCTCACCCGCTTTAATGCCCATGCGCCGCTCATAATGACGAGCAACAGTAAGCACAAACTAAAGGCCAACAAACAGGCCTGCGCCATGTTCATAAAATGCCAAGGCGGGATCAGATACCAGCCTTCTGACTGCTGGTACAGATCGACAAACCACTTTTGCGTACTGCTGAGCGCCACGCCGTCGGGAACGATGGGAGCGTCATAGCCGCAATCTCCTGTGGGTTTAAACCACTCCGGTGCCCAGTTGGCCAGAGGCAAATTAAAAGGGAATGTCGGATCGGTGGAGCATCCCTGTACGCCAAACAGCGAATCCGGGTCCGGGTTATGTACAGCATAATGAATGCCGTTAAGTTTGATGGAGAACTTAATGCCCAGGATGCTGCCGTAAAATGCCGCGATACAACCGATGAGCTTCAGAACAACATTTTTGGGGTTGATTGCCGCAATCAATCCGCCAAAAACCATCACCAGCATGGCAAAGCGAATGTAGACACATTGTTCGCAGGGGGCCATGTAGAGATAGATTTGGAAGAACGAATGCGCCAGAATAATCAATCCACCCATTGCGCAAGCCATCAACAGCCACAGAAAGCGCTGTTCCTGCCATCTCACCAGGGTATCAACCGGTGTATTACATAAGTCTCGCCACGATCCTTTTATGAAAGCCATAGCCGGGTCCCTGTTTATTTTTTCGCGAGCTCTCTGACAAGCTCAGCCATGGAATCAATAGATTTGATATTTTTGGTGTAGATCAGGTATTTACCATTGACGACGTAAGCCGGAACGCCCTGGATTTTGGCGACATCATATGCTGCTTTCCATTTCTCCAGCGTTTGCTGGACGGCTGGATCCTTCAATGCCGCGTCAAAATCAGCCTGGCTCATGCCCGCTGCATCCAACCCTGTTTTGATGAATGAAGCGGGATCTTTACCCTCTGACCAGCGCTCTTTCTTATCGTGGTAGGCGGCGTAATAAGCGAACTTGGCTTTTTTAAACTGTGATTTGGCGTCAAACAATGAAATACCTGCAGCCATGTCCCTGGCAATCATTACGGCAAAGATTTCGCTGGCCTGTTTACCGTATTCCCCTTTGGTTTCCAGATGAAACGGAGTGAAAGTAACGACATCGGCGACTTTGTCTGACACGGGCCCTGTCACGGCTTTATCATATTTGTAGCAAAATGGGCAGGCGTAACTGAATACTTTGATCAACGTCTTATCGGCGTTGGGAATTGGTTTTTCCAGAACCATATAATCAGTGCCTTCAGTAAACGCTGATGCTGCAAACGGTGAGGCAAGCGCGGCGGTTAATACCACGCTTTTAAATAATGAAGTGATCCATTTAGATGACATAATTAATCCTTAATCTAATGTAATTATTTAAACATTTGGCGTGGATGAACCAGCAATGCACGGTAGTGAGTTTGATTTGGCTTATCGGACAGGACATTAATTTCGACTTTGACTTCTTTTGTTTTGTAGTCAATTTCGTTGATTTTGCCGATGGTTGGCTGTCCAACGTCAAATAAATTAATCGAACCACCAAAGCCAAACATGGTGTCGCGATCTTTTTGATATTCGATAACCGAGGTGATAGGGCTATAAAAATCATAACCGCGCTCTTTTCCGTACTCCCAAATTTGCTGGACGGTCCCTTTTTTCTCGTCAATTTTATATTCTACGAAACGGGAGTATTTCATTGTTGGTAACGCCGGTTGTTCGAGTCCACGGCCATCGCCGTTGTCAAAAATGGTAAGCGTTCCTTTGCTGGAGAGCCATGCGGTGTGTTGAGTGTAGGTAAAATCGAAATCGGTATTCTCGCACTTGCCATTTTCATCACATTTCAGTGCGTTGCCTTTATCATCAACCGGTTTTAACAGCTTGCTTGCCAGCGCCTTATTCCAGCCTTTAGACGGTGCAAGGATCCACTTAACCTGTTTATCGCGACCGATTTTGACAACCCCTTGATGGCGGGAAGAGATAATGATGGCGTCGTCTTTGGCGTCAAAGGCGATGGAGTTAACGTGCGCCCAGTTACGACCCGCACCCACGCCGAGGGCATCACCGTAGGGGGTATCTGGCTCCAGTTTTGCCTGCTGGCCGGCATGAGCGAGGTCCACGTTGACGCATACCGCGCCCGCATCCAACGCACCCAGCAGTGCATCACGCATCGGATCGAGAATTTTTGTCAGATCCCACACGTCAACAACACGACCGGATTTGTCGACTTCAATAATCTGGTCGCGGATAGTTTGTACGTGAATGCCATCTTCCTTACGATAATCACGTTTACCCACGCGAAGCAGTACGGTGCCGTTCACCGTTTCGACGGACTCATGCGATGCGTCGAGGAATCCGCGCGGCAGCTTATGGTCGGCCAGAATCTGGCCCATCATATCGAACTCATACCAGTGCTGGCCCTGTACGGCGGTGAAGGTGCCGCGCGGTGTCTCCCGTATCCCCATCAGGTAACCGCGCTTGTTGATATCCATGTCATGACCGTCATAGAAAGTGTCCTGATCCAGCCACCAACGATATTCGCCTTCCGTATCAACGACAAAGGTAAAGGGTGCGATATCAAAGGGTAATGCGCCACCGGCCGGACCTGCATCCAGGATACCGGCATTTTTATCTTTTTCACCATGCCAGTGGAATTCTGCGCCCTGCGCGGTAAAGGTGTGGGTATTCACCAGATAGAGACGGTCTTCAAAGCCAGGTGCGACCTTAATAACGTTTGTTTGCTGTAAATCGGAAATAGAACGGTTATCCATGTAGTGATTAACGATGGCAGATGTTTGCACCACGTAATCTTCCTTGATGGCCTTGCCATTTTCTTTATATTCAACAGTGACCTTATTAGCGAACTTTTGATAAAGGCCAAAAATAGGAACCCCATCGTAGGTGGCGAGGGATTCTTTGCCGACGGCATAGGTAATTGGGACTCCTTTTTCACCTTTACCATGAACGGTAACTTTAACATCCGAAATAACGTGACTATCTAATTCAACCAGTGCGGTAAGAGGGGCGTTTCCGTATGGGTCAACGATTATCGCACCCAATTTTCCTGCGGGCTGGGCTGGTTGGAAACCAGCGGCAAATGAATTACCTGCGACAAAGCCAAACGTCAGTGCAAGCGTTCCGGCTAGAAGTGTTTTTCGGTACTGTGTAAACATGGATATATCTCCTTATATTATCTTTAGATATAACAGTGCTGAATATATTATGTTTTTACGATGTGAATATAATAAAAAATGGTATTGCCGATGCTACTTTTATGGTGAATATATTAATATTGATGAGGTGTATTATTTTGCAGGCGCTAATTTTTATTATTTTTTGGATGGTATGAGTGCGTTATTTTAAGGGCAATATTTATTATTGCGCAGTGTGATCTTGTCGACATTGTTTTATTTTTTATAACGGTGTTAACTATTTGCATAGCTGCTGGTTTATATGATCGAAATCATATATTTGTTTCTGGAATATGCCACTATAGGAGTATGTCAGAATAAGGTTGTGTAAAATTTTAACGTTAAATGTTTAATGATGTTAAATTTTAAGGGTAAAAGAATGTTTATCGCCTGGTACTGGATTGTATTAATTGCACTCGTTGCAGTTGGTTATTATTGCCATATGAAGCGTTATTGTCGGGCATTTCGGCAAGACCGGGATGCATTACTCGAGGCGCGAAACAAACTCTTTCGTCGTTCTGGCGAAGATAACAGCGCGGTTAAGGAACAGGAATAGTCCTTCACGTTCTGCTATGGATGAGCGGATGCTGTAAATTAGCAGGGTGGCATCCGCCCTCTGAATTAGCCGATCCCCATGGACTGGAGGATGACAAGACTTAACCCCATCACCGACATTCCACAAAGTACCCCATAGCTGGGATTATTATTCGGGTCGATCTCTTTTGCCAACGGCATTAGCTCATCGACGGACAGCGCCACCATAATTCCTGCGACTGCTGCCATTATTGCCGCCATCACCACCGGCGAGATCAGGCTCCCCAGAATTAACCACGCCAGTACGCCACCCAGGATTTCCGCCATGCCCGAGATCCCGGCCCAGAATATCGCCGTCCGTTTGGAGCCCGTGGCTGCATAGACTGGACCCGCAACGGCTAATCCTTCAGGAATATTGTGTAATGCGACGGCAAGGGCAATACCAAAGCCTAGCTCGAGGTTGCTGCTGGCGGTAACAAACGTCGCTATCCCTTCCGGGAAGTTGTGCAGGCTAATGCCGAGCGTTAATAAAATCGCGGTACGTTTAATGGAGCCGGGCAGAGGCCGCGTGGTTTTCTGTACCAGATCCTGAGGGTGCGCGTGCGGCAATAGGCGGTCCAGGCCAAAGTATCCCAGTAAGCCAACGATAAACATTCCGTAGCCCAATACCGGCGACATACCTTCAGCAGCCAGTGCGGCTGGGAGCATCTCCATCAGTGAGATCAGTAACATAATCCCTGCGGCGAAGCCTAACGAAAAGGCGAGTACGCGGTTGGAGGGTTTTTGCCCTAACACGCCGAGAAATGCGCCGATAAACGTGGCGGCGCCTGCCAGTAAAGTCAGAAGTAAAGGTACTGACATCGACAAATAAAACTCCTTATCAATCTGCTGTCCGGGTTGGATCGTCAAAATAACTGATGATCTTCATCATGGTTATCTGAGTTCTTCATCAGCCGAATAAGCGTATTGTGGTGGTATCAAAATGACTCCCTCAGTAAGGATATCATCATGTCTTCAACTCGTATGCCAGCATTGTTTTTGGGCCACGGTAGCCCGATGAATGTTCTGGAAGATAACGTTTATACCCGCGCCTGGCAGCAACTGGGGGAAACGTTGCCGCGCCCGAAAGCCATTGTGGTGGTCTCGGCGCATTGGTTCACTCGTGGCACGGGCGTGACGGCGATGGAAGCGCCTAAAACAATCCACGATTTTGGCGGTTTTCCGCAGGCGCTGTATGACACCCATTACCCGGCTCCTGGATCACCGGAACTGGCGCAGCATCTGGTTGACTTGCTGGCCCCAGTGCCCGTTACCTTAGACAAAGAGGCGTGGGGTTTTGACCACGGTTCATGGGGCGTGCTGATCAAGATGTACCCGCATGCGGATATTCCGATGGTGCAGCTGAGCATTGACAGTACCAAACCTGCGGCCTGGCATTTTGAAATTGGCCGCAAGCTGGCGGCACTGCGTGATGAGGGCATTATGCTGGTAGCCAGCGGCAACGTGGTGCATAACCTGCGCACTGCGCGTTGGCACGGTGAGAACACGCCATATCCGTGGGCGACCTCATTCAACGAATATGTTAAAGCAAACCTGACATGGCAGGGACCGGTTGAACAGCACCCGCTGGTGAACTATCTCGATCATGAAGGGGGATCGTTATCGAATCCGACACCGGATCACTATCTGCCGCTGCTGTATGTATTAGGTGCCTGGGATGGCAAAGAGCCGGTGACTATTCCTGTTGACGGGATTGAGATGGGAAGTTTGAGTATGTTGTCGGTGCAGGTCGGATGATAAATGCCCGATGGCGCTGCGCTTATCGAGCCTACAGTTCGTGCTGTAGGCCGGGTAAGACGCAGCTACCACCCGGCACTCTCAGTCATTCGACAAAAATATGCGGATAGAAACGCGAGAGATCCTGCGTGATCAACGCGCGGTCTTCGCGAATGCCAATGCCAGCTGGTTGATCGTTGATTAGCCAGCTGCCGATCAACATATAGCTGTCGCCAAACTTCGGTAGCTGATGGAATTGCTGCACGATCATACCTTCTTCGCCGTACGGCCCTTCCACTGCTTCGATCGTTTTACCGTTTTCGATAATGGAAACGTTCGCGCCTTCACGTGAGAAGATCGGCTTTACGACGAATTTATCCATCTGAGGATAGTCATCTTCGGCGAAATACGCAGGCAGCAGATTCGGATGATCCGGGAACATTTCCCACAACAGCGGTAATAACGCTTTGTTGGAGATGATGCTCTTCCAGGCTGGTTCCAGCCAGCGAACGCCAGCGTCTTCCAGCTTGGTGGAGAACATTTCGCGCAGCATGAATTCCCACGGATAGAGCTTGAACAGGTTAGCAATGACCTGATCCTGCATATCCGTGAACTGACCTTTTTCACCAAGACCAATATCTTCGACATAGAGGAATTCAGTGGCGATTTCAGCTTCGGCAGCGCAATCCTGCAGATACTGGATCGTTCCGCGGTCTTCCACCGTATCGCGACAACAGGTCAGATGTAGCAACTGAAAACCATACTGCTCACGCAGCTCGGCGAAACGCTCGATCAGCTTTTCCTGCAGACTGTTGAATTGATCGCTGCCTTCCGGCAGGTTGCCTGCATTGAGTTGGTCTTCCAGCCAGATCCACTGGAAAAACGCAGCTTCGTACAGAGAGGTTGGCGTATCGGCGTTGTTTTCTAACAGCTTAGGCTCGCCCGTGCCGTCCCACGCCAGATCGAGACGCGAATAGAGCGACGGCTGCTGTGTCAGCCAGGACTGGCGGACAAAGCCCCAGGTATGCTTCGGAATGCGAAACTTGGTCATCAGCTCATCGCTGGCGATGACCCTTTCCACCACTTTGAGACACATTTGATGCAGCTCTGCGGTGACCTCTTCCAGCTTTTCGACCTGAGCAAGCGTGAGCTTATAATACGCATCCTCACACCAGTACGGTTCGCCGTACATAGTGTGAAAGTTGAAACCGTATTCGGTGGCTTTATCGCGCCAGTCCGGGCGCTCAACAATACTGACTCTTTCCATGACGATCAGCCGCCCATTGAACGAGTGGTAGTACCGCTTGCGCTACGCTGCATGGTGCTCTGTTTAGCCACAGATTCGCCAAATCCACCGCGGGTTACGGTAGAGGTGGTAGCCGGTTTCGGCGCCATGGCGGTTTTCGGTACGGTCATGGTGCGACCCGGCGTTGCGGCGCCGTAGTTTTTGCCGCCAGCATCCGTATATTTGCCGTATGCCGGGCTGGCCGGATTTTTCGAGCTGAACAGCGGCTGCTGAGCGCCCATACCGCCACCCATCATGCGGCCCATCATATAGCCTGCCATCAGCGGCATCCAGAAGCTGCCGCTGCTTTGATTCTGCGCCTGAGCCTGGCCTTCACCGGTCGGCGCCATGCCCGCTTGTGCAGGTGCCTGTTGGCACTGGCCTTCGCCGAATTCAGCGATACAGTCTTCGCGAGTGGCGTATTTTGGCGCGGTGCGTTCAGCTTCTTTCAGCGCATTGTTAAACGCGGTGGTACATTCGGCGCTTTTACCCGGATTAGCTGCAGAGCAGTCGTCCGCGTTCTGATAAAGCGAAACCGTTTCGTCACTCTTTTCACAGCCCGCGAGCATAAAAACAGCGGTAACTGCCAGAGCGACAGGAGTCAGGTGGCGCGCGCTCCAGCTTTTGCGGAACGAGGCGTGATGTATAGATTTTGTCCGTTTCATTTATGTCTTCCAGGACCCAGTGGTAACTCTGCTCAGAATAGAGGATGACTGGTCGAAATTGAAGCGGGAAGAGGCGAGAATGCGGAAGAAGGGGTGGATCTTTACGTTGCCTTACGTTCAGACGGGGCCGAAGCCCCATCATCAGCATCAGTTACGGAACGGGTTGTTACCGTTGCTGCTGGTTGAACGTGCAGCCGTTGGTTGAGCCGCAGGCATATTGCCGTTGCTGTTGAAGTCATTCACAGCGGCATCTTGCTGCGGATTTTGCGGCGCGACGTTATCCGGAGAAGTCGGGATCGGTTTACCCAGCGTATTATTCAGCGCCACCAGATCCTGCTCGTTCAGCGTACCGAGCGCAGATTTGACGTTAAGCTGGTTGATAAGATAGGTATAACGCGCATTCGCCAGTTGCTGCTTGGCGTTGTACAGCGTGGTGGTGGCATCCAACACATCCACGATGGTACGGGTACCTACGGAATAGCCTGCTTCCATCGCATCTAAAGAGCTTTGGGCAGAGACAACCGCTTGTTTGTACGCGTTAATGCTACTGATAGAAGCATTAATGTTGTTGAACGAAGAACGCACGGTTTGCACCACGCTACGGTGTGCGCTTTCCAGTTGTTCGCTCGCGCCAACAAAGTTGTACTGCGCTTGTTTCACCTGCGAGTTAACCATCCCGCCCTGGTACAGCGGCAGCGAGAAGTTCAGACCGATTTTGTTCTGGCCCATGTTGCTGTCGTCATACTGGGAGGTGTTGGTTTTCGACCCGTTGTAGGAGGTGTCAGAAACGCCGGTAGAGGCGGTCAAACCCAGCGTCGGTAAGTGACCATCCTGCGCCAGACGAATCTGTTCACGCGCCAGATCCTGGCTCAAACGCGCCTGCAATAATGAGAGGTTGCGGTTTTCTGCTTCTTTCAGCAGCGCGTTCACCGCCTGCGGTTTGTTGGTTTTAAAGCCATCAACGTTCAGCGAAGCCAGTTCGGGGTAGTAGTTACCGGTCACCTGGCGCAGCTGTTCTACCGCGTTGTCGAGATTGTTACGCGCGGTAACTTCGTTCGCCAGCACGGTATCGTATTGTGAACGGGCGTTCTGTACGTCAGTGATGGCGACCAGGCCCACGTTAAAACGCTGTGTGGTCTGATCTAACTGACGATAGACCGCATCTTTCTGTGCCTGAGTGTAAGACAGCACGTCAATCGCGTTCAGTACGTTAAAATAAGCGGTAGCGGTATTCAGGATCAGCGTTTGCTGATCGGTCTGATACGTTACGTCCTGGATGCCTGCTGCTTTTTCTTGCAGCGTCAGGGCACGCCATTTAGACATGTCGAACAGCGTCTGAGTCAATTGTAATGACGCGCTGGTTGCGTTGGAGTTGACGCCATTTGCATCACGGTAGCCATTGCTGTAGGTGTAATCGGCACCTAAACCTAGTTGCGGCAGTAATGGGCTACGCGCTTCGTTAATTTTTTCGAATGCAGCATCGCGATCGGCGGCGGATTTACGCAATTCCGGGTTGCTCAGGCGTGCTTGCTGATAAACCTGCATCAGGTTTTCAGCCTGGCTCAAAGTAGTGAACCCCGACAGGCTCAGGCCGATAAGGATGGGGAGCAATTTCTTCATTTGCATTCCTTGTTGTGAAGCAGTATTTAGCGCTGATCAAATTGTAAAAATATTTGCTGATTCTAGCAGAATCCGCCACTTCAAAAAGTTGGCGTTACGTGCCATACGGCGTTAATTTGCATCAATTTAACACAAGGGCGTTCAAACATCAGTCAAACGACCTTGAAATTCACATTTTAATCACTATTGGTTTCAGGACAGCACAATGCGTAAACCAGACAACTTGCCAATGACTTTCACTAAAAATGATGTAGAAATTATTGCACGAGAAACGCTATACCGCGGTTTTTTTTCACTGGATCTTTATCGGTTCCGCCATCGCCTGTTTAACGGTGGTATGAGCGGTGAGGTAAAGCGCGAAATTTTTGAGCGCGGACACGCGGCAGTCTTGCTACCCTTTGACCCTGAGCGGGACGAAGTTGTTCTGGTCGAGCAGATCCGTATCGCAGCGTTTGATACCAGCGAAAGTCCGTGGCTCCTGGAAATGGTGGCCGGAATGATTGAAGAGGGCGAAACCGTTGAGGATGTGGCTCGTCGTGAAGCGATGGAAGAGGCCGGGTTGGAAGTTAAACGTACCAAGCCCGTTCTGAGCTATCTGGCAAGCCCTGGTGGCACCAGTGAGCGCCTGTCTATTTTAGTTGGCGAAGTGGACGCCACGACCGCGAGCGGGATCCACGGTCTGGCTGATGAAAACGAAGATATTCGTGTTCATGTGGTGAGCCGGGAGCAGGCTTATCAATGGGTTGAAGAGGGGAAAATCGACAACGCGGCTTCTGTCATCGCCTTGCAATGGTTACAGCTGCACTATCAAGAGTTAAAAACTGAGTGGAAAAAATGAAGCGTTACACACCTGACTTCCCTGAAATGATGCGCCTGTGCGAAACCAACTATTCGCAATTGCGCCGTCTGCTGCCGCGTAATGACGCAGCCGATGAAACAGTGAGCTATCAGGTCGCAAACGCACAATATCGGTTAACGATCGTTGAATCGACCCGATACACTACGCTTGTCGCGATCGAACAAACGGCACCCGCGGTCACTTACTGGAGCCTGCCGTCATTGACAGTCCGCCTGTATCATGACGCGAGGGTGGCCGAAGTGTGTTCGAGTCAGCAGATCTTTCGCTTCAAAGCGCGGTATGATTATCCAAATAAAAAGTTGCATCAACGCGACGAAAAGCATCAAATTAATCAGTTTCTGGCCGACTGGTTACGGTACTGTTTAGCACATGGAGCGATGGCGATTCCGGTTTATTAGCGTCGTGAAACCTAAGGACACCATTTGGAAAGCCTGTTAACCCTTCCTTTGGCTGGTGAGGCCAGAGTCAGGATCTTACAAATTACAGACACTCACCTGTTTGCCGAAAAGCATGAAACGCTGCTGGGTGTAAACACCTGGGACAGCTATCAATCCGTACTGGATGCAATACATGCAGAGTCGCCTGAATACGATCTGATCGTCGCGACTGGTGATTTGGCGCAGGACCAATCCGCTGCGGCCTATCAGCATTTTGCTGAGGGCATCGCAAGCTTTCGTGCGCCCTGCGTTTGGCTACCGGGCAATCACGATTTTCAGCCGGCAATGTACAGCGCGCTACAGGACGCGGGGATCTCACCCGCTAAACGCGTCTTTATTGGTGAACAGTGGCAAATCCTGTTGCTGGACAGCCAGGTGTTCGGCGTTCCCCACGGTGAATTAAGCGAATTTCAACTCGAATGGCTGGAACGTAAACTTGCCGATGCGCCTGAGCGCAATACTTTGCTGCTTCTGCATCATCATCCTCTGCCGGCAGGCTGTAGCTGGCTCGATCAGCATAGCCTGCGTAATGCCGCAGAGCTGGATAACGTGCTGGTGAATTATCCTCGTGCCAAGTATTTGTTGTGTGGGCATATTCATCAGGAACTGGATTTGGACTGGAACGGACGCCGGCTGCTGGCGACGCCGTCGACCTGTGTGCAGTTTAAGCCACACTGTTCCAACTTCACGTTAGATACCATCAGCCCCGGCTGGCGGACGCTGGAGCTTTTTGCTGACGGGACGTTGCAGACGCAGGTACGCCGTCTGCAGGGTAATCGGTTCCACCCTGATACCGCTTCAGAAGGCTACTGATGTCTACGCTTCTTTATCTTCACGGATTTAATAGTTCTCCTCGTTCGGCGAAGGCATGTTTGCTGAAAAACTGGCTGGCGGAGCATCATCCGCACGTTGAGATGATCGTACCCCAGTTGCCACCGTATCCGGCCCAGGCCGCAGAGATGCTGGAATCGATCATTCTCGAACATGGCGGAGAGTCGCTGGGAATTGTCGGTTCCTCGCTAGGAGGCTATTACGCCACTTGGCTGTCGCAATGTTTTATGCTGCCCGCGGTGGTGGTGAACCCTGCTGTTCGACCTTATGAACTGCTGGTCGACTATCTCGGTCAAAACGAGAACCCCTACACGGGGCAGCAATATGTGCTAGAGTCACGCCATATTTACGATCTTAAAGTCATGCAGATTGACCCGCTGGAAGCGCCGGATTTGATCTGGCTGCTTCAACAAACGGGCGATGAAGTGTTGGACTACCGCCAGGCGGTGGCGTATTACGCCTCCTGCCGCCAGACAGTTATTGAGGGCGGAAACCACGCATTCACGGGCTTCGAAGATTATTTCAACCCGATTGTCGATTTCCTTGGACTGCACAGTTTCTGACGATCAATTCGAATTGCTTATTTAAACCATGACGCAAACTTATAACGCTGATGCCATTGAGGTACTCACTGGGCTTGAGCCGGTACGCCGTCGCCCGGGGATGTACACCGATACAACCCGTCCGAACCATCTTGGACAGGAAGTGATTGATAACAGTGTGGATGAAGCACTGGCGGGCCACGCAAAACGCGTGGACGTGATTTTACATGCCGACCAGTCTCTGGAAGTTATTGATGATGGCCGCGGCATGCCGGTAGACATTCACCCTGAAGAGGGCGTTCCGGCGGTAGAGCTGATCCTCTGTCGTCTGCACGCAGGCGGTAAGTTCTCCAACAAAAACTATCAGTTCTCTGGTGGTTTACATGGGGTGGGGATCTCCGTGGTCAACGCCCTGTCGAAGCGTGTGGAAGTGAACGTGCGCCGCGACGGGCAGGTGTACAACATCGCGTTTGAGAACGGCGATAAGGTGCAGGATTTACAGGTTGTAGGTACCTGCGGTAAACGCAATACCGGAACCAGCGTGCACTTCTGGCCGGATGAAAGCTTCTTTGACAGCCCGCGTTTTTCCGTTTCGCGCTTAACGCACGTACTGAAAGCCAAAGCGGTGCTGTGCCCAGGCGTTGAGATCACCTTTAAGGACGAGGTCAATAACAGTGAACAGCGCTGGTGCTACCAGGATGGCCTGAATGACTATCTGAGCGAAGCGGTAAATGGCTTGCCGACGCTGCCGGAAAAACCGTTTATCGGTAATTTCAGCGGTGAAACAGAAACCGTGGACTGGGCGCTGCTCTGGCTGCCGGAAGGCGGCGAGCTGCTGACTGAAAGCTATGTGAACCTGATCCCAACCATGCAGGGCGGTACGCACGTTAACGGCCTGCGTCAGGGTCTGCTGGATGCAATGCGCGAGTTCTGTGAATACCGCAATATTCTGCCGCGCGGCGTGAAGCTGTCGGCGGAAGATATCTGGGATCGCTGTGCTTACGTGCTGTCGGTAAAAATGCAGGATCCGCAGTTTGCCGGACAAACCAAAGAGCGCCTCTCTTCGCGGCAGTGCGCGGCATTCGTCTCTGGCGTGGTGAAAGATGCTTTCAGCCTGTGGCTGAACCAGAACGTGCAATCAGCCGAACTGCTGGCTGAGATGGCGATTTCCAGCGCCCAGCGTCGTCTGCGGGCCGCGAAAAAAGTGGTGCGCAAGAAGTTGACCAGCGGTCCGGCGTTGCCGGGGAAACTGGCGGACTGTACCGCACAGGATCTTAATCGCACCGAACTGTTCCTCGTCGAAGGTGACTCGGCGGGCGGATCGGCTAAACAGGCGCGCGATCGTGAATATCAGGCGATCATGCCGCTGAAAGGTAAGATCCTCAACACCTGGGAAGTCTCTTCCGATGAAGTGTTGGCTTCGCAGGAAGTTCACGATATTTCGGTGGCGATCGGCATCGATCCGGACAGTGATGATCTGAGCCAGCTGCGCTACGGTAAGATCTGTATTCTGGCGGATGCGGACTCCGATGGTTTGCATATCGCCACGCTGCTGTGCGCGCTGTTTGTGAAACACTTCCGTACGCTGGTGAAACACGGTCACGTCTATGTGGCGCTGCCGCCGTTATACCGTATCGACCTCGGTAAAGAGGTGTATTACGCGCTGACGGAAGAAGAGAAAGCGGGCGTGCTGGAGCAGTTAAAACGCAAGAAAGGCAAGCCGAACGTGCAGCGCTTTAAAGGTCTGGGTGAAATGAACCCGATGCAGCTGCGTGAAACCACGCTGGATCCGAACACCCGCCGCCTGGTGCAGCTCATCATCGATGACGAAGACGATCAGCGTACCAACGCAATGATGGATATGCTGCTGGCCAAGAAGCGTTCTGAAGATCGCCGTAACTGGTTGCAGGAGAAAGGCGACCTGGCGGATCTCGAAGGGTAATTGACCGTGAATGCCTGGTGGCGCTGGGCTTACCAGGCCTGAGGATTGCAATATAAGCCGGATACGTCTGTTTATGGCGTTATCCGGCAAATCGACAATCTTAAATGCCAGACTCCAGAATACGAATACTCATGTCCAGCACGTCGCCTTTCACGGCTTCGCTATAGGCTTTCATATGCGGTGTCTGCAAATGCGCTTCAAGATGCGCAATGCTTTCCCACTGTTCAACCATCACGATTGAGTCCGGGGCTGTGGTCTGAAAACTGACGCCAGCAGCATGATCGACCATCGGCGCGTAGCCGTGGCAGCCTTCCTCTTTCAGTACGGTTGGAACGATTTTAGCGAATTGATCCAGTACCGCCTGGCGGTGATGTTGACCTGGACGTGTACGGATTTCTGCAATAACGGTAAGCATGGTTAACTCCTTCTAATTCCAGGTTACCAGTTAACCAAAAATTTCGCTCAGATGCTTGCGATATTCTGCGATATAACGCGGGACGTCCGGCATTTTAATCACGTCATTGGTGATAAAGGTCGGCAGCGCTTCCATTCCCAGGAACTGGTTTGCTTTATGGAACGGGAGATAAACGCCATCAACGCCAACGCCATGGAAGAACTGATCTTTTTCAGTGAAAGCTTCCATCGGTGCGTTCCAGGTCAGTGACAGCATGTATTTTTTGCCCTGAATCAGCCCACCGGAGCCGTATTTTTTAGACGCATCTGAACGCGTGCGACCATCGCTGGCGTACAGCGTACCGTGACCTTCGGTAAACACGTCATCAATGTATTTTTTCACGGTCCACGGCGCACCCATCCACCAGCCAGGCATTTGCCAGATAACCACATCGGCCCAGACGAAGTTCTGTACTTCATCAGAAATGTCATAGTCGCTGTCGGCGCGCACGATTTTAACATCATGCCCGAGGTCGCGCAGAAGGCCATCCGCGACCTCGGTCAGGGTGTCGTTTAACTGACCGTTGGAGTGGGCGAATTTTTTCGCACCATTGATAATCAGAATGTTGCTCATTTTGTGTCCTCAGGGAAATACGTTTGAAGACGATTTTACCCCTACCAGCGACGCGGTGAAATTAGCAAAATGTGCAAAGTCTTTTGCTATTTGAGCAATAATAACGCAATTACCAACTGACCTTCGCTTCAAAGCCACCTTGCGGAGCGTTGCCAAACGAGGCTGACATTCCATGCAATATTGCGATACGGCGGACAATCGATAGGCCGAGACCGCTGCCAGTCACGCTTTGTCCCGGTGGACGATAAAAGCGTTCCCCGATGTGCGTAAGGACCTCTGGCGCAACGCCAGGACCATTATCCTTGACGCTAAAATTACGGGCGTTGAGCGTCACTTCCACAATGCTACCCCGCGGGCTGTAGCGGATCGCATTATCCAGCAGATTTCGTACCATCAGGCTCAGCAACAGCGGCTGTCCTGTGCGCATGATGTTGTGCGCGTTAATCTGCAAACGCACGTCGATGTGCGCCTGCTGGGCTGGATGGTAGATATCCATCACCGCGGATTGCAAAAGCTCCTCCAGCGAGATTTCCGCCACATCCTGAAGATTGTCGAGGGAGTCGAGGCGTGAAAGCGTCAGTAACTGATCGACCAGTCGGGTGGCGCGTTCAATTCCCGCATGCAACTGTACCAGCGCTTTTTCCCGCGTTTGCGGGTCGTCGTCTGACAGTTGCACCACTTCTGTTTGTACTTTCAGCGCGGTCAACGGGCTGCGCAGCTCGTGGGCAGCATCAGAAGTGAAACGCCGTTCGCGAACCATCATGGAATGGGTGCGAGTAAACAATTGATTGAGCGATTCAACCAACGGGCGTACTTCGCTTGGCACACCTTTCGGATCGAGCGGCTCTTCCGATTCCGGTGAGCGCCAGCGCAGAGCCTGCGCCAGTTTTTTTAGCGGCCTGAGTTCACGGCTAATCATGACCACCAGGATTAGCAACATCAGCGGCAGCGCAATCAACCACGGTGTTAACTGGGCGGTGACGATCGACAGCGCCATATCCTCTCGATACTCCCACTCCTGGCCTACCACAATGCGGTATTTGCCGTCAGCGGAATTCAGCCACAGAAAACGCCATGCGTCGTTGTCCCCCTTGAGTTGGCCATCGGTAAAGCCTTCGCGGGTGTAGCTGTAGGGAATGTCCTGGCCGTTGTCGCCATCGTGCAATACCATTTTGCCGTTGATGGTGAAGATGGCAAACGTCAGCGCGTCGTCATCAATATGGCCGTGCTTGAGCTTCTTCGGCGTGCGAGCCATATTGCTTGAGGTGGTGACGTCGCTGATATCCAACGTGCTAAGCCGCTTGGCGAACAACATCAGTTGGGTATCAAACAGCTCATCGACATTGTCGGTGGTCTGCTTCCAGGCTACAAAGCTCGAAACGGCCCAGGTTGCTGATGCCAGAATCAGAAAAATAAGCGTTAGCCTGACGCGCAGGCTGAGGCGTTGTGTGAGTTTCATGTGTCACCCAGGGTGTAGCCAATGCCATGCACGGTACGGATAAAGTCGCTGCCGAGCTTACGGCGTAAGTGATGGACGTGTACCTCAATCGCATTGCTGGAGACGTTTTCGTCCCAGGTATACAGTTTTTCTTCAATCAGTTTGCGGGGCAGGACGCGACCCTTATTGCGCATCAGCAGCTCCAGTAGAGCGAACTCTTTGGGTTTGAGAGACAAAGGCTCATCTGCCGCCGTGGCAACCAGCGCACCGGGATCGAGCGTCACCTGGCCATGGCGCAATATGTTGCTCGCCTGGCCGCTGGCACGGCGCACCAGCGCCTCCAGCCTGGCGGCAACTTCGATCAGCGCAAAGGGTTTGCACAGATAGTCATCCGCGCCGAGACGCAGACCCTCAACGCGTTCCGCCAGCGCGTCGCGAGCGGTCAGAATCAGCACTGGCTCCTGCTTTCCGTTGGCTCGCCATTCGCGCAAGATGTCCCGTCCGTCGATGCCTGGCAGCGTCAGGTCGAGGATCACCGCATCATAAGGGGCGCTGTAGAGCGCTTCTTTCCCCTGGCGACCCTCGGTAAACCAGTCGATGCTGAAACCCATTTTACTCAGACCTGTTTTCAGGCCGTCGCCGATCAATGTGTCATCTTCGATCAGTAAAATACGCATATGTTCTTCCCTGCAGCCGCTCTCATTAGCGTCAGTAAACCTTGCGACTACAGCCTCTGTACAGCAAAAAAAGTATCTTTTTTTGCCTTAAGAACTTGTTAAGGATTAACTTATTTAATAGTCGTAAACCAAAATGAAAGGGAGACATGACGATGAAAAAATTAGCTGCAATGGTTGCCGTAATGGCACTGTGTTCCGCACCTGTTCTGGCAGCGCAGCAGGGCGGTTTCTCTGGACCGACAACCACCACGCAAAGCCAAAATGGCGGATTTGTCGGCCCGAATGGTAGCAGCGCGACGGTAGAAAGCGCCAAATCACTGCGTGATGACACTTGGGTTACCCTGCGTGGGAACATCGTTGAGCGTATTTCCGACGATCTGTATGTGTTTAAAGATGCGACCGGCACAGTGAATGTGGATATCGACCACAAGCGCTGGAACGGCGTAACCGTCACACCGCAGGATGTGGTTGAAATCCAGGGGGAAGTGGATAAAGACTGGAACTCCGTTGAAATCGACGTGAAACAGATTACCAAAGTTGCCAAATAATCCCCATCAGGGCCGCACTCGTGGCCCTTTTCTTTGTGACTCAACACGCCAGATAGGGTAGTATCTGCGGCAATATTGCCCTTCAATAGAGGGGTACAAAGTTGAGGAACCACGATTAATGAGCGATATGGCAGAGCGCCTGGCGCTGCATGAATTCACGGAAACCGCCTATCTGAACTACTCCATGTACGTCATCATGGACAGGGCGTTGCCGTTTATTGGCGATGGTTTGAAACCCGTTCAGCGTCGCATCGTGTACGCGATGTCCGAACTGGGGCTGAATGCCAGCGCCAAATTTAAAAAATCCGCCCGTACCGTCGGTGACGTACTGGGTAAATACCACCCACACGGCGACAGCGCTTGTTATGAAGCGATGGTGCTGATGGCGCAGCCGTTCTCTTACCGCTATCCGCTGGTCGACGGGCAGGGGAACTGGGGGGCGCCGGACGATCCGAAATCTTTCGCGGCGATGCGTTATACCGAATCCCGTCTGTCTAAATATGCGGAAGTTCTGCTGGGTGAACTCGGCCAGGGAACGTCGGACTGGGTGCCAAACTTCGACGGCACCATGCAGGAGCCGAAGATGCTGCCTGCGCGTCTGCCAAATATTCTGTTGAACGGCACGACCGGTATTGCCGTTGGTATGGCGACGGACATTCCGCCACACAACCTGCGTGAAGTGGCGAAAGCGGCGATTACCCTGATTGAGCAACCGAAAACAACGCTGGATCAGTTGCTGGACATCGTGCAGGGGCCGGATTACCCGACCGAAGCGGAGATCATTACCTCGCGGGCGGAGATTCGTAAGATTTACGAAAACGGACGTGGCTCCGTACGTATGCGCGCGGTATGGACGAAAGAAGACGGCGCGGTGGTGATTTCCGCACTGCCGCATCAGGTTTCCGGGGCAAAAGTGCTGGAGCAGATCGCCGCTCAAATGCGCAATAAAAAGCTGCCGATGGTAGACGACCTGCGCGACGAATCGGATCACGAAAACCCGACCCGTCTGGTGATTGTCCCGCGCTCCAATCGTGTGGATATGGAGCAAGTGATGAACCATCTGTTTGCCACCACCGATCTGGAAAAAAGCTACCGCATCAATCTGAATATGATCGGTCTTGATGGTCGTCCGGCGGTGAAAAATCTGCTGGAGATCCTCACCGAATGGCTGGCGTTTCGCCGCGATACCGTACGTCGTCGCCTGAACTATCGTCTGGAAAAAGTGCTTAAACGCCTGCATATCCTTGAAGGTTTGCTGGTGGCGTTCCTCAACATTGACGAAGTGATCGAAATTATTCGTCATGAGGATGAACCTAAGCCCGAGCTGATGTCGCGGTTTGGCATTTCTGAAACCCAGGCTGAAGCCATTCTTGAGCTGAAATTGCGCCACCTTGCCAAACTCGAAGAGATGAAAATCCGCGGCGAGCAGGATGAGCTGGCGAAAGAGCGCGATCAGCTGCAAGGCATTCTGGCTTCCGAGCGTAAAATGAGTAACCTGCTGAAGAAAGAGCTGCAGGCTGATGCCGAGGCCTATGGCGACGAACGCCGCTCTCCGCTGCAGGAACGTGAAGAAGCGAAGGCGATGAGCGAGCACGACATGCTGCCGTCAGAGCCAGTGACCATTGTGCTGTCCCAGAGTGGTTGGGTGCGTAGCGCGAAAGGCCACGACATTGATGCGCCGGGATTAAGCTATAAAGCGGGCGACAGCTTTAAGTCTGCGGTGAAGGGTAAGAGCAACCAGCCAGTGGTGTTCGTGGACTCGACCGGACGCAGCTACGCCATCGACCCGATTACGCTGCCGTCGGCGCGTGGACAGGGTGAACCGCTGACCGGGAAGCTCACGCTGCCGCCGGGCGCGACGGTTGAGCACATGCTGATGGAAGGCGACGATCAGAAACTGCTGATGGCATCCGATGCGGGTTACGGTTTTGTCTGCACCTTCAACGACCTGGTAGCTCGTAACCGTGCTGGTAAGGCATTGATTACGCTGCCAGAAAATTCGCGCGTTATGCCGCCGGTTGTGATTGAAGATGAAACCGATATGCTGCTGGCAATCACCCAGGCCGGTCGCATGTTGATGTTCCCGGTAAGCGATTTGCCGCAATTGTCAAAAGGCAAAGGGAACAAGATTATCAATATCCCTTCAGCGGAAGCGGCGAAAGGTGAAGATGGCCTGGCGCAGCTCTACGTGCTGCCGCCACAAAGCACGCTGACTATCCACGTCGGTAAGCGCAAAATTAAACTGCGTCCTGAAGAGTTGCAGAAAGTGACCGGCGAGCGTGGCCGTCGCGGTACGCTAATGCGTGGTCTGCAGCGTATCGATCGCATTGACATTGACTCGCCTCGACGCGCCAGTCACGGCGACAGCGAAGAATAACGCTACCGTCCGGCTCTCCCTGTTTTAGCCCGGGGAGAGCCAACGTTAAAAATTCCCGTGAAACCGTTGTTTATTCGTGCGTTGCGATTAACAATACGCTTTTCCAGAGAGCCGCCCTTAACAAAGCCCTAACCTGATACTGCGTGATGAATCAGGTGACGTAAAATGCCAGGCTCTTAGGCCTCAGAGGTTGTTATGCTATATATTTTTCGTTTAATCATTACTGTTATTTACTGCGTTCTGGTCTGTATTTTCGGTTGCATATACTGTCTGTTCAGCCCACGAAATCCAAAACACGTCGCAACGTTCGGTCATATGTTTGGCCGCCTGGCTCCCCTTTATGGCCTGAAGGTTGAGTGCCGCATGCCGGCAGACGCGCAGAACTATGGTAATGCTATCTATATTTGTAATCATCAGAACAACTATGACATGGTTACCGCTGCGAATATCGTTCAGCCGCCGACGGTGACAGTAGGCAAAAAAAGCCTGTTGTGGATCCCATTCTTCGGGCTGCTGTACTGGTTAACCGGCAACCTGCTGATTGACAGAAACAACCGTACCAAAGCGCACAGCACCATTGCGGCGGTGGTGAATCATTTCAAAAAACGTCGTATTTCTATCTGGATGTTCCCGGAAGGAACGCGCAGCCGTGGTCGCGGTCTGCTGCCGTTTAAAACCGGCGCGTTTCATGCGGCGATTGCGGCGGGTGTCCCGGTTATTCCGGTGTGCGTTTCAACCACCTCGAATAAGATAAAACTCAACCGACTCAATAATGGTCTGGCGATTGTAGAGATGTTGCCGCCGGTAGATATTAGCCACTTTGGGAAAGATCAGGTTCGTGAACTGGCAGCGCATTGCCGTACGCTGATGGAACAAAAAATCGCAGAACTCGATAAAGAAGTTGCTGAGCGGGAAGCCGCCGGTAAGGTTTAATCCGCGCAATTCGGGTTTGTTACAGGAAAAGATTTCCTGCGTGTTAATCGCCAGTTTTTCATGGAGTTTATATGTCATTCAGTCGGCGTCAGTTCATTCAGGCATCGGGGATCGCACTGTGTGCAGGTGCTGTTCCGCTGAAGGCTAATGCTGCCGGTCAGCAACAACCGTTACCCGTACCTCCGCTGCTGGAGTCCCGTCGGGGGCAGCCGTTATTTATGACGCTGCAACGCGCCCACTGGTCCTTCACGCAAGGCACGCGCGCACCTGTCTGGGGGATTAACGGTCGCTACCTGGGACCGACGATCCGCGTCTGGAAAGGGGATGACGTCAAGCTTATCTACAGCAACCGTCTGACTGAAAATGTCTCGATGACTGTCGCTGGATTACAGGTGCCAGGCCCGCTGATGGGCGGCCCGGCGCGCATGATGTCCCCTAATGCAGACTGGGCACCAGTGCTGCCGATTCGTCAGAATGCCGCTACGCTGTGGTATCACGCCAATACGCCAAATCGTACTGCCCAGCAGGTTTATAACGGTCTTGCCGGAATGTGGCTGATTGAAGATGAAGTGAGTAAATCACTGTCTATTCCCAACCACTACGGCGTGGATGATTTTCCGATCATTATCCAGGACAAGCGTCTGGACAACTTTGGTACGCCGGAATATAGCGAACCCGGCAGCGGTGGTTTTGTCGGTGATACGCTGCTGGTCAACGGGGCGCAAAGCCCGTATGTCGAAGTCTCTCGCGGCTGGGTGCGTTTGCGTTTGCTGAACGCTTCAAACTCGCGTCGTTACCAGTTGCAAATGAGCGATGGCCGCGCGCTGCATGTGATTTCCAGCGATCAGGGATTTTTACCTGCGCCCGTTTCGGTGAAGCAGCTCTCGCTGGCGCCTGGCGAGCGCCGTGAGATCCTGGTGGATATGACTAACGGAAATGAGGTCTCTATCACCTGTGGTGAGGCGGCCAGCATTGTCGACAGGATCCGCGGATTCTTTGAGCCTTCCAGTATTCTCATCTCCACGCTGGTATTGACGCTGCGCCCGACCGGTCTCCTGCCGCTGGTGACCGACAGTCTGCCAATGCGCCTGCTGCCAACGGAAATCCTCAGTGGTTCACCGATTCGCAGCCGTGATATCAGTCTGGATGACGATCCCGGCATCAACGGTCAGCTGTGGGACGTCAACCGCATGGATATTACCGCTCAGCAGGGCTCCTGGGAGCGCTGGACGGTACGAGCGGATATGCCTCAGTCTTTCCATATCGAAGGCGTCTCGTTCCTGATCCGTAATGTGAATGGCGCAATGCCGTTCCCGGAAGACCGGGGCTGGAAAGATACCGTCTGGGTCGACGGCCAGGTTGAATTACTGGTCTACTACGGACAACCTTCTTGGGCTCATTTCCCGTTCTACTTTAACAGTCAGACGCTGGAAATGGCGGATCGTGGTTCGATCGGACAGATATTGGTGAACCCGGCGCCGTAATGCGCCGGAGTTTCCGTTACGCCCGCCAGAACATGCGCGAGAACAGGATCAGTATGGGGTAAATCTCCAGACGCCCCATGATCATGGCCGCGCACATCAGAAGTTTTGCCTCCTCGTTTAAGGTGCCAAACGTCGTTGCGGTGATGCCAAATCCCAGCCCCATGTTATTGATGCAGGCGGCAACGGTGGCGAAAGAGGAGAAGAGATCGTAGCCCATCAGATTGAGCGCCCAGATAAAAAAGCTGGTAAATAAAACGTAGAGAAAGAAAAAGCTCCATACCGAACGCACTACTCGGTCGCTTACCACGTTATTGCCCACTTTGATATTCAGCAGGGCGCGAGGATGCGCGAGCTGGTGTAACTCCTGACGGCATTGCTTGAACATAATCAAAAAACGCAGCACCTTAATCCCCCCGCAGGTCGAGCCGACACAACCGCCGAAGAAACTGGCGCTGAGCAGCATGAATATCGTGTGCGAAGGCCACTGCGCATAATCCGCCGTCGACAGGCCATTATCTGTCAGCATGGAGCTGGCCAGAAAAAAGGCATGCACCAGGCTGTCCGTTATCCCGTACATACCCGCCCGCCAGACCTGCCAGGTGGCGATCAGGGTGACAACCAGCGCAATAAGCAGAAAGAAACGCAGCTCGGCATTACGACGAAAGGGCTTAAAGGTACGTTTCACAATAGCTACGTACCAGAGAGTGAAGTTAAACGCAGACAGCAGTGAAAACAGTCCGGCGACTAACTCAATAGCGTGGCTGTTATAAAAGCCGATGCTCTCACTACGGGTGGAAAATCCGCCGAGAGAGACCGTCGACAGCCCGTGGCATAAGGCATCGAAAAACGACATCCCGGCAACCCAGTAGGCCAGAGTACAAATAAGGCCGAGAATGACGTAGGTCAGCCACAGCGTACGAGCGGTATCAGCAAGCCTTGGCGTGAGGCGTTCTTCTTTAAAGGGACCTGGCATTTCAGACTGATACAGCTTCATACCACCAATACCCAGCAGGGGTAATACCGCCACGGCAAGGACAATAACCCCCAGGCCGCCAATAAAATTGAGCTGAGCCCGATAGTACAGATACGATTTCGGCAAGGCGCTGACGTCGTCAATCACCGTAGCGCCAGTGGTGGTTATCCCGGAAACCCCTTCGAACAGGGCATCGGCAAAGGAGAGATTTAAGCCATCGTCCATCCACATCGGCATGGCGCTGATAAACGAAAACAGCAGCCAGAACAGGACGATGATGACAAAGCCATCCCGGGTTCGTAGTTGAATTCCTGCATGTTTGGTTGCCAGCCACGCTCCACCGCCGAGGGTAAAGAACGTCATAAATGTGCTGAAAAAAGCGAAAAAGCTCCGCTCTTTATTTAACAGAGCAATGGTCATCGGCGGCAGCATGGAGAAGCTGTAGAGAAGAACCAGAAATCCGCACAGGTGAACAACTACCCGTAACTGGGAAATATGCAGTGAATCGTTGAGTCGCAATGAAAAATCCCCCGCCGAAAAAGAGTTATCTCAGCTGGCCGGCATGGTGTTAATTATGAATGATAAAAATGGGCGTCGTAAAATTTAACAATTTAAATCACTTTCTACTTGTCTGACTCAGACTCCACTTCATTTCTTGCTGACATACAGCGTATAATCCCCGGCCTTTGATTATTTTTTTACCATTTTTGGAAGCACTATGAGCGCAATATCCCTGATCCAGCCGGACAGAGACCTTTTCTCCTGGCCGCAGTACTGGGCTGCCTGTTTTGGCCCGGCACCATTTTTGCCGATGTCACGCGACGAAATGGACCAACTTGGCTGGGATAGCTGCGACATCATTCTGGTTACCGGCGATGCATACGTCGATCATCCCAGCTTTGGCATGGCAATTTGCGGCCGTATGCTGGAAGCGCAGGGCTTTCGTGTTGGGATTATCGCCCAGCCGGAGTGGAACAACAAAGACGATTTTATGCGTTTGGGTAAACCGAACCTGTTCTTTGGTGTAACCGCAGGCAACATGGATTCGATGATCAACCGTTATACCGCCGATCGCCGACTGCGCCATGACGATGCTTATACGCCAGACAACGTGGCGGGCAAACGCCCGGACCGCGCGACGCTGGTCTATACCCAGCGCTGTAAGGAAGCATGGAAAGATGTGCCGGTTATTCTCGGCGGTATTGAGGCCAGCCTGCGCCGTACCGCGCACTACGACTACTGGTCTGATACCGTTCGTCGCTCCGTGCTGGTGGATTCAAAAGCCGACATGCTGATGTTCGGTAACGGCGAACGTCCGCTGGTGGAAGTGGCGCATCGTCTGGCGATGGGTGAAACTATCGATCAGATCCGCGACGTGCGTAACACCGCGATTATGGTTAAAGAAGCGCTGCCGGGCTGGAGTGGGGTGGATTCCACGCGTCTCGACACGCCGGGCAAAATTGACCCGATCCCGCATCCGTACGGCGAGGATTTGCCGTGTGCCGACAACAAACCTGTCGCACCGAAAAAGCAGGAAGCGAAAGCGGTAACCGTACAGCCGCCGCGCCCGAAACCGTGGGAAAAAACCTACGTGCTGCTGCCGTCCTTCGAAAAAGTGAAGGGCGATAAAGTGCTGTATGCACATGCGTCGCGTATCCTGCACCACGAAACCAACCCAGGCTGTGCGCGCGCGCTGATGCAAAAGCATGGCGATCGCTACATCTGGATCAACCCGCCAGCCATTCCGCTCTCTACCGAAGAAATGGACAGCGTCTTTGCGCTGCCGTACAAGCGCGTGCCGCATCCGGCGTATGGCGACAGCCGCATTCCGGCCTACGAGATGATCCGTTTCTCGATCAACATTATGCGTGGCTGTTTTGGCGGCTGCTCGTTCTGTTCGATCACCGAGCACGAAGGCCGCATCATCCAGAGCCGCTCTGAAGACTCGATCATCAATGAAATCGAAGCTATTCGCGACACCGTTCCGGGCTTTACCGGCGTGATTTCCGATCTCGGCGGCCCAACGGCGAACATGTATATGCTGCGCTGTAAGTCACCGCGTGCGGAGCAAACCTGCCGTCGTTTGTCATGCGTCTACCCGGATATTTGTCCGCATATGGATACTAACCACGAGCCGACGATTAACCTCTATCGCCGTGCGCGTGATTTGAAAGGCATTAAAAAGATCCTTATCGCTTCAGGTGTGCGCTATGACATCGCGGTTGAAGATCCGCGCTATATCAAAGAGCTGGCTACCCACCACGTGGGCGGCTATCTGAAGATTGCGCCAGAGCATACTGAAGAAGGCCCGCTGTCGAAGATGATGAAGCCGGGGATGGGCAGCTACGATCGCTTTAAGGAATTGTTCGACACCTACTCTAAACAGGCCGGTAAAGAGCAGTACCTGATCCCATACTTTATTTCTGCGCATCCTGGGACGCGTGACGAGGATATGGTGAATCTGGCGCTGTGGCTGAAGCAACGTCGTTTCCGTCTGGATCAGGTGCAGAACTTCTATCCATCACCATTGGCGAACTCCACAACCATGTATTACACCGGGAAAAACCCGCTGGGTAAAATTGGTTACAAGAGTGAAGACGTGGTGGTGCCGAAAGGTGATAAACAGCGTCGTCTGCATAAAGCGCTGCTGCGTTACCATGATCCAGCCAACTGGCCGTTAATCCGCCAGGCGCTGGAAGATATGGGTAAAAAGCATCTGATCGGTGGTCGTCGCGAATGTCTGGTTCCGGCGCCTACGCTGGAAGAGATGCGCGAAGCGCGTCGCCAGAACCGTCATACCCGTCCGGCGTTGACCAAGCACACGCCTGTGGCGCATCAGCGCCAGACGCCTGCCGCGAACAAAAAACGTGGGAAAGTAGCAGGGCGCTAATCTGTCTTGCCCGGGAGTGAAATGTTTACCGGGCCTGAAAGACCGTCGGCCGGATAAGGTGCCATCTGGCAGAAGTGCTCAGTAATTATGCCTCACGAATTCTGGCCGCTAATGCGGCCAGTTTTGCATCATCCGCCCGTTCACGATCGTGTGACGACAGATATCCTTCATACTGCTCGAAAAATTGGTTCTGCTGCGATTCAATCGGCCCCCAGTGGGGCAGAACGCATGGGACTCAATTAGCTGTGCACGTGGTCTACGTCGAAATTCAAATCAGTAAAGGCCCGACGAGAGGTCGGGCAGGAGAGAAGGGGTTAACCGCCGAACTGGTCCGGGTCTGGTCCCAGACGTTTGCCCTGATCGAGCTTTGCGATTTCGCCTAATTCATCTTTATCCAGGCGGAAGTCCCAGACGTTAAAGTTTTCTGCGATACGCGCAGGGGTGACTGATTTCGGAATAACCACCAGGCCGCTATCCAGATGCCAGCGGATGACAATCTGCGCCGGTGATTTGCCATATTTCTCCGCGAGATCGCGGATGATCTTTTGATCAAAGACGTCTTTGCCGCCCTGCGCCAGCGGGCTCCAGGATTCGGTCTGGATTTTATGCGTTGCGTTCCAGGCGTGCAGTTGGCGCTGTTGCATAAGCGGGTGAAGTTCTATCTGGTTAATCACCGGTGGTACGCCGGTTTCATCCATCAGTCGCTGGAGATGATTGATCTGAAAGTTACACACGCCGATGCTCTTAATCAGCCCTTCTTTTTGCAGATCGATCATGCTTTCCCACGCTTCAACGTAGTGGTCGATCGCCGGAACTGGCCAGTGCATCAGATAAAGATCAAGGTAATCGAGCTGGAGTTTCTCCATGCTTTCGAGCAAGGCTTCCCGAGGGCGTTTCTGGTCATCATTCCATAGCTTGGTGGTGATGAATAACTCTTCCCGCGGTACGCCCGCATCGCGTATTGCTTTGCCGACACCTTCTTCGTTTTTGTACGCCGCAGCGGTATCAATTGAGCGATACCCCACTTCCAGCGCTTTATGAATGGCAGTGATGACCTCTTCGTTACTTGCCTTCCAGACCCCCAGGCCCAGCTGTGGCATGACGTTACCATCCTGTAGTTTAATAATGGTTGGACCGGTCATAATTCCTCCCCTGAATTGAGTTTACCGAGGCAAGCCCCGGTAAGTTAGGTGTGACTTAAGTCTGGCCTATCCTCGTCATACTTCAAGCTGCATATGCGTTGGCTTTATTACGCGGCCCATCCATGAGCCTCGCCCTTTCAGGTCCGCTGCAAGCAGCGTTCAAATCTGCTCCCGGCAGGTTTGTCGTTTCACCCCCAGTCACTGACTTATGTAAGCTCCTGGGGATTCTCTCCTTTGCTGCCTTTATGCAACTCGAAATATTTAGAATATAAATACCCAAAAATGAAAGGCGGAGGTGAAAAAACCTTAGCGGGCAGCTTCGTAAATCCGACGGCTGACCTCGAGCGTAATGTCCTGATGTTCGCCCAGTTTCGTACCGCCGTGCGCTTGCAGTTTTTCCAGTAGCGCTGGGATGGAGCTACCGTCCAGGCCGTAGTCAGACAGACGAGTCGGTACGCCCATTTGTTCGAAGAAAGCGCGGGTTGCGGCAATAGCGGCGTCGATGCGTTGGTCATCGGAACCTTCGGTGATATTCCAGATACGCTCTGCGTATTGCAGCAGTTTGGCACGTTTGGTATCGCGTTTTTCATTCCACAGCGCTGGCAGAACGATAGCCAATGTTTGAGCATGATCCAGACCGTGCATTGCGGTCAGTTCGTGGCCCAGCATATGCGTTGCCCAGTCTTGTGGTACGCCTGCGCCAATCAGACCGTTCAGCGCCTGGGTTGCCGCCCACATAACGTTCGCACGCACGTTGTAATTTTCCGGCTCCTGCAATGCTTTCGGGCCTTCTTCTACCAGCGTAAGCAGAATACCTTCAGCAAAGCGATCCTGAATTTTCCCGTCTACCGGATAAGTCACATACTGCTCAACGGTATGTACGAAGGCATCTACGACGCCGTTCGCAACCTGACGCGGCGGCAGGGTATAGGTATAAACCGGATCCAGCACGGCGAATACCGGCTGCACAAATGGGGTCATAAAGGCCAGCTTATCGCCGGTGGTTTTACGCGAAATGACCGCGCCGGAGTTAGATTCAGAGCCGGTTGCTGGCAGGGTTAATACGGAGCCCATCGGGATAGCGCTTGTTACGTCGTTGCCGTGGGTTTCCAGAATGCGCCATGGATCGATGCCGTCAGCGTATTGTGCCGCAGCCGCGATGAATTTCGTGCCATCCAGCACCGAACCGCCGCCTACCGCCAGCAGGAACGTCACTTTCTCATCACGCACGATTTTTACCGCGTTCATCAGCGTTTCATAAGACGGGTTCGGCTCAATACCGCCAAACTCCAGCACGTCCAGGCCTTTCAGCGCATCCTGAACCTGTGCCAGGACACCGGTTTTTTTCACGCTACCGCCGCCATAGGTAACCAATACGCGAGCATCCTGAGGGATTTGATCGCGCAGCTCAGCAATCGCACCTTTACCAAACAGAATGCGGGTTGGGGTATGGAGATTAAAGTTGTTCATTGCTCGTTCCCTTATGTGGGTAAAAAAAGAGGGCAGGAGAGTGTCTGCCGGATGATGAACATTGTGGTCGTCAGCCGCGCTGCTCTCAATGCTCATTTCTGCCGATGTCTTGCCCATTTCTACAGACTGCTGGAGAAAACGGATAAATCTGCGCATTATGTCAGGGTTGCAAACCGATGATGAAATGGTGCTCTATGAACCGTGATGAGATCTGCCTCCTGCTGACAGATAAAATTAAGCAGCTGAAAAACAATGAAAATAAACTCAGCGAACTGCTGCCAGATGTCCGCCTGCTGCACGGCACTGAGCCGGCAGCGCGTACACCGGTAATGTATCAGCCAGGAATCATATTTCTCTTTTCGGGACATAAAATTGGTTATATCAATGAACGTGTATTTCGTTATGACGCCAACGAATACCTGTTGCTAACCGTACCGTTACCCTTTGAATGTGAAACGTATGCAACGCCGGAGGTTCCCCTGGCCGGTATCTACCTGAATGTCGATATTCTGCAATTGCAGGAGCTGTTGATGGACATTGGGGAAGATGAGCTGTTCCAGCCCGCCATGGCGGCCAGCGGGATCAACTCCGCGACGCTTTCTGACGAAATACTGTGCGCCGCTGAGCGCCTGCTGGATGTGATGGAGCGACCGCTGGATGCGCGTATTCTGGGGAAACAGATTATTCGCGAGATCCTCTACCATGTGCTGACCGGGCCGCGCGGCGGCGCATTACTGGCGCTGGTCAGTCGCCAGACGCATTTCAGTTTGATAAGCCGTGTGCTAAAGCGCATTGAAACCAAATACACCGAAAATCTCAATGTCGAACAGCTGGCGGCAGAAGCGAACATGAGCGTGTCGGCGTTTCATCATAATTTTAAAGCGGTGACCAGCACGTCGCCGCTGCAATACCTGAAGAGCTATCGTCTGCATAAAGCACGGATGATGATGATCCACGACGGGATGAAGGCCAGTGCGGCTGCCATGCGCGTCGGCTATGAGAGCGCATCGCAATTCAGTCGGGAATTCAAACGTTTCTTTGGCGTAACGCCGGGGGAGGATGCGGCCAGAATTCGAATGATGCAGGGGAGTTAAACTTGCTCAGCGCTGGCCTGATAAGCGAAACGTCATCAGGCGAAAATGCCGGGGGAACCCCGGCCTACGGTTAATACTCAGGCGCTACAGTATTTTTTTTTAATCACGACAAACAGGGTTCCCAACAGACCCGCGGTTAACAGGGCAATCGGCAGGATCATTAAAAAGGTCATCACCTGATCTTCATGGCGTTTGACGAACGGGATCATGCTCAGCGCATAGCCAAAGCCGGTGACGACGGTGACCCACAGCAGACCGCTCAGCCAGTTAAAAAACTGGAACCGACGGTTTGGCAGGCCCGAAATTCCCGCCATTGTTGGCAGCAAGGTACGAACGAATGCCAGGAAACGCCCCGCCAGCAGTGCCATCAGCCCGTGTTGGTCAAACATGCAGGTAGCGCGCTGATGATATTTATCAGGTAATTGCGCCAGCCAGCCTTTTACCGTCCGCGTGTTGCCCAGCCAGCGTCCCTGAATGTAGCTCAGCCAGCAACCCAGACTGGCTGCGGCAGTCAGAATAGCTATGGTAGGTATAAAACTCATCACGTCCTGAGCGATCAGCGCCCCTGCCAGCAATAACAGGCTGTCTCCGGGTAAAAAGGAGGCAGGCAGCAGGCCATTTTCTAAAAACAGTGTGGCGAACATTACGAAGTACACCACGCTCACAACGTGCGGATCCGCCAACGCGGCAAAATCGTGTTGCCAAAGCGCGGAGACAATATCTTGAATGACTACCATGGACTTTCCTGTGGAACAGCGTTTATGTGTGGATTGTACTCCTGAATTGTCCGGGATGCCTTGATCCCGGACGCAACAATTGCAGACTTTTCCACCAGAAGTGTCTGCATATATGTCCATCTATGGCAATTTTACTCGATTCGGGCAAATCCTGCGGCCAAATCGGCAATCAGATCGTCAACATTCTCTAAACCGATATGCAAACGGATGAGCGTTCCACTGAAGTCCACCTCGCCTTGGGGACGGATTGCCGCAATATGTTCCGGCTGATTAGCGAGAATCAGCGACTCAAAACCGCCCCAGGAGTAGGCCATGCTGAACAGGCTGAAGTGGTCCAGATACGCGGCCAGCTCTTCATGATTTAGTTTCTTATTCAATACAAATGAGAACAGTCCGCTGCTGCCGGTGAAATCACGCTTCCAGAATTCGTGGCCTTTACTGCCGGGCAGCGCGGGGTGGTTCACGCGGGCGACCTGCGGATGGCTGGCCAGCCACTCGGCGACCTTTAAGCTGCTTTCATGATGTTGGCGCAGGCGAACGCTTAGCGTACGCAGTCCGCGGCTGGTCATATAGGCGGTATCGGCGTCCAGCATTTGCCCCATCAGATAGGCATTTTCGCGCAGTTGATCCCAGCAACGGGCATTAGCTACCGCAGTGCCGACCATGGCGTCGGAATGGCCAATCAGATATTTGGTGCCAGCCTGAATAGAAATATCGATGCCAAAATCCAGCGCTTTGAACAGCACCCCGGCAGCCCAGGTGTTATCAATTATGATGATCGCATCCGGCGCGACGCTTCTGACGGCGGCAACAATAGCAGGAACATCATGTACTTCCATGGTGACAGAGCCGGGAGATTCCAGAAATACGACTTTAGTGTTCGGCTGTATGTGCTTCACAATATCGGCACCAACCAGCGGATCGAACCATCCGGTGGACACGCCGAGTTTGCCGAGAATTTTGGTGCAGAAATCCTGGCTGGGTTCATAGGCGGTGTTGGTCATCAGCACATGATCCCCTTGTTCCACAAAGGCGAGGATGGTGTTGGCAACGGCCGCCGCGCCGCAGGGGAACAACGCGCAACCCGCGCCGCCTTCCAGTTCACACATTGCCTCCTGCAGGGAAAAATGCGTCAGGGTTCCGCGACGTCCATAGAAAAGCGCACCGTTAGCACGGTTGTGCGTAGCCTGCTTTTTGGCCTCTACGGTGTCAAACACTAGCGAAGAAGCGCGCTGGATCACGCTATTTACCGCGCCCAGCGTGTACTTTTTACTGCGTCCTGCGTGAACGAGTTTGGTTTCAAGTTGTTATCTGCCATGTCGTCTTACCTGTTTTTATACGTCTGGATGTCTAAACTACCATGAATCAAAGATGACGCATCCTGCAGAACGGTCATACAGTAGAAAATAATCTCAAAATGCTTCTGGTGACTTTTTTACTGCGTAAGCGCAAGGAAAAGAAACCAAAGGTGCGGCAATATGTAAATAGTAATGAGAACGACTATCAATTCGACGTCGTTTTGATATCATTACGCTCAGATTTTGTGATTTGCGTCCTGGAGATACAGAGTGGGTAATAATTTGATGCAGACGGATCTTTCCGTCTGGGGTATGTATCAGCACGCCGATATCGTGGTTAAGTGCGTGATGATTGGGCTGATTTTGGCATCAGTGGTCACCTGGGCTATCTTCTTTAGTAAGAGCCTTGAGTTCTTTACTCAGAAACGCCGCCTTAAGCGTGAACAGCAACTGCTGGCGGACGCCCGCTCTTTAGACCAGGCAAATGAGATTGCTGCAGGATTTGATGGCAAAAGCCTGGGCGCACAGTTGATTTACGAAGCGCAGAACGAACTGGAATTGTCAGAAGGCAGCGACGACAACGAAGGTATTAAAGAGCGTACCGGCTTTCGTCTGGAGCGTCGTGTGGCGGCGGTAGGTCGTCATATGGGACGTGGTAACGGCTACCTGGCCACCATCGGGGCTATCTCTCCATTTGTGGGTCTGTTCGGTACCGTATGGGGCATCATGAATAGCTTCATCGGGATTGCACAAACCCAAACGACCAACCTGGCCGTTGTTGCGCCGGGTATCGCAGAAGCACTGTTAGCGACGGCGATCGGTCTGGTCGCGGCAATTCCTGCGGTCGTTATCTACAACATTTTCGCACGTCAGATTGGCAGCTATAAAGCGATGCTGGGCGATGTCGCGGCACAGGTACTGTTGCTGCAAAGTCGCGATCTGGACCTGAACGCTAGCGCTTCTGCCCATCCGGTACGTGCAGCGCAGAAATTACGTGTAGGATAATGTTCCATGGCAATGAGCTTTAATGAAAACCTGGACGATAACGGTGAAATGCATGAAATCAACGTGACGCCGTTTATCGATGTTATGTTGGTTTTATTGATCATCTTTATGGTGGCCGCACCGTTGGCAACGGTGGATGTGAAGGTGAATCTCCCGGCTTCCACCAGCACGCCGCAGCCGCGTCCGGAAAAACCGGTTTACCTGTCTGTTAAAGCCGATAAGAGTATGTTTATTGGCAACAATCAGGTGACGGATGACACCATGATTAGCGAATTAAATACGCTGACCGATGGGAAGAAAGACACCACGATTTTCTTCCGTGCGGATAAAACCGTCGATTATGAAACCATGATGAAAGTTATGGATACGCTGCATCAGGCGGGTTTCCTGAAGATTGGTCTGGTCGGTGAAGAGACCGTGAAAGCGAAGTAATCCTGATTGCCGGGTAATGGTTGTTGCCTTACCCGGCCTTCCTCTCCTGATTTAACTCTCCCCAGACGCCCTTATCTGTCCTCATCCAGTGCGACTGCCGTTATCCTGGTGGGTTCGTAGTTCCCTTCAGACAGTTTACGCGTCAGGCGTAAGGTGGCTGTTTCTCGCTTGAGTATATGCTGGTATGTGCTCTCCAGCCGGGCCATGATTTTGTCCCGTAGTTCTGGTTGCTGCTCCATAATGGCTTCAATCGCGGCGCCATAGATCTCTTCTTTAGCCTGTAGCGCATAAATTTCGCGACGATTTTGCCATTTCAGCCGCACCAGCGCGGCGGGAATAGAGACCATCTCCTGGGCAACGCTTTCCAACGTCGCATTTTTATTGGCAATCAATACGGCCAAATTTTGCTTTAAGACAAACTCATCGCTTTTATGGTCATCTAAAGCCAAATAAACATTATTATCCTCAACATCTTTCATTTTATTTCTCTTCCAGAGAATAAAAAATAGGATCGCTGGTCTCACGCGTAATTAAATTAAGCCAAATTTTATTGCCCTGTTCATTTACGCTGGCTGTTTTTGTCGATAAAATTTTACTTAATTCTTGAGCGTTAATGTCGCCTTCCGCTTGTAGTGAATTGAGCAGGCGAGTGAAGGACTCAATTTTTGCGGCACGAAACAGGCGCTCTTTTAAATGGCGATCGCACTCTTCAAATAACATATTGCGCGCCTGGCCGTTAGCTGTAGAGTTAATCAAAATATCGGGTTCATAATCACTTAATGTTCTCTTTCCCTGAGTCAAATTTTCACTATTATCTGCGGGACGGGTATTAGTAGATGAGCTGGATAAGTGAAAACGCGAGGGAACAAGATGCTCGGGAAGCATGTTGAAATATCCTTTGATGCCAATGATATGTTGTTCTAAATAAACCAGGCTGCGTTGACAATAGCATGGCGTAATTTTAAAATCAAAAAAAATGGAGCCAGTATATGAACAGTATATTTTATTCTGTTATTACCCTGCTATTGCTTACCTGCGGGGTACTTTTGTTGATGCGCAGTGCAAATAAGAACCGATATGCAGAAAATGGGCACTCTGAAAACCAGCCGGAAATGCTGAGTAAAGAAGAGGGGGAAGACCATTTTTCGGTACTGATGAATTCGATTACCCCAGTATGGTATTGGCGCGTTAATCACGAATATATCGATTTTATCCACTCAACGATCAAGCGGATGACAATGGTGGAGCTAAATGAGACGCCAGGGCTATTTGATGCACAGCGGCGTTGTAGCGATCTCAACTCTGCGGTGTATAAATATTACGACAATATAAAAAAGCGCTGTCTGAGCGGTGAGAAAGTCCCGCATGCCGATCTGGATGTGCTTAACTTACGCCAGTGCTTCAGGGAGTTCAGTCTGGAGGCTTATCCTGCGCTTGTCGCGCTGGTGTGGCCGGAATTTCAACGTCCAGAGATCAAAGCGGAAGAGGTGTGAAGGGATTGGCTGGCCCTGTTACGTGCCGGGGAGGCTAACGCCGCTTCCCGGCACAGAGTTACAAACGGCTATTTGTCAGATGAGGCCTGCCACAGGTTCAGTTTACCATCCGTGACATGCTTATCGATCTGCGCCAGTTCTTCGGCGCTGAACGTCAGGTTAGCCAACGCCTGAACGTTCTCCTCCAGTTGCTCCGGTCGGCTGGCGCCAATTAATACCGACGTCACCCGGTTGTCTTTTAGCAGCCAGCTTAAGGCCATTTGCGCCATCGACTGTCCGCGCTGTTGCGCCATCTCATTGAGCAAACGCAGGCTGTTAAGGTTTTCTTCCGTCAGCATATTTTCCGTCAGCCCACGAACTTTTTTCCCTTCACGCTGCATGCGTGAACCTTCCGGAATGCCGTTGAGGTATTTCCCCGTCAGCAGCCCCTGGGCCAGCGGCGTAAATGCGATGCAGCCCATGCCGTTGGATTCCAGCGTATCCAGCAGACCGCTGCTGTCTACCCAACGGTTAAGCAGGTTGTAAGAAGGCTGGTGGATCAGCAGCGGAATTTTCCATTCCCGCATCAGCTCGGCCATTTTCTGCGTACGCTCCGGGGAATAGGATGAGATGCCGACATACAGCGCTTTACCGCTTTGCACCGCATGGGCCAGCGCTGAGGCGGTCTCTTCCATTGGCGTATTTTCGTCAACGCGGTGCGAGTAGAAGATATCGACATAGTCGAGGCCCATGCGTTTCAGGCTCTGGTCGAGGCTGGCGAGCAGGTATTTGCGCGAACCGCCAGAACCGTATGGCCCTGGCCACATGTCATAGCCTGCCTTGGTGGAGATGATCAGTTCATCACGATAGTGTGCAAAATCCTCGCGCAGTAATCGGCCAAAATTCTCTTCTGCGCTGCCCGGAGGCGGCCCGTAGTTATTGGCTAAATCAAAATGCGTGATGCCTAAATCAAATGCTTTACGCAGCAGAGCGCGCTGTGAGTCCAGCGCCTGAACGTGCCCAAAACTGTGCCACAAACCCAGTGATAGCGCGGGTAAACGTAAACCGCTGCGCCCGCAGTAGCGATAGAGCATCTGCTCGTAACGTTCAGGATTGGCAAACCAGTCCATGAGATCTCCTTAGTGCAGGTGAATTTCGAAACAACGTTTCTATTCTAGCGGGTTCATGGTGAATATCCCGTTCACCAGGTCACACTGGAATGAAAAACTGGGCAAAAACAGACCACTGTGCTTTGCTTAAAAAAACATCGATCCGGAGTGCTGCCATGTCGCGTCTAACTGCCAAAGACTTTCCGCAAGAATTGCTCGACTACTATGACTATTACGCTCATGGCAAAATAACGAAACGCGAGTTTCTCAATCTTGCTGCGAAATATGCAGTCGGTGGTATGACGGCGCTGGCTTTATTCAATGTATTGAAACCCAATTATGCCCTCGCAACGCAGGTGGAGTTCACCGATCCTGATATCCTGGCGGAATACATGACTTATCCTTCACCTGAAGGGCATGGTGATGTGCGTGGGTATCTGGTTAAACCTGCGAAAGCGACGGGGAAAGTTCCGGCGGTAGTGGTGGTGCATGAGAATCGTGGGCTGAATCCGTATATTGAGGATGTGGCACGGCGGGTGGCGAAGGCGGGCTATATTGCACTCGCGCCTGATGGATTAAGTTCAGTAGGGGGCTATCCTGGCAATGATGATAAAGGTCGGGAGTTGCAGCAGCAGGTTGACCCGGTAAAGCTGATGAACGACTTCTTTGCCGCCATTGAATTTATGCAGCGTTATTCAGGCGCGACGGGAAAGGTGGGTATCACCGGATTTTGCTACGGTGGCGGCGTATCGAATGCCGCAGCCGTTGCTTTTCCTGAACTGGCCTGCGCAGTGCCTTTTTATGGGCGTCAGGTTCCTGCATCAGATGTCCCTAAAATAAAAGCGCCTTTATTACTGCACTATGCGCAATTAGATACCCGAATTAATGAGGGATGGCCTGCCTATGAAGCGGCGCTCAAAGCCAATAAGAAAGTCTATGAGGCATATATCTATCCCGGCGTTAATCATGGTTTTCATAATGACTCGACACCGCGTTATGATAATGCTGCCGCTGATTTGGCCTGGGAGCGTACTCTTGCATGGTTTAACAAATATTTACGATAGAAAACAAGGGATTATTTAATGCTTCAGGTTAATTATCTGAATAATAATGCTAGCTAATTTCATTAGCATTCATGTTGATATAGTGTAAATAATATTGGATATACTTAAGAAAGTAAAAAAATAAAGAATGCATTATATCTTCTCTGTTGCCTGCCGATAACAAGGATAAGTATCGCCTGATGGCGAATTCCTCATCAACGGCAAGGAAATTATTATGCGTTTGCTGAAAAACTTCACTATTCGTATTGTCATGTTGGCAATACTGGGACTTTTTTGCCTGCTCTGGTCGGGCGTGGGTTTATTCAGTCTTCATTCTTTATCAAAAATATCTGAAGGCAATGATATTGACCGTCATCTTGTCCATCAGATGACGGTGCTCAGTCAGGGGAACGATCAGTATTTTCGCTTCGTAACGCGCTTAAGTCGCGCCATGGATGTCAAAATGAGTGGCGGAACGCCTGATTTTGCACCAGCGCAGCAGTCCCTGGAGAATATGAGCAAAAAACTCCAGGAGATGAAAACGTTGTCTCCGGGGCCTATGGATCCGGACGTTGCCGCGGCGGTACTGACGAAGTGGCAGGCGCTGTTGGATAACGGGGTGATTCCGCAAATGCAACTGGCGCAGCAGGGCACGCTTACGGCCTTTGCGGAGCATGCCAGCACCGTTACGCCAGCGCTGAGCCGTGAATTTGGCGCCAGTGCCGAACGTTTTAACGCCACGGCAGGTGAGCGGCTTGATACCACGCGCGTCATGGTCGATGGCAAAACGTCTATCATCCGGACGCTAATTATTACCGCCGTGATCCTCGGTATTGCTCTCCTGTTCTTCACAGACCGTTACCTCGTCGCCATGATGGTGAAACCCCTGGGACGTATCCGCCAGCAGTTCCAGCAGATTGCTCAGGGCGATCTCAGCCATCCAATCGAAGATTTTGGCCGTAACTGCGTGGGCCAACTGGTGCCGTTATTGTGCGCGATGCAGGACAGCCTGCGCGAAGCCGTCAGTACAATTCGCTCAGGTAGTGACAACATCTGGCGAGGGGCTACGGAAATTTCCACCGGCAATAATGATCTCTCATCGCGTACTGAGGAGCAGGCTGCGGCGCTGGAAGAGACCGCTGCCAGCATGGAACAACTGACCGCAACGGTAAAACTGAACGCCGAAAACGCGCGTGAAGCCAGCCAGCTTGCCGATACGGCGACAGAAACGGCAGGTAAAGGGAGCAGCCTGGTTTCAGAAGTGGTTGAGACGATGGACGGCATTGCCGCCAGCTCTAAACAGATCGCGGAAATTACGTCTGTTATTAATAGCATTGCCTTCCAGACCAATATTCTGGCGCTGAACGCGGCAGTTGAAGCTGCCAGAGCAGGTGAGCAGGGGCGTGGTTTTGCCGTTGTTGCCGGTGAGGTGCGTAACCTCGCCAGCCGTAGCGCCGGGGCTGCGAAAGAGATTGAGACGCTGATTGGCGAATCGTCGCGTCGCGTCGATCAGGGCGCTCGACTGGTTAAAGAGACGGGATTAACCATGGAGGCGATTCTGCGCGGAGCCACCGAAGTGACCGTTATCATGAAGCAAATTGCTTCTGCCTCAGAAGAACAGAATAAGGGCATTTCGCAGGTGAGCGTGGCGATCACGCAGATGGACAGCGTAACGCAACAGAACGCCGCGCTGGTAGAGCAAGTTTCCGCCGCAGCTGTGGCGCTTGAACGGCAAACGGAAGAGCTGCAACGCTCGGTACAACAGTTCCGCCTTTCAGCAAACGATGTGCAGTACGCCGCCGCCAGCACCGCTTCCCCTTCAGCAGACATCAAAACGTCTGCAGCCGCTAAAAAGGATGAATGGGTGTCCTTTTAAGCGGGCATAAAAAAGTACGTGATACCTCTGGTCTTTGCTTAAAAAATCGCTATATAATTTATTATATAGCGATTGGAGGTTATGCATGAACAACCATTTTGGAAAAGGCTTGATGGCCGGATTAAACGCGTCAAGTGCGGATAGCGCACGCACGGCGGCCAATTTTTGTGCTGATTATAAACGCGGTTTTGTGCTGGGATTTTCTCATCGAATGTTTGAAAAAACGGGCGATCGACAGCTCAGCGCGTGGGAAGCGGGGATCCTCACGCGTCGCTATGGGCTGGATAAAGAGATGGTTATGGATTTCTTTAAAGAGAACCAGTCCAGTACAACAATTCGTTTTTTCATGGCTGGCTATCGTCTCGAAGCTTGATCCGAAAGGGGTATTATCTTGCTTTAATTAATTACACTATTGACCTACGCCTTCGTTTTGTTGCTCCGCCGAAGTATTATAATGCACATAACCATATAAAAAGTGTGGTAAATGGCGCGCCGATCGCAATATGCAACATGCGAAAGGTGCAAAATAAAAGCCAGGTCTTCGCAACGGAATAACTATAAAATGACTGGAGATAACTCTCTCATCAATTCGAACGGCATCAATCGCCGTGATTTCATGAAGCTTTGTGCAGCACTGGCCGCTACCATGGGGCTCAGTAGCAAAGCCGCCGCAGAAATGGCCGAATCAGTTTCTCGTCCTCAGCGTCCACCGGTTATCTGGATTGGTGCGCAGGAGTGTACGGGTTGTACTGAATCGCTACTTCGCGCGACACACCCTACAGTGGAAAACCTCGTTCTGGAGACAATCTCTCTGGAATACCATGAGGTACTCTCTGCCGCCTTCGGCCACCAGGTCGAAGAGAATAAACATAACGCTCTGGAGAAGTACAAAGGGCAATATGTTTTGGTTGTAGATGGTTCTATCCCACTGAAAGACAATGGTATTTACTGCATGGTTGCCGGTGAGCCGATCGTAGATCACATCCGCCGGGCCGCAGAAGGCGCTGCCGCTATCATTGCCATCGGCTCTTGTGCCGCGTGGGGTGGTGTTGCTGCTGCTGGCGTTAACCCAACGGGTGCCGTCGGCTTGCAGGAAGTTCTGCCAGGCAAAACCATCATCAACATCCCCGGCTGTCCTCCGAACCCGCACAACTTCCTTGCAACGGTCGCGCATATCATCACTTACGGTAAGCCGCCGAAGCTGGATACCAAAAACCGTCCGACATTTGCCTATGGTCGTTTGATTCACGAACACTGCGAACGTCGCCCGCACTTCGATGCAGGTCGTTTTGCTAAAGAGTTTGGCGATGAAGGTCACCGTGAAGGCTGGTGCCTCTACCATCTGGGCTGTAAAGGACCAGAAACCTACGGCAACTGCTCAACGCTGCAATTCTGCGATGTTGGCGGCGTGTGGCCGGTGGCTATCGGTCACCCTTGCTACGGCTGTAACGAAGAAGGTGTCGGTTTCCATAAAGGTATTCACCAGCTTGCTCATGTGGAAAACCAAACACCGCGTTCCGAGAAACCTGACGTCAATATGAAAGAAGGCGGCAATATTTCTGCCGGGGCGATTGGGCTGCTTGGTGGCGTAGTAGGACTGGTTGCCGGTGTCAGCGTGATGGCGGTTCGTGAACTGGGGCGTCAGCAGAAGAAAGATAACGCTGACTCACGGGGAGAATAACCGTGAACAGACGTAACTTTATTAAAGCAGCCTCCAGCGGGGCATTGCTGTTGGGCGCTGCGCCGTCCATCAGCCATGCGGCTGCAGAAAACCGTCCGCCGATCCCTGGTTCTCTTGGGATGCTCTATGACTCGACGCTGTGCGTAGGCTGCCAGGCCTGTGTCACCAAGTGTCAGGATATCAACTTCCCGGCGCGTAATCCGGAAGGCGAGCAGACCTGGTCGAACAACGACAAACTGTCACCGTATACCAATAACATCATCCAGGTGTGGCGTAGCGGAACAGGCGTTAACAAAGACCAGGAAGAAAACGGCTACGCATACATTAAGAAGCAGTGCATGCACTGTGTCGATCCGAACTGCGTCTCCGTTTGCCCGGTCTCCGCGCTGAAGAAAGATCCGAAAACCGGCATCGTCCACTATGACAAAGATGTCTGCACGGGCTGTCGTTACTGCATGGTCGCCTGCCCGTACAATGTGCCTAAGTATGACTACAACAACCCGTTTGGTGCGCTTCACAAATGTGAACTGTGTAACCAGAAAGGTGTTGAGCGTCTGGACAAAGGCGGTTTACCGGGTTGTGTTGAAGTGTGCCCTGCCGGTGCGGTGATTTTTGGTACGCGTGAAGAGCTGATGGCTGAGGCGAAAAAACGTCTCGCGCTGAAGCCTGGCAGCGAATACCACTATCCGCGTCAGACGGTGAAAGCAGGCGATACCTATCTGCATACGGTACCGAAGTATTACCCCCATCTGTACGGCGAGAAAGAAGGTGGTGGTACACAGGTTATGGTACTGACGGGCGTTCCTTACGAGGATTTGGATCTGCCGAAACTGGATGATCTTTCAACCGGTGCGCGTTCCGAACATGTTCAACATTCCTTGTACAAGGGCATGATATTACCCCTGGCTGCGCTGGCGGGCTTAACCGTGCTGGTTCGTCGTAACACGAAAAACGACCATCACGATGGAGGAGACGATCATGAGTCATGATCCTAAACCGCTGGGCGGAAAAATAATCAGCAAACCGGTCATTATTTTTGGGCCGCTTATCGTCCTGTGTATGCTCCTGATCGTGAAACGTCTGGTCTTCGGATTGGGCTCAGTCTCCGATCTGAACGGCGGTTTCCCATGGGGTGTATGGATCGCGTTTGACCTGCTGATTGGTACCGGCTTCGCATGTGGTGGCTGGGCGCTGGCGTGGGCGGTGTATGTTTTCAACAGAGGACAATACCATCCACTGGTACGTCCAGCGCTGCTGGCGAGCCTGTTTGGCTACTCGCTGGGTGGTCTGTCGATCACCATTGACGTCGGTCGTTACTGGAACCTGCCGTATTTCTACATTCCGGGCCACTTCAACGTGAACTCGGTACTGTTCGAAACGGCGGTCTGTATGACCATCTATATCGGCATCATGGCGCTGGAATTTGCTCCGGCTTTGTTTGAACGTCTGGGGTGGAAAGTCTCTCTCAAACGTTTGAATAAAGTGATGTTCTTTATCATTGCCCTTGGCGCGCTGCTGCCAACTATGCACCAGTCTTCAATGGGTTCATTGATGATATCTGCGGGCTATAAGGTGCATCCGCTATGGCAAGCTTATGAAATGTTGCCGCTTTTCTCCGTATTAACCGCTTTTATTATGGGCTTCTCGATCGTCATCTTTGAAGGCTCGTTGGTACAAGCCGGGCTGAAAGGTAATGGTCCGGACGAGAAAAGTTTGTTCATCAAGCTGACGAATACCATCAGCGTGCTGTTGGCGATTTTCGTGGTTCTGCGCTTTGGCGAACTGATCTATCGCGACAAGCTGTCCTATGCGTTCTCAGGCGATCTTTACTCCCTGATGTTCTGGATTGAAGTCGTGCTGATGGTCTTCCCGCTGGTGGTGCTGCGCGTCACTAAGCTGCGTAACGACTCGCGCATGCTGTATCTGTCTGCGCTGAGCGCATTGCTGGGTTGTGCGACATGGCGTCTGTCCTATTCGCTGGTGGCGTTCAATCCTGGTGGTGGCTACCACTACTTCCCGACCTGGGAAGAACTGTTGATTTCTATTGGTTTTGTGGCTATTGAGATTTGTGCATACATCGTACTCATTCGTCTACTGCCGATACTTCCTCCTTTAAAACAAAACGATCAAAATCGTCATGAGGCGAGCAAAGCATGAGCCAGAGAATTACTATTGATCCGGTAACCCGTATTGAGGGTCATTTACGCATCGACTGCGAAATCGAAAATGGCGTGGTATCTAAAGCATGGGCTTCCGGTACCATGTGGCGCGGCATGGAAGAGATCGTGAAAAACCGCGATCCGCGCGATGCCTGGATGATTGTGCAGCGTATCTGTGGCGTTTGTACTACCACTCACGCTATCTCTTCCGTTCGTGCAGCAGAAAGCGCGCTGAATATTGATGTTCCGGTGAACGCACAGTATATCCGTAACATCATTCTGGCCGCGCACACTACGCATGACCACATTGTTCACTTCTATCAGCTCTCTGCGCTGGACTGGGTGGATATCACCTCTGCACTGAAAGCAGATCCAGCGAAAGCGTCTGCCATGCTGAACGGCGTGTCCTCCTGGCACCTGAACAGCGCAGAAGAGTTCACTAAGGTTCAGAACAAGATCAAAGACCTTGTTGCCAGCGGTCAGTTAGGCATTTTTGCCAACGGTTGCTGGGGTCACCCGGCAATGCAACTGCCGCCAGAAGTGAACCTGATTGCGGTCGCTCACTACCTGCAGGCGCTGGAATGCCAGCGTGATGCTAACCGTGTTGTGGCGCTGTTGGGCGGTAAAACGCCGCACATTCAGAACCTGGCGGTAGGCGGGGTTGCTAACCCAATTAACCTCGACGGCCTTGGCGTGCTGAACCTTGAGCGCCTGATGTATATCAAGTCCTTTATCGATAAGCTGAGCGACTTCGTTGAGCAGGTTTACAAGGTTGATACCGCGGTGATTGCTGCGTTCTACCCTGAGTGGCTGGAACGTGGTCAAGGTGCGGTTAACTATCTGAGCGCACCGGAATTCCCGACTGACGGTAAAAACGGCAGCTTCCTGTTCCCGGGTGGTTACATCACCAATGAAGATCTGTCGACCTATCGTCCGATCACCTCTCACTCCGATGAGTACCTGATCAAAGGGATTCAGGAGAGTGCGAAACACGCGTGGTACAAAGACGAAGCGCCGCAGGCTCCGTGGGAAGGCACAACGGTTCCTGATTACACTGGTTGGTCAGATGACGGCAAGTACTCCTGGGTTAAAGCACCGACCTTCTACGGTAAAACGGTTGAAGTGGGTCCGCTGGCCAACATGCTGTGTAAACTGGCGGCCAAACGCGAGTCTACCCATGCCAAGCTGAATGAAATCATCGCCATTTACACCAAGCTGACCGGTAAAACTATCGAAGTGTCACAGCTGCACTCTACGTTGGGCCGTATTATTGGCCGTACCGTTCACTGCTGTGAACTGCAGAACGTTCTGCAGGATCAGTACAACGCGCTGATTGTGAACATCGGTAAAGGTGACCACACCACCTTCGTGAAACCGGATATCCCGGCAACGGGTGAATTTAAAGGTGTCGGTTTCCTCGAAGCGCCGCGCGGTATGCTGTCTCACTGGATGGTGATCAAAGATGGCATTATCAGCAACTACCAGGCGGTAGTACCGTCAACCTGGAACTCTGGCCCACGTAACTTTAATGATGAAGTGGGACCGTATGAGCGCTCGCTGGTAGGTACGCCGATTGCCGATCCAAACAAACCGCTGGAAGTGGTTCGTACCATTCACTCCTTCGACCCTTGTATGTCATGTGCGGTGCATGTGGTGGACGTTGATGGGAACGAAGTGGTCTCAGTTAAGGTTCTGTAATGCGGATATTAGTCTTAGGGGTCGGCAATATTTTGCTGACCGACGAAGCCATCGGGGTACGTATCGTTGAAACATTAGAACAACGGTACGTCCTGCCAGACTTTGTTGATGTTCTGGACGGTGGTACGGCTGGGATGGAGCTTCTCGGTGATATGGCGAACAGAGATCATCTGATCATTGCTGACGCCATTGTGTCGAAGAAAAACACGCCAGGAACGATGATGGTCCTGCGGGATGAAGAGATCCCGGCGCTGTTTACCAACAAAATCTCACCGCACCAGCTTGGTCTGGCCGACGTATTGTCGGCCCTGCGTTTCACCGGCGAGTTTCCGAAAAAGCTGACGTTAGTCGGTGTTATTCCGGAATCGCTGGAGCCGCATATCGGACTAACGCCAACGGTTGAAGCGATGATTGAACCTGCGCTTGAGCAGGTTCTTGCCGCGCTTCGCGAATCAGGTGTTGAAGCGATCCCGCGGGAGGCGGCTCATGTCTGAGGAGTTTGTCGGTTTTCAGACGGCCCCGAAGATGCAAATTCAGGCAGCGTTTGAAGAGGTTGCCCGGCGTTCAATGCACGATCTCTCTTTCCTGCATCCGAACATGCCGGTATATGTCTCTGAATTTACGTTGTTTGAAGGACAGTGGACGGGGTGTGTTATCACGCCCTGGATGCTCAGCGCACTGATTTTCCCCGGACCGGACCAGATCTGGCCGGTGCGTAAAGTCAGCGAAAAAATCGGACTGCGTCTGCCGTATGGCGAGATGACCTTTACCGTTGGTGAACTGGAGGGCGTATCGCAATACCTTTCCTGCTCACTGATGTCGCCGCTTTCGCACAGTATGTCGGCGCAAGAAGGCATGCGTCTGACTGACGATTGCGCGCGAATGCTGTTATCGCTGCCGGTTAGCGATCCGAATGCGCCGCAGCTTAATCGCCGCGCGTTGCTGCTGGGTCGTCGGAACTGCGAAAATGCATGAGTTGTCCCTTTGTCAGAGCGCGGTTGAGATTGTTCAACAGCAGGCAGAGCAGCACGGTGTCAAACGTGTAACCGGTGTTTGGCTGGAAATCGGGGCGCTCTCCTGCGTTGAAGAGAGCGCCGTTCGTTTCAGTTTCGACATCGTCTGTCAGGGGACGCTGGCTCAGGGTTGTGAGCTGCATATTGATTACAAGCCAGCCCAGGCATGGTGCTGGGATTGCAGTCAGGTTGTGGAAATCACCCAGCATGATGCGCAGTGTCCACAATGTCAGGGCGATCGCCTGCGGGTTGATGCTGGCGATTCACTGAAAGTGAAAAGTATTGAAGTCGAATAACCCATAGGTTGCTATGGGGCGGAGTCAGATATGTGTATTGGAGTCCCTGGTCAGGTTCTGGCCGTTGGTGAAGATATTCACCAGCTTGCGCAGGTTGAAGTGTGCGGCATCAAACGTGATGTCAATATTGCCCTGATTTGTGAAGGTGATACAGCTGAGCTGGTCGGGCAATGGGTGCTGGTGCACGTAGGGTTCGCCATGAGCATCATTGATGAAGATGAAGCTAAAGCCACGTTAGACGCACTTCGCCGCATGGAGTACGACGTCACCAGCGCGTGACAAATCCTGAATGAAATTGCCGGATAGCGGTTGCCATCCGGCAATTTATTTTAGTTCTGGCGCTTATCTTCGGTTTGGGTATCGAAGTCGCTGGCGTCATGGCGTTCATGAAGCTGCTCGTTCAGCGGTCCGTTAGTGCGGTTTACAATACGACCACGCTTAACCGCCGGACGCGCTGCAATCTCTTTTGCCCAGCGTTGTACGTGCTTGTAGCTTCCTGCGTCAAGGAACTCTGCTGCGTCGTAGACGTTGCCCAGAACCACATTGCCAAACCATGGCCAGACCGCCATATCGGCAATGGTGTATTCATCTCCGGCCACAAACTGATGTTGCGCCAATTGTTTATCCAGCACGTCGAGTAAGCGCTTGGCTTCCATGGTGAAGCGATTGATAGCGTACTCAATTTTTACCGGAGCATAGTTATAGAAGTGGCCAAAGCCTCCGCCGAGGAACGGCGCTGCGCCTTGTAACCAGAACAACCAGTTCAGCGTTTCGGTGCGTTTTGCCAAATCCTGCGGCAGGAAATAACCATATTTTTCCGCCAGATAGAGCAGGATTGCGCCAGATTCGAATACGCGAACCGGTGGGTTTTGCGAGTGATCGCGTAGCGCTGGGATCTTCGAGTTCGGATTCACCTCAACAAAGCCGCTGGAAAACTGATCGCCATCGCCAATGCGGATAATCCAGGCATCGTATTCCGCGCCCTTCACCCCCTGCGCCAGCAACTCCTCCAGCATGATCGTCACTTTCTGCCCGTTTGGCGTACCCAGCGAATAGAGCTGTAGCGGATGTTTGCCAACCGGCAGCGTTTTCTCGTGGGTGGCTCCGGAAACCGGGCGGTTGATATTGGCGAATGCGCCTCCGTTCGATTTTTCCCACGTCCAGACTTTCGCGGGCTGATAGGTATTGTCTGACATATTGACCTGCCTTCTGAGTGGTTGTGTTGATGCAGTGTAGCAGTTAGGTAGAACTCAATTTAACAGATTGGAACTTTATGTCGCTTTGTGCTGAAAGGGGAAGATAAATCTAACCCGTTCATTGTACCCGCTCCGTACTCCATGAAGAGGAAATCAATGTTGGACGGAAATTGCTACCGTATTCGCCATTAAAAATTGGCGGTGAATAAGCAGTAATAATGAAAAATGGTGTTCCAGGAGTAAGCGGTTATCAGGGCCCGGCGGGTGGGTGGGGCGCGGTAAAAGCCGTCACTGCTTCGGTGTTTTCGCAAAAGGCTGTCGCCCGCGACATTATCGCGATGTTCAAAATGAACCAGGTGAAAGGGTTCGACTGTCCGGGCTGTGCGTGGCCGGACCCAGGGCACCGTGCGCCAATGGAGCTGTGCGAAAATGGCGTTAAGGCGGTCTCCTGGGAGACAACCAGTAAAAAAGCGTCACCGGAATTTTTCAGCCGTCACCCGGTTTCCACACTCTGGCACTACAGCGATTATGAGCTGGAAAATATCGGTCGTTTGACGCATCCGATGAAATACGATGCAGCATCAGATACCTGGCAGGCGGTGGATTGGGATATCGCCTTCCAGGAGATAGGCGAGCGTCTGCGCAGCTATGATTCACCCCAGCAGGTTGAGTTTTACACCTCCGGCAGAACGTCAAATGAAGCGGCGTTCCTGTATCAGCTTTTTGCCCGCGAATATGGCAGCAGCAACTTTCCTGATTGCTCAAACATGTGCCACGGACCGACCAGCGCAGGGCTAACGCCGGCCATTGGCCTCGGAAAAGGGACCGTTGAACTTGACGATTTTGACCATTGCGATCTGGTGATTTGTATCGGGCATAACCCTGGCACTAATCATCCACGTATGCTGACCACCTTACGCGACGTTGCCAAACGCGGGGCTAAAATTATCTCTATCAATCCGCTGAACGAAAGGGGGCTTGAGCGCTTTAGTTTCCCGCAAAGCCCGAAAGAGATGTTCACCGGTCAGTCGACGCAGCTAAGCAACGACTACTACCAGGTAAAAATGGGCGGTGACGCCTCGCTGCTGAAAGGCATCATGAAGGCGCTGATCGAAATGGATGAAGCGCGGATCTTACTGGATCAGCAACCGACGCTCGATCATGCGTTTATCGATGAGCATACTGCTGGATATGCAGCGCTGTATGATGACTTACGTCAGCATAACTGGGCGGAGCTGGAACAGGACTCGGGCCTGACGCGCAGTCAGATGGAGGACCTGGCACACAGCTACAGTAAATCTCGTGCCACTATTATTTGTTATGGTCTGGGCATCACCCAGCATAAAAACGGTACTGAGAACGTCCAGCAACTGGTAAACCTGCTGCTACTGAAAGGCAATATGGGTAAGCCGGGGGCGGGGATCTGCCCGTTGCGCGGTCATTCTAACGTGCAGGGCGACCGTTCCGTGGGGATCAACGAAGCGGCATCCGAAGACTTCCTGCAACGCCTTGAGACGCATTTTTCTATCCGTGTGCCGCGTACACATGGCCGCTCCAGCGTGGAGAGTATTCGGGCCATCGAACGGGGAGAGGCAAAAGCGCTCATTTGCATGGGTGGCAATCTGGCGGTGGCGATGCCGCAGCCGCAGCGTACCTTTGCGGCGATGAAAAATTTGGATCTGCAGGTCCATGTTGCGACCAAGCTGAACAGATCGCATTTGCTGCTGGCAAAGCATAATTATCTGCTGCCTGCATTAGGTCGAACGGAGCGCGACATTCAGGCGACGGGGATCCAGTCGGTGACCGTCGAAGACTCGATGTCGATGGTCCACGCTTCCTGCGGCGCGCTGAAGCCAGCTTCCCGCTGGTTAAAATCGGAACCCGCGATTGTGGCGGGCATGGCACACGCCACTCTGCCGCTTTCGCCGATCAACTGGGAAGCGTTAACTGGGGACTACGCGCTGATCCGTGACGCCATTGAAGCCGTGATCCCGGCGTTCCACGATTACAATGCCCGTATTGCCGAGCCGGGCGGATTTCGTATGGATACGCCCGCTTCGCGCCGTGAATGGCGAACGGCGAATGGTAAAGCCAATTTTATCGTCAGCCATCAGCGGGCGGTAGAGCGAGAAAATCAGCCTGCCGATGCACTGGTTCTGGCGACGCTGCGCAGCCACGATCAATACAACACCACTATTTATGGTATGAACGATCGCTACCGTGGCATTACCGGTCGTCGGGATGTGGTGTTTTTAAGCGCTGAAGAAGCGGCGACTCGCGATCTGAGCCAGGGAGATGTGGTCAACGTTCAGGCGCTGGACGACCGCGGCCAGCCCTGTGCGGATCGCATTATGTGCGGCTTGACGGTGGTGATTTACAACATGGCGGTGGGCTCAATAGGCGCTTATCTGCCAGAAGCGAATGTCCTGCTTTCGCTGGATGCGGTGGACACACAAAGTTTGACTCCGGCGTATAAAAGCGTACCGGTCACCGTGACAAAAGCGTAGTTCCTGCTGCGAATTTTTCGCCTCTGAGCGCCAGCCGCTGCGTTGAGGTGTATGATGATGTCGACCTCTGTCCGGTTAGTGTCGCAGAGCAGGCAATCAGAGCGAAAAATTCACGCCAACCTGCTCAGGCTGTATTGTTTTGAGGTAAGGTGCATGAGCAAAGGAACGACCAGTCAGGATGCCCCATTCGGGACATTATTGGGCTACGCCCCAGGCGGCGTAGCAATCTACTCTTCAGATTACAGCTCCCTCGACCCACGGGACTACGACGATGATGCGGCATTTCGCAGCTATATCGACGACGAATACATGGGCCACAAATGGCAGTGCGTAGAGTTCGCACGCCGCTTTCTCTTCCTTAATTATGGCGTGGTCTTCACCGATGTAGGCATGGCCTGGGAGATCTTTTCCTTACGCTTTCTACGCGAAGTGGTGAATGACAATATCCTGCCGTTACAGGCATTTCCGAATGGTTCACCCCGCGCGCCGGTAGCCGGTGCTCTGCTTATCTGGCAAAAAGGCGGTGAGTTTAACGATACCGGCCATGTGGCGGTCGTCACCCAGTTGCTGGAAAACAAAATCCGTATTGCCGAACAGAACGTGCTCCATACGCCGTTGCCTCCCGGACAGCAGTGGACCCGCGAACTGGAGATGGTGGTTGAAAACGGTTGTTACACCCTGCGTGATACCTTTGACGACACCACCATCCTTGGCTGGATGATCCAGACCGATGATACCCGTGACAGCCTGCCGCAGCCGGAGATCGCCAACGACTCGTTGAGAATTGGCGGTGCGCGACTGGAAGATAACGGGCAGTTTGACGGTAAATGGCTTGATGAACAGGATCCGCTGCAGAAAGCCTACGTGCTGGCGAACGGCCACGTTATTAATCAGGATCCGCATCAGTACTTCACCATTACCGAGAGTGCAGAGCAGGAACTGATCAAAGCCACCAACGAGCTGCACCTGATGTATCTGCACGCGACCGACAAAGTGCTGAAAGATGACAACCTGCTGGCGCTGTTCGATATCCCGAAAATCCTCTGGCCGCGTCTGCGCCTTTCCTGGCAGCGTCGTCGGCATCATATGATTACGGGACGTATGGATTTCTGTATGGATGAACGCGGACTGAAGGTGTATGAGTACAACGCCGATTCCGCATCGTGCCATACCGAAGCCGGTTTGATCCTCGAAAGATGGGCCGAGCAGGGCTATACAGGACAGGGACACAACCCAGCTGAAGGATTGATCAACGAACTGGCGGGGGCCTGGAAGCACAGCCGCGCGCGTCCTTTTGTCCACATCATGCAGGATAAAGATATAGAGGAAAACTACCACGCTCAGTTTATGCAGCAGGCGCTACGTCAGGCCGGGTTTGACAGTAAAATTCTGCGTGGCCTCGATGAGCTACGTTGGGATGACGCCGGTCAGCTGATTGACGGGGACGGTCGTCTGGTGAACTGCGTCTGGAAAACCTGGGCGTGGGAAACCGCAATTGAGCAGGTGCGAGAGGTCAGTGAAACGGAGTACGCTGCGGTACCAATTCGTACCGGGCATACGAATCAGGAAGTGCGTTTAATCGACGTGTTGCTGCGCCCGGAAGTGCTGGTCTTTGAACCTCTGTGGACGGTGATCCCTGGTAATAAAGCGATTCTGCCGATCCTGTGGCAACTGTTCCCACACCACCGCTATCTGCTTGATACTGATTTCACTGTTAATGAAGAGCTGGCGCAAACCGGTTATGCAGTGAAACCTATTGCAGGACGTTGTGGCAGCAACATCGATCTGGTGAGCCATCAGGAAGAGTTACTGGATAAAACCAGCGGAAAGTTTGCCGAGCAGAAGAACATTTATCAGCAGCTTTGGTGTCTGCCAAAAATTGCCGGTAAATATATTCAGGTTTGTACCTTCACCGTAGGCGGTAACTATGGGGGGACCTGCCTGCGCGGCGATGAGTCGCTGGTGATTAAAAAAGAGAGCGATATCGAGCCGCTGATTGTGGTGAAGGAAGAGTAATCTTTTTGCGATTTCTTGATTGAAATGCGAAAAGCCGGAGTATATCTCCTAATGCTTGTCAGTTTAGCTTTTGATGGAAACCGTAATGCATAGCGTTGCGGTTTCTTTTTCACTGCCCGGGGATAATGTTTCACTCTTCCCACGGGCAGGAAAAAACTCTCCGCCATATCCAGTATCTAATTATGTAGTGGCACACTGCCCATCACTGCACCCTGATGCCATAGACGCGTCCTCGGAAACAGACAACGACTCATTCAATAACGCCCCGATTTCTGCTCCCAGCGCGAGGTCGTCTACCTGACCAAAATATTGCTGGCGTAGGTATCCCTGCTGATCAATTAACGTCAACGTAGGTGTACCGCGCATAGCGTAGGACAGCATGGTCTGGGGGACATCATTGTCAGGAGACGGCATATCCACCCCGACGGGGAAAGGGATGCGGTATTCTGATAGAAAGGTTTCCAGTGCCTGTGCGGTCATTACCTCATGATGCTCAAAAACCGTATGTAGGCCAATAACGGCCACTTTATCCGGTGGAAAAGTGGCATACACACGTGAAACCTGCGGCAGTCCATGGGAAACACAGCCAGGACACAGCATCTGAAATGATTCCATTACCACGACCTTGCCGCGTAATGATTCCAGGGTTATCGGCTGTGATGTATTAAACCAGCGTTCAATTGTCAATGTTGGTGCTCGCGGATGGCGAATGATATTCATGTTAACTCCAGAACCCGCACTGTGGTGCGGGTTAATTTCCGTTACTGGTTTACTTTCCCCGGCAGCGTCAGCTTGCCAGAGGCCACTTTAAATACATCCTCGACGCAAAGTAGCGGCGCATGAACGGATGCATTAACTCGTAGCCCGGCAGTTACGCCATCAAACTGGCTGGCAGTGACCACGCCAATATTATCGAACGGAACTTTCACTTCTACAGTTTCACCTGTCAGCGTAGGATTCCAGCCCGGACTGTCCAACAATACCGGCAAGCCAGGCCAGGTTTTTGGCAGCCTAGGTTTTTGTCCCTCAGGAATATCAACTACGGCCAGTGCGCCAGGCCCGCAGACCTCGTTAGGCTTCAGCACCACCCAGTGGGTATGCCACAGATCGCCATCATTGTTGCGGTTACCATCGCCATTTTCATCATACAGCGGCGTATCATCCAGATCAGGATGGGATGTTACCGCCAGCGCCAGGATACCGGCCTTATGTTCAAATCCCACTTCATACGGATCGATCGTTGTCGGCCAGACATAAGAGAAAATTTCCGTTCCCGCCAGCTTACCTGTTACTGCAGGCTTACTTTTACCTGCCTTGCCGGAAACTGCCATATGGAAGGTGGCAACATTCCCTTCGGTAGTGACTTTCGTGTGCACAATATCAAACTCAGCCAATACAGCCTTGTCGGTGCTGGTTTTAATACCGCCCTGATGAGGCTCATTGCCATGTGCACCGGCAGAGGTGGCTACAGCCATTGCTAATACAATCGCAATACGTTTCATTTTTATCCTTAAAGCAGATCTTTAATAAACGCACCAAAGTTGATGTGAAGCGGGATACCGCCATCCAGTACCAGGGCTGGAACAGATTGCACACCAGCTTCGATGGCCTCATTCAGTCGCGTTTTATCATTTCCGAGATGAACGATTTCTACCGTGTATTGAGCGGGATCGAGTGCCAGTGCGATTTGGTGTTCTGCATCTACGCATACCGGGCAACCTGCATGAAAGAAAACGGCTGTTTTACTCATGATGACTTTCCTTGTGCAATATCAAATGGTATCGAATCGATACCATTTGATATTGCACACACACTGAAAACATTGTCAATATGGTTTTGAATCGATACTATTGATGACAGTACAACCCTATCGTTAGAAAGTCTGGACGTTTGTTTATCCAGCACGTATCCCGGCAAGCAGAGGCAGGTTACTGTGACACTCTTTGATATTCTTGAACGCCTGGTGAGCCTGCAAATGGGCAGCTTTTATCGCCATCCGCAACTGAAAGGACTCCCCACAACATGGGTTCAGATTCTTTTCTATTTAACGCGATGCAATGGTTATTCCAATACGCCCGCTGCAACAACGGAATACCTCGGGCTGACTAAAGGCACGGTATCGCAGTCCCTGAATAAACTAGAGCGTGAAGGCTGGATTAGAAGAGAAAATGACGGCAAGGATAAACGGGTTGTCCATCTGGTTCTGACATCCAAAGCGAGTGAAGTGATGCATACCATCATGCAGGAGACACTGCAGGAGCCTTGGGATTCATTAGCTTTTTCTGAGGAACAACTGAAAACAGTTTTTCTGGCCCATCTGCGGAGTATGCAGAAAAATCAGGGGGCCAGAATGTTTGGTGAGTGCCGTTTTTGCCGGTTTCATCAGTCGATAAATGGGCATCCCTGGTGTGGTCTAACGGAAGAGCCGATTCCCATGGAAAGTATCACATTAATTTGTCGTGAATTTGAGGAGCCGGAAAATAGTTGCAGCGTTAGCGCTCAGAATGAGAGAAAGGGCTAGATACTGGCTTTTGAACGGGTAAAGTGCGGACATAAAAAAATCCAGAAAATGGTATGCGCATTCTCTGGATTTTGTAGTGGAACACTGAATTTGGTCACCTGAACAGAGGTGATATGCTCACTCTGCCACGTGTTCGGGGTTCATCGCAGCAGTTAACCCCTCTGAAAAACCAGACGGCAGACGGGCTGTATTACGCCGTCAGGTTCTGGCGTTGCATAACATCAACCATGGTTTTGCTGGCGCAAGAAGTATCGTGACCATGGCAACGCTGAGAGGCTTCCGGATGAGGGCAAGCTGATTGCACCGATTGAATTTCTTGTGACTGGCGATTTGTCATCGTGTATGGCGGTTTTCCATGTCCGTGCACTCCTGGCCGTCATGCTGAAGCCTGACAGGAGCGCTATACAGCCCTGACATTAAATGAAACGCTCTCTTTCGGGACATAAAACCGATTATGTTCCTGATGCTTTCCTTATGGCTATTGCGGTATTTCCCACATGAAGCAAGGCTATGACTTACTGCCCCCTTTGATTTCTTTCTGATCTAAAACCATTTCCTTGAAAGCGCATTGGTGTTTTTAACTTTCTTATATTGATGTAGATCAAGTCAAGATCCATTTATCAATAATTATCCGTTCATTTTAACTACTGCGACATAAATGTTTGTTTTGTGTGCTGGTAATAGTCCATTTTACTGACATCTCAGCACTATTCACTATTAACATTTAGAGGAAAATTCCTAAGAATTTACTTAAAATAGATTAAAGATCGGTAAATTTGATCTATTGTCGATCATTGTTCTATTATCGCATGTAAAGAACTTTCGTTTGAAAGATGTACGCAGCGATAAACCGAGGGATGATGAGATGGCTGATAGTTTCCAGAATGAAGTGCCAAAGGCACGTATTAATCTAAAGCTTGACCTGCATACAGGGGGAGCCAGCAAGAAAACTGAGCTCCCTCTGAAATTACTGGTGGCGGGCGACTTCAGTAATGGTCAGGAATCTGCACCACTGTCTGAGCGCAAAAAAGTTAACTTGAACAAGAATAATTTCGACTCAGTTCTTTCCGAATATTCCCCAAAAGTCAATCTGACCGTTAAAAACACGCTCGCCAGTGATGGTAGCGAAGACAATATCAGTCTGACATTCCAGAGCATGAAAGATTTCACCCCGGAGCAGGTTTCCAGACAGATCCCTCAGCTGAAGGCAATGCTTTCCATGCGTAACCTGCTTCGCGATTTAAAAGCGAACCTGCTGGACAATCAGGCTTTCCGAAAGGAGCTGGAAAAAATTCTGCTCGACCCGGCGTTAAGCGCAGAACTCCGCTCAGAGCTGTCTGCTCTGGCACCTAAACAGCCATAACGGTCACGATGATTTAACGGATTAAAAAGGAAGATGCTGATGTCTGTAAAAAATGAGAATGCGACTGGTGGCGAAAGCGTGGTGCTGGAACGTCCTGCTGCGGGCGGGGTTTATGCGTCCCTGTTTGAAAAAATCAATCTGAACCCGGTCTCTGAGCTGAGTGCGCTGGATATCTGGCAGGACGCGCAGGCGATGTCGGATGCGACTGCAGATGAACGTTTAACGGCGGGGATGCAGGTATTTCTCGAATGCCTGACGAAAGCGGGCTCAAAAGTTGAAAAACTCGATAAAAACCTTATTGACCACCATATTGCAGAGCTGGACTACCAGATTAGCCGTCAGCTGGATGCGGTAATGCATAGCGAAGAATTCCAGGCGGTGGAGAGCCTGTGGCGCGGCGTGAAATCCCTGGTCGACAAAACTGATTTCCGTCAGAACGTGAAGGTTGAACTGCTGGATATGTCCAAAGAAGACCTGCGTCAGGACTTCGAAGACAGCCCGGAAATCATCCAGAGTGGACTGTATAAACATACATACATTGATGAGTATGACACCCCGGGCGGTGAACCGATTGCCGCGCTGATTTCCGCTTACGAGTTTGATGCGTCTGCGCAGGATGTTGCCCTGCTGCGCAATATTTCAAAAGTGTCTGCTGCAGCGCATATGCCGTTTATCGGCTCTGCTGGCCCGAAATTCTTTCTCAAGGATTCAATGGAGGAAGTGGCGGCCATCAAAGATATTGGTAACTACTTTGACCGTGCAGAGTACATCAAGTGGAAATCCTTCCGCGAGACGGACGATGCCCGCTATATCGGTCTGGTGATGCCGCGTGTACTGGGTCGTCTGCCTTATGGTCCGGACACCGTGCCAGTGCGCAGCTTCAACTATGTGGAAGAAGTGAAAGGCCCGGATCACGACAAATACCTGTGGACTAACGCCTCGTTTGCTTTTGCGTCTAACATGGTTCGCAGCTTCATCAACAACGGCTGGTGTGTGCAAATCCGTGGCCCGCAGGCCGGTGGTGCCGTGCAGGATCTGCCTATTCATCTGTACGATCTGGGCACCGGCAATCAGGTCAAGATCCCGTCAGAAGTGATGATCCCGGAAACCCGCGAATTTGAATTCGCCAATCTGGGCTTCATTCCGCTGTCCTACTATAAAAATAGAGATTATTCCTGCTTCTTCAGCGCTAACTCCACCCAGAAGCCGGCACTGTATGACACCGCGGATGCCACGGCTAACAGCCGTATCAACGCCCGTCTGCCGTACATCTTCCTGCTGTCGCGTATTGCGCACTACCTGAAGCTTATCCAGCGCGAAAACATCGGCACCACCAAAGACCGTCGTCTGCTGGAGCTTGAGCTCAACACCTGGGTGCGCAGTCTGGTGACTGAAATGACCGATCCAGGCGACGAGCTGCAGGCCTCTCACCCGCTGCGTGATGCAAAAGTGGTGGTGGAAGACATCGAAGACAACCCGGGCTTCTTCCGCGTGAAGCTGTACGCCGTACCGCACTTCCAGGTCGAAGGGATGGACGTCAACCTGTCACTGGTTTCCCAGATGCCGAAAGCCAAGTCATAAGCTAAGGCAGGAAGCCAATGAAAACGGAACAACCGTTATGGGGCAGGGGCGTTATGGTCTCTCCCCAGCACTTCCAGCAACAGGCCGCATACGCGGCCTGGTCTGCGGAATGCATTGCCCGACTGGGCCTCTCCCATCCCTGGGGGATGATTGATGCCACTTTCGAACCGGATGCACTGAAACTGGGCCGCCTGCAGGCCCGTCATCTGCACATCCGTTTCCCCGACGGCACGCTTATCGACACGGATAATGCCGACTCCCTGCCGCCGGTGCTGGCGCTTGAGGGCGAATCACANGCCACTTTCGAACCGGATGCACTGAAACTGGGCCGCCTGCAGGCCCGTCATCTGCACATCCGTTTCCCCGACGGCACGCTTATCGACACGGATAATGCCGACTCCCTGCCGCCGGTGCTGGCGCTTGAGGGCGAATCACAGGAAGTGGCGGTGGTTCTGGCGCTTCCGCTACTGCGGGCAAATGGCGGCAACTGCCTTAAACCCGATGAGGTGGCCGAGCGCCCTGTGCGTTATCGCCAGCGCTGGCGGGATGTCCGTAACGCCTTTGGGGACGATACCCGCCAGATTGCGGTGATGCAGCCCGAGCTGACGTTGCGTTTCGCCCATCAGAACAACAGTGATTACCTAACCTGTCCGGTCGCCCGTCTACATCAGGATTCACAAGGGAGCTGGGCACTCGATGAAACCTTTCTTCCGCCACTGCTGGCTCTGCAGGGCAGCCGCTGGCTGGTGACCCAGCTGGAACAGCTGATGATGCAACTGCGTGCCCGTCTGAGTCGCCTGATGGACATGCGTCGTGAAAGTAACGAGCGCATGGCCGATTTTGCCGTGGCTGACGTGTCTCTGTTCTGGTTGCTCAATGCCCTGAACAGCGCAGAACCCGTGCTCGGACAGTTTCAGCGACACCCGCAAAGTCCGCCGGAGCGTCTGTATCCGGAGCTGGCAAGGCTCGCGGGCAGTCTGCTGACCTTCTCGCTGGAACACCAGGTGAGTGCTATTCCTGTCTGGCAGCATGAGCAACTGAATAACGTCTTCCCGCCGCTCTTTGACCTACTGGGCGACCTGCTGGAAGCCAGCCTGCCGTCGCGGGTGGTAGCGATCGAGCTTGAGCATGATGCCCGGCTTCACTTCTGGCAGGCCCGTCTGCATGACCCACGCCTGCGCGAAGGGGCGGATTACTACCTCTCCGTGCGTTCACCGATACCGGTGGCACAGCTGCAGGAACAGTTCCCGCGCCAGTGCAAGGTCGGCAGTCCCGATCATATCAGGAGTATCGTCAATTCATCACGGGTGGGTGTGCCCCTGATGCCCCTGCGTCATGTGCCAGCCGCCATCCCACTGCGTCTGGAAAACCAGTATTTCAGCCTCGATGTCTCTCATCCTCTGGCCAGCGAAATGCTTCAGGGCGGCACCTGTATGTTTTACGTTCCGGGCATGCTCGGCGAGCCTGAACTTGAACTCTTTGCGGTACTGAGAACATGAGTGAGCCTAAACGCAGCGCTGCTGCGTCCATTGATATTGATGCCCTGCTGCAGGACACCTGGCTGCAGGTGATCAGCCTGCGTCACGGTCCGTCGTTTCAGGATGGAGAAGGGCGCACGTTGTGGGAGCGCTGCATTGCTGATGTCGAACGCGTGCAGCGTGAGCTGAAAGCGAGCGAACTCGATGAAGCCAGCTGTCAGCATATTCTCACTGCACAGTGTGCGCTGCTTGATGAAGCCGTCAAAGGTCGCGGTGTGGAGGATGATGCCTGCCTGCAGTGGTATGACATTCCTCTCCAGGGGCACTTCCTTGGCACCATGGATGCCGGTGATACGCTGTGCGATCGGATGCGCGATGTGCTGCGTGAACCGGCGCCCGACCACGCTGTTGTGACCTGCTTCCAGCGGGTCATGATGCTGGGGTTTCTCGGCAGTTTCCGCTCGCTGAACGATCCGGAGCGCCAGAAACTCGTCAATGCGCTCAGTGAACATGTCACGCCGTTCAGCTATCCGCAGGCTCACCCGATACTGGCAGAAAGCCGTACCGGACGAGGAATGGGTGGTTGGCTGGCGTCATGGCCCGTGCGTATCGGCCTGAGCGTGATGGTAGTCGCCGCACTCTGGTGGGGACTGGATCACTGGTTGGATCAGACGCTGCTGACCCTGCTACCGGGAGCCGTGAAATGAGTCCTGAACAACAGCGCGGGCTTGCGTTGTGGGCCGCCCTGCTGAGTGCAGTGGTCTGCCTGGGTTTCCTGCCGGTGTCCCGACTGGTTTCTTTGCTTGTTCTGTTGGCGATGCTGGGGCTTATCCTGGCGTTCTGGACTGTCGCCAGTCGTCGTGCGGAGCATGACGTCACCCTGCGTCTGGATGACCTCCCGGAAGCCACTTATCGTCAGCCCGTGGTGTTGGTCTGTGGCGATCTGCCGCTGGCATGTATGCAGCAGTCACCGGTGCTCACTGTCACGCAGGGATGCTGGATCCGCGTGGAGGATCATCAGGATCTGGAGCAGGCAGCCCGCCAGGTACTGTGGTTGCGACCTGACTGGGGTCGCCAGCTGTCGGTGATGGTCAGCGTCTGTCCACAGAAACACGCCGACAGCGAGCGCCTTACCAGTCGTCTGCTGGCCTTGCGCTGGCAAATCAGCCAGTTGCGTAAAGAAACCGGGCATTCCGTGCCGCTGGTTCTGAATGGTCAGGTTGGCAGTGCGATGACGAATGATCTGCTCTGGCAGGCGGCTATCCCGGGGGAAGGGGTGAGGGTCTGGCGTGAATCTTCAGCGCCGAGTTCAATCGCTACATGGGTTACCACCGGTGGGTCGCCTGCGATGCAGCAACAGGTGTTGATGAACAGCCTGATGAGCTGGTTCCATCAGCACGTCAAAGCTGTCTTTATGGATAAGAACCCCGACGTTCCTGTCATTGCGCCTACCGCGGTGCTGTGGGGAATGGGACCGATCCTTGCCGGAAGTCTGGCCACATCTGCCTGGACTGCGTGGCTTTCCCGTCACACTGCGATGCAGCAGGTAGCGGGCTGGCAGCCGGTAGGAACGGACAGTACGGTTATCTCCCCCTTCCCGGATTTTATCCTGCCACTGCTGCCCGAAGGGCGAGGCCTGACGCCGCGTGGGCGAGCCTTCCGTTGTGCGCTCGGGATTTTCACGCTGGCGGCCATTGCTGCGCTGCTCAGTAGTGGCTGGAACAATCGCCAACTGCTGCAGCGTGTGAGCTTCGATATTGCCCGCTATGACCGTATCCCGAAGCATGATTTCGGACCCAAAGCCGATGCCGTTGCTGTCCTGCGTGACGATGCGGCAGAGCTGAATGATTGGTCGCGCAATGGCGTACCGATGCGGATGGGGCTCGGTCTGTATCAGGGGGAGCGTCTGCGAATGCCTGTGCTGGATGCGATCCGTTCCTGGGTGCCTCCACCTCCGCCGCCTGAACCACAGCCGAAACCCAAACCGGTACCGAAAATTGTCCGCCTCGACAGCATGTCGCTGTTCGATTCCGGTAAATCCGACCTCAAGCCGGGCTCCACCAAAATGCTGGTGACCTCCCTGGTTGGCATCAAAGCTAAACCGGGCTGGCTGATTGTGGTGTCAGGTCACACCGACAACACCGGCAATCCAAAACTGAATCAGACGCTTTCACTTCAGCGTGCCGAAGCGGTGCGCAACTGGATGCGTGATACCGGTGATGTACCGGAAAGCTGTTTTGCGGTGCAGGGCTATGGCGAAAGCCGCCCGATCGCAACGAACGACACCCCGGAAGGGCGCGCACTTAACCGTCGTGTCGAAATCAGTCTGGTACCGCAGGCCGATGCCTGTCAGATACCGGGCAATCCCCAGGCGTCATCGGATGATGGCGCAGATAAAACTGTAATGGAGTAAATCACATGGCAATTCCTGTTTATCTTTGGCTGAAAGACGACGGCGGCGCGGACATTAAAGGTTCTGTGGACGTTCAGGATCGTGAAGGCAGCATCGAGGTTGTCGCTCAGGAGCATAACCTGTACATCCCGACCGATAACAACACCGGCAAGCTGACCGGTACCCGTATCCACACCCCGTTCCTGTTCACCAAGGAAATCGACTCGTCCAGCCCGTATCTGTACAAGGCGGTGACTACCGGTCAGACCCTCAAGTCTGCGGAATTCAAGTGGTACAAAATCAACGACGCGGGCCAGGAAGTGGAGTACTTCAACACCAAACTGGAAAACGTGAAAGTGGTGAAAGTGAATCCTGAAATGTATGACATCAAGGATCCTTCTAAAGAGAAGCACAACCACCTTGAGCGCATTGANACCGGTCAGACCCTCAAGTCTGCGGAATTCAAGTGGTACAAAATCAACGACGCGGGCCAGGAAGTGGAGTACTTCAACACCAAACTGGAAAACGTGAAAGTGGTGAAAGTGAATCCTGAAATGTATGACATCAAGGATCCTTCTAAAGAGAAGCACAACCACCTTGAGCGCATTGAACTGCGCTACGAAAAAATCACCTGGACCTACAAAGACGGCAACATCATTCATTCCGATTCCTGGAACGAACGCGCCACCGCGTAAGCCTGATGCGGACGGGGTTTCCTGTCCGCATTTTTTTGCTGAGAGCCTGTCTGAAACGGGTTTTCAGCAAAGAAAACCACAAACTGCCAGCCTGACCGTATGCGCTTTGGTCCCCTTCACGGAAAACAGCGATGGGCGGTAGCGTGTCCAGGAACCGACAAAGAGAGAGATTCATGGAAAATCCAGCCATCCTGTTGCGACGTCTGAACCCTTACTGTGCCCGTGCGATGGAAGGGGCGGCTTCGCTCTGTCAGACCCGCGCCCATGCGGAAATTTTGCCGGAGCACTGGCTGCTGAAGCTGCTAGAACAGGGGGAAGGTGACCTGACGGTGCTGGCACGCCGCTACGAGTGGGATATGGATGCACTGTGGCAGGATTTGCTGGCGTGGCTCGACAATCTACCGCGTTCGGTTCGCAGCCGCCCGCAGCTATCCGCAGATATTCAGAAACTGCTGCAGGAAGCGTGGATGCAGGCCTCACTTGCCGGAGAGGAAAGTATCCGAAGCCAACACCTGCTAATGGCGTTGACGGAAAACCCACGACTTGCTCACTGCGACGGCCTGTGGCCATTGCTGACGCTGGGGCAGAGGCAACTGGAACGCCTGCGCCCGCTGCTGGATGCACAATCTGATGAACGCCCGGAGCTGCAGTTTGAGGCTGAACTGGCCCAGGAGCATGGCAGTGAGGTGGAATTTGTCGGCCGCCCGGTCGGTGCAGAGCTGAAAGAGGGGGAACTGACCCCGGCGCTGCAAAACGCGCTGGATAAATTCACGCTCGACGTCACTGCCAAAGCGAAAGAGGGCAAGATTGACCCGGTGTTCGGCCGTGACACGGAAATCCGCCAGATGGTGGATATTCTCTCGCGCCGTCGCAAAAACAATCCGATCCTGGTCGGTGAACCGGGCGTCGGCAAAACCGCGCTGGTGGAAGGGCTGGCATTACGCATCGCCGAAGGCAACGTGCCGGAATCACTCAAGCCTGTTGTACTGCGTACCCTTGATCTTGGCCTGTTACAGGCGGGGGCTGGCGTGAAGGGCGAATTTGAACAGCGCCTGAAAAACGTCATCGATGCCGTGCAGCAGTCGCCGGTGCCCATTCTGCTGTTTATCGATGAAGCCCATACCATTATCGGTGCAGGGAATTCAGCCGGTGGCGCGGATGCGGCCAACCTGCTGAAACCGGCACTGGCCCGCGGTGAACTGCGCACCATCGCCGCCACCACATGGAGCGAGTACAAACAGTATTTTGAACGCGATGCCGCGCTGGAGCGCCGCTTCCAGATGGTGAAAGTGGACGAGCCGGATGACGATACGGCCTGCCTGATGCTGCGTGGCCTGAAATCCCGTTATGCCGAACACCATGGCGTGCATATTACTGACGATGCGGTACGCGCCGCCGTCACGCTGTCCCGTCGTTACCTGACCGGACGCCAGCTACCGGACAAGGCCGTCGATTTACTCGATACGGCCAGCGCCCGCGTGCGCATGAGCCTCGACACGGTGCCGGAGCCGCTGACCCGTATTCGCGCGCTGATGACCTCGCTGGACATAGAGAAGCAGGCGCTGCTGGAAGATATCGCAGTCGGCAATCAGAGCCACGGCGAACGCCTGACCGCCATTGAGCAGGAAGAGAAGGACCTTATCGCTGAACTTGACGAACTGGAAGCCCGGTACGGCGAGGAGCTGAAACTCACCGAACAACTGCTGGAAAGCCGCCAGGACATCTCCCGTCAGAGTGAGACGCACGCGCTGCAACAGGCTCTGAACGGCATACAGCACAGCAACCCGCTGCTGTCGGTGGATGTGGACGTCCGCACCGTCGCCAATGTGATTGCCGACTGGACCGGCGTGCCGCTCTCTTCCCTGATGAAAGACGAGCAAACTGAGTTGCTGACCCTGGAAAATGAAATCAGCAAACGCGTGGTGGGTCAGGACGTGGCACTCAACGCTATCGCCCAGCGCTTGCGCGCGGCGAAGACCGGGCTGACGTCAGAGAATGGTCCGCAGGGTGTGTTCCTGCTGGTCGGTCCAAGTGGCGTCGGCAAAACTGAAACCGCGCTGGCGCTGGCGGATGTGCTGTACGGTGGCGAGAAGTCACTCATCACCATCAACCTGTCCGAGTACCAGGAGCCGCACACGGTGTCCCAGCTGAAAGGCTCGCCGCCGGGCTACGTCGGCTACGGTCAGGGCGGCATTCTGACCGAAGCGGTCCGCAAGCGTCCGTACAGCGTGGTGCTGCTCGATGAAGTGGAAAAGGCGCACCGCGACGTGATGAACCTGTTCTACCAGGTCTTCGACCGTGGCTTTATGCGCGACGGCGAGGGGCGTGAAATCGACTTCCGTAACACCGTTATCCTGATGACCTCGAACCTCGGCAGCGATCATCTGATGCAGCTGCTGGACGAACAGCCGGAAGCGACTGAAGCGGATCTGCACGAGCTGTTGCGCCCGATTTTACGCGACCACTTCCAGCCGGCGCTGCTGGCTCGCTTCCAGATCGTAATTTACCGCCCACTGGCAGAAGCAGCCATGCGTACCATCGTGGAGATGAAACTCGCGCAGGTCAGCAAGCGCTTACATCGCCACTACGGCCTGAGCACGCACATTGATGAGAGCCTGTATGACGCACTCACTGCCGCCTGCCTGCTGCCGGATACCGGGGCGCGTAACGTCGACAGCCTGCTCAATCAACAAATTCTGCCGGTGCTGAGCCAGCAGTTGCTGACCCACATGGCCGCGAAACAGAAACCACAGTCGCTATGCCTTAGCTGGAGTGAGGAAGAGGGTATCGGGCTGGAGTTTGACCGTACACAAGGAGTGCACGCATGAGCAGTAATCCCCCAATCAGATTCAGCCACAACCATCACCTGCTGGCGGTGAAGGGCTGTGCTGCAGAGCTCGATGTGCTGGCGTTTGAAGGCGATGAAGCCCTGAGCTCGCCGTTCAGCTACCGGATTGAGTTCACCAGCGGCAACCATGCCATCAGCAAAGAAATGATGCTGATGAAAGCGGCTTCCCTGACGCTGCAGGCCCCGGTAGACCAGGGTTACGGCATCAAAATGCAACAGGCCGTGCGCACCCTTCAGGGAGTGGTGAGCGGCTTTGAACGCCTCAACACCTCAAAGGATGAAACCCACTATGCCCTGACGCTCCAGCCACGCCTGGCGCTGCTTGACCGTTCGCATCAGAACGCCATTTATCAGGACATGTCGGTCCCACAAATCGTGGAAAAAATTTGCGCGAGCGCCACAACATGCGCGGTCAGGATTTTCTGTTCTCACTCTCAAAAGAGTACCCGCGCCGTGAGCAGGTGATGCAGTACGGCGAGGACGACCTGCACTTTATTACCCGTCTGCTGGGCGAAGTCGGCATCTGGTTCCGCTTCACCACCGACACGCGCCTGAACATCGACGTGGTGGAGTTTTATGACGGTCAGCAGGGGTATGAAAAAGGCCTGACGCTGCCATCGGTTCCGCCATCAGGACAGCATTCAAAAGGCGTGGACTCGGTCTGGGGCATGGAGAGCCATCATAACGTGGTGCAGAAGCAGGTCAGCACCCGTGATTACAACTACCGCCAGGCCACGGATGACATGAATACCCTGGTCGATGCGACCCGCGGGGATGCCACCACCTACGGTGATGCCTATCACTACGCTGATAACTATCTGACACCAGGTAGTACCTACGACCGCAATCCGGCCCCGGAGTCAGGGGCGTTTTATGCCCGCATTCGTCATGAGCGCTACCTGAATGGTCAGACGCAGACCCGCGCCATCACCAGCTGCCCGACCCTCTCTCCTGGGCAGGTGCTGAAAGTCACCGGCGGGTACGAAGTGGCAGAGGTGTTTGCTCAGGGCGTGGTCGTCACAGCGATGCACAGCCATGCGCGCCGTGATGAAGACTTCGGCGTCAGGTTCGACGGTATCCCGGACAGCACTGATTTTAGTTTCCGCCCTGAGCCTGGCTCACGCCCGGTGATGGCCGGCACATTGCCGGCACGTGTCACGAGCACCACCGAGAACGATACCTACGGCCATATCGATAAAGATGGCCGCTATCGCGTCAACATGCTGTTTGACCGTGATAACTGGGAAACTGGATTCGAGAGCCTGTGGGTACGGCAGTCCCGCCCTTATGCGGGTGATACCTACGGCCTGCACCTGCCGCTGCTGGCGGGCACCGAAGTGGCGATTGGCTTCGAGGACGGTAACCCGGACAGACCGTACATTTCTGGCGTACTTCACGACTCGGCCCACGGCGATCACGTCACCATCCGCAACTACAAACGTAACGTGTTGCGCACACCGGCGAACAACAAAATCCGCCTCGACGATGAGCGCGGGAAAGAGCATATCAAGGTTTCCACTGAGTACGGCGGCAAGAGTCAGCTGAATCTCGGACATTTAGTGGATGCTGAGAAGCAGAAGCGCGGTGAGGGTTTTGAGCTCAGAACGGACTCATGGGGCGCGATACGGGCGCAGAAAGGCATATTTATCAGTGCGGATGGCCAGGCGAAAGCACAGGGTCAGGTGCTGGAGATGGGGGCAGCCCTAAGCCAGCTGCAGCAGGCGCAGAACCAGGTCGAAGCGCTGAGCTGCGCAGTTGAAACAGCCAAAGCGGAGCTGGCCGATATTCAGACTCAGAAGGCGCTGCTGCAGCAAACGCTGACCGATTTGCAACAGTCCGCGTTGTTACTCTCCGCCCCGGAGGGGATTGCTCAGAGCACGCCAAAAAGTGTGCAGTTGTCAGCGGGCGAGAATGTCATCAGTACCAGCGGTAAGCACACGGATTTCAGTGCACTGAAAAGATTCACCGTGGCGGCAGGAGAGAGAATAAGCCTGTTTGCCCAAAAGCTGGGTATCAAAATATTTGCCAGTCAGGGGAAGGTGGAGATACAGGCGCAGGGTGATGAGATGACGCTGGATGCGCTGAAGGATATCCGCATCAGCAGCAGCGAGGGGAAGCTGGTCATAAGTGCGAAGCAGGAAATCATTCTCACCAGCGGGGGCGGTTATATCCGTATTGCTGATGGAGCCGTGGAGTGTGCGGCGCCGGATAAAATCATCCAGCGTGCGGCGGTGTGGCAGAAGTTCGGCGGGCAGAGTATGAGCATGGCGGCGCAGAGTTGGGAGAGCAGCGAATTTGAAATAGGGCCTGAAGTACAGTGGCCCTATTCTGATAAACCTGTAGCGGGTCAGAAAATCAGCCTGACGCACAGCGATGGTACCGTGCAGGAGTTAATGACCTCTGCATCCGGCCGTGGGGAAAAGCAAAACCTGGTGGACCCTGCATCAGTGCAGATAAACCTTAAGGATGAGGACTAACAAATGAATGAAGCCACTGAAAGCAATAGTGTCCTGCTAGGGTACGACAAGTTTGGTCATCCCCTCTATAAGGTCATTGCCACGCCGAAAGACAAGGAGCAGTGGCTCAAACTTTATAAGATGCCGGACAGAGTCATCCCGGTCGTGTTTTTACCGGGGGTGATGGGCAGTAATTTGATGAACCCCGATGACGGTAAACCGGTCTGGACCGTCAACGGGAATGCAAGCGTGTTACCCTGGATTGGAAGAGGGCCAGTGACAAGAAAAAAATTACTGGATCCCACCAAAACCGTTGTCGATCCTGGTGGGAAAATCGAGACTGAAAGTCCGGAAGAGCGCCTGTTATTCAAATCTCGCCGGGAAAGAGGCTGGGGGGAAGTGGGGGCGATGAGCTACGGCACCTTCCTCCCCTGGCTCCAGGAAGCGCTGAACGATAACCAGACAATGTTAAAAAATAAGACCAACAAAAATGGTAGCCTGACCTTGCGTGAGAGGCTGCTGGATAAAGCGTTGGGGGCGGAAATCGGCGAAAGTAATCTGACTACAGAGGAAGTGGCACTAAGCTATCAGTACCTCTTTCCGGTCCATGCAGTGGGCTATAACTGGCTACAGTCGAATGTAGATTCAGCTCAAATGCTGGCCAAGCGTATCGAAAAGATTATTGGCGATTACAAAGCTAGCGGACGCAAATGCGAAAAGGTTATTCTGGTGACCCATTCAATGGGGGGGCTCGTCGCCCGTTATTATTCGGAACTGCTGGAAGGCGATTACGGACAGAAAAATATACTGGGTATCGTGCACGGGGTGATGCCGGATCGTGGTGCCCCGATGGCCTATAAACGGATGAAAGCGGGAGAGGCAGGAGTAACAGGTTTAGTAATTGGCGGTAATGGCGCTGAAATGACCCCTGTACTGGCACAATCGCCGGGTCCTCTACAGCTCCTGCCTGGCAAGGGATACGGTATGGGCTGGTTTCACGTTGAGGGCTTTAAGCAGCCTTTGCCTCAGACAGACCCTTATACGGAAATCTACACTCAGAGGTCGGCGTGGTGGGGGTTATGCGAGGAACGCTTTATTAATCCAGAAAATAAAGGTATGGATAAAATTCAACTGGAGAAGGACTGGCAATTATATGTGGATAATATTGATAATAAAGTTAGAAAGTTTATAGAAGGACTTAATGGACGCTACCATGAAAGTACCTATGCTTTTTATGGAAATGACGGTGTGAAATATCCCTCTTATGCCGAACTGCACTGGAAGGACGTAAGTGGAAAACATACCCCGGAAGCCTACCGCTCGCAGGTCAGTGAACAGGGGGAAATCTTCTACCCGGCGGACAAATTTAATCAGACGATTCGCTACGCAACGCTGGCAACGCCCGACCAGGGTTATGTTACCCGCAAATATGAATTATCGCCCCCAGCGGAAGACGGTGACGGCACGGTACCGGTCAGAGCGGCAGTTATTAATTCTCCGAAGTTAAAGGCCCAGCTGGGCGTGGGCGTTGACCATGAGGGAGCTTATAAATCGGATAACACCATGGATGCGCTCTGGTTTACCCTGCGGTCAATTATAAGAATTGTACAGCAGGTGAAAAATACGGGACTTGCTTACCATGAATAATATAAAGAAAAAAGTGATTATCTTTGCTGTTTTAATCTTAGCGGGATATGGGCTGTATCAATACTTTCGCCCTTATAACCCGTCTCTACAAACACTAACATCATCACAGCAGGAAGCCATGAGCAAAATAAACGCCGAAATGAAACCTTACTGCGTCGGGCGCTATATGCTCGATCTGCCATCCTCCTTTGAGGCTTACAATGAAACAGCACCGCTGGATAACAATATCTGGGCGGCGGTTATTTCCCGGTCAGAGGATTCGTATAAAACCTATCTGGCGACAAAGAAGATGTATCATCCGGGTTTTGTGCAGTTGCTGGCGTTACGTGAAAAGGCGCTGCGAAACAGTAAAACCATAGACGCTCAGGATATGCCCTTTTTGAAAAAGGTTTGGCCGTTGCCGGATGGCATGGATGGCGTAATTTTTGAAAGAAATGAAAATGGAGGAGNTACGTGAAAAGGCGCTGCGAAACAGTAAAACCATAGACGCTCAGGATATGCCCTTTTTGAAAAAGGTTTGGCCGTTGCCGGATGGCATGGATGGCGTAATTTTTGAAAGAAATGAAAATGGAGGAGTTTCGGACGCAATGCGCATACTGGAAGGTTATCTGTATACCAACGGTGTGGTTATCAAACTACAGAAGCAGACTATTAATGATACTAGCCCAAAATATAACGAGCAGCGAAGAGGTCGGCCAGCCAGAAACTATGTCTCAAAAGATGTCAGCCAGATGCAGTCGCTGATGGCGAGGATCAGCGGCAGGGATAATGACGTTATTCCGGTAAAGCCCGGCTCCTGTATCACCCATGCGTTTATTGCCACCGACACGACGGCAGCAGATCGGGAAGATATTAACATAGGGTTCATCAGTAATACTTTCGACAATATACGTGTTGCAGTTTCCAGTGATAACTTCACGCGTGAAGAAAACACGGTGCTGGACAGAATGGGAGAAATAAAAAGTAATATTTCCCGTTCACGCGGAGCAATAGAAAGAAAAGGTGCCTTTAGCGTGAATGGGCTACAGGCGGAGGAGTTTCTGGCAATGGGGTTACAGGAAGACAACGATGAACCACGATACCAGTTTGAAATGTATATCAATGAAATGACCGCCAGCTATAAGACTCCGGGTTTTATGCTGACCCTGGATAATCAACGTATGTCGCCAACCTCTTACAGCAAGGAGGAAATTATCGCCTTCTGGGACACGATCAGCCGTAGCGTACGCATTCGCCCTAGCGCATTTTGACCGGTCGGAAAGGATGGCAGATAAATAACAGGGAGGTTTCACAATGAATAAAATTAAGCGAAGAATCATTCTTCTTGCTGTTTTTGTCGTACTGGGCGTTGGGGGATATCAATATTCTCGCCCTTATAACCCATCATCGCAGACATTGACGTCATCACAGCAGGAAGCCATGAACAAGATAAACGCCGAAATGAAACCTTACTGCGTCGGGCGCTATATGCTCGATCTGCCATCCTCATTTGTGGCCTACAGTGAAACAGCACCGCTGGATAACAATATCTGGGCGGCGGTTATTTCCCGGCCGGAAGATATGTATAAAACTTACCTGGCGACAAAGAAAATGTATCATCCAGGTTTTGTGCAGTTGCTGGCGTTACGTGAAAAGGCGCTGCGAAACAGTAAAACCATAGACGCTCAGGATATGCCCTTTTTGAAAAAGGTTTGGCCGTTGCCGGATGGCATGGATGGCGTAATTTTTGAAAGAAATGAAAATGGAGGAGNGGTTTTGTGCAGTTGCTGGCGTTACGTGAAAAGGCGCTGCGAAACAGTAAAACCATAGACGCTCAGGATATGCCCTTTTTGAAAAAGGTTTGGCCGTTGCCGGATGGCATGGATGGCGTAATTTTTGAAAGAAATGAAAATGGAGGAGTTTCGGACGCAATGCGCATACTGGAAGGTTATGTGTATACCAACGGCGTGGTTATCAAACTACAGAAGCAGACTATTAATGATACTAGCCCAAAATATAACGAGCAGCGAAGAGGGCGACCAGCCAGAAACTATGTCTCAAAAGATGTCAGCCAGATGCAGTCGCTGATGGCGAGGATCAGCGGCAGGGATAATGACGTTATTCCGGTAAAGCCTGGCTCCTGTATCACCCATGCGTTTATTGCCACCGACACGACGGCAGCAGATCGGGAAGATATCTCTGTGGGCCTTGAAAGTAAGTCACTGGAACATATCAGAATTATTCTCTCCACCGATAACTATACGCGTGAAAAAAACACGGTGCTGGAGAGAGCTGGTGAGATAGAGAGTAACTTGTACCGTGGTCACGTGGAAAGAAAAGGGGCCTTTAGTGTGAACGGGCTGCAGGCCCAGGAGTTTCTGGCAACGGGTTTACAGGCATCTCAAGACGAGCCGCGTTACGGCTTTGATATGTTCATCAATGAAATGACAGCCAGCTACAAGACTCCCAATTTTATTCTGACTCTTGAGAATGATTCCATGCCACCGACCTCCTACAGTAAGGAGGAAATTATTGCCTTCTGGGACACGATCAGCCGTAGCGTACGCGTTCGCCCGGGAGCGTTCTGACTGGTCGGAAAGAATGGCAGATATTTGCATCATCAGTACATAAATTTCAAACCAGCGAAATCAAAAGCGTTCTGGCAACCCACGTTGACCATCAGGGAGCCTATGACGTCAGCAGCCTGAAGGATATACAGGCCAGGCCTGCCCTGCAGTTTACCCTCAGGGCCATTGTGAAAATGGTTCAGGAGATCTCGACCCCATGAAGACTTTTCGGCAGATTACAGCGTTATCTCTCATGATCAGTAGCATGCTTTTTATTACCCCGGCTACGGCATCCACGCCAGTGAAGAAGGACAGTCCAGTGATAAATACTTTGTTCGCGCAAACCAAACCGCAGTGTATCGGTCAATATGTGATTGATGTTCCTGCGTCGTTTAACAATCAGCTGCACGATATGATTTTTATCGATGACTTTAAAATAGAAAGCAAACTGCTCTATCCACCCGCATTTAAACAGCGGGTACAGCTAAGAGAGCAGGCGCTACGCGACGCCATTAATAAACCGGGTAACAGGCCTGAAAATGCCCCTTTTTTAAAAGAGATCGTTCTCCTTCCTGATGGTAAGGGTGCTATTTTCGATCATAATGAGTCGGGTGCTCCGGATATATACAGGCAGCTGGAAGCACATGTTTATTCAGGAATGACAGCTTTTGTGATTACTACTGACATTCGTGATTTTTCAGACAAGAAGCACAGTGACAAAAAGATGAAATATCTCGCCAAGGGGTTTACTGAGGCCGATGCAAATACTAAGCCAGCCAAACTGGCGGCCATGCAATCCCTCATATCACGGCTTAGTGGCAGGAAAGATGAGGATATTCCATCGGCTAAAGGTGTGTGTATTCCGAATGGATTTATCCGGGATGATGGCGGAAAGCATAAAGAAAGTCTCACATTCCGGTATGAAAATGATGATTTTGTTTTTGGTGTCGATATGGATAATACAATCAACGGTTCAGACGACACGTTGTTTAACCGCAGTACGCAAATTAATGAAGCGCTTAACCGCCCAGCTAAATGCGCTTGATGAACGCAAGGGTAAATACCTGACGGGGTCGGAGTTGAAATCAGCCATTTTCACTATCCGCCGCCAGCTTGACCAAACGCCGCCGACAGAAGAATTGTTGCGTCAAATCGATGAGGAATTAAAAAAACAGGGGAGTGTATCACCCGCTTTGTATCAGCAGCTCGATATACGGCTTAACCAGCTTCTTAATCGTTATACGCTGCTGAAACAAAATGCCATTCGAGGGCGATAGCACTGGAAATAAGCCAACCAGAGATCATCAAATGAGTCAGACGTTTATATTAACTTAGTTAATGATCTTCGTTATAAAATCATGCAAAAGAGTCAGCGCTTTCGCTGATTCAGGCGGATTGTATGCCTTATTATAAGGATCGCAAAATCCGTGACGGCTGTTGAGTATATGAAACGATACTAGTGGATACTGACGGAGTTTATGCTGGAGAAAGTAAGGATCATAGGCTTCTTCATATTTCGCCTGGATAACCAGTGTTGGGCTGTTGGGCATTATATCAGTATAATCACGTATACGGCTTCCGTAGAAACTGACGATACCATCGCATTGTGTATTCTCCGAACAAAGCCATGCTAATGTCCCTCCAACACTGAATCCGACGATTATTATTTTTTTATAATGATCACGTATTCTTATCAGTAAATCGAAGATCATTGATGTATCGAATCCGCAGAACTTCATAAAATAATCGTATGCCTGGCTATGTTGATCGTATGAGAAAGGTTCTTCGCGGTTCAAAAAATTGGGGCAATATACATCAAGTCCTGAATTGTGCAGTTCTTTACATACTTGCTTGATATGATTATTCAATCCATAAATTTCATGTAAAACTATCACAGCATTTTCATTTTTAGATAATAGAGTATACATCAACTGTCTCCAGTAGTTTTTAACTATCTATTCTAATAATAAAGTTTGTCAAGGGTTATCACCGGGCGTAAATTTTACAACCTCTCTGAAAATCTCGTTGCCAAGAATCTCGAGCTGATTCATTACCTCATCACTGGCCTGTTCCATTCTTTTTAACGCCAGGGACATATGCTCATGGTCGCCAGAAATCGAATACTCGATTGCAAGAACGCCGGAGTTATGTAACATCTGGTGAGGGTCCTCCAGATTTTTAAATCCCGTTAAATGAGAGAAACATCTTCCAGTATCACCGTAATACCATTTCCCCAATCTGCACTGACTATATGATGTCAACGTATCATCTAATTTATTCTCGGTAAGTTTTTTATATAGATCTATTTTCCAGATAACATGATCCATTTTAATGATACTTAAAAATAGTAAATTTGATATGTAGTCAATAATTGCCTTCATTGCGGCTGATTTTTCAATTACACTTTTAATAGAAAAAACAACTTCATTCATATGCTGAGTGATTTTCGTGATTATTGCTAGCTGTGCTTCGATGGATGTATCAACCGTAGAACCATTATTCTGGAGGGTTTCCGTTTGCAAAAATATATGGTTAGTGCACATTTTAACATTTTCAGCCAGTTGTCTAACCTCTTTAGATATAACGCTAAATCCTCTTCCCGCCTCACCTACTCGGGCAGCTTCAATCGCTGAATTTATTGCGATTAGATTTGTATGATTGGCAATTTTTTGTATGTCTTTAATTGCATCATTAATTTCAGTCAGTGATAACTTCAGATGAGTCATTTGTTTTTGAATTTCTGCTGATTCTTTGCCTGCCTCATTGATCTCAATAACGAGTGATTCAAGGGAATGCATTGCTTTATTATTTTGTGCGTTTAGTTCTGTTATTTTATCTTTTTCTGTATTTAATTGTTCATGAGTTGAAATTAATGATGTTCTGATCAGGTTGAGTGTTGATATGCCAGAAGTGAAATGATGGCAGATGATTTTATTGTAGTTTTCTGCTTTTTGTTCAGCGATGGGGGTGTCAGCTTCGATGATGTCGGAAGAAGTGTTGTAATTATAGTTACTATTTCTTTTAACTATCTTAGCGATAATTTTCCTGATCATCTTATCAATCCTTTTTCGATAATAGGTTTAAGAAAATAATGGTTTAATAGTTTATCGCCTATGTTATAGATTACGTCAATATATTTTTAATTAGTATTATTTGATGTATTATAATTTCTTGATAATTGTTTTGTTGAATTATTTTACAGAAATGTCCTGGTGTTTTTTAAATGCGCGTGTTATCTATTAAGATAAGGATTATACTTCAGTTGAACACTACAGATAATGATATTTCAGAGTATTAAAATCTCCATCTGTTAGTTTTATATTTTAGCTTAACCTAAATATTCCTGTGATATCACTCTCCAGCCTGGATGTGTAGTTGGATTACATCATTTATGTGTGCATTGAAAAATTCAGAGAGTGGTTAGATGTATCACTATATATCGAGTACATGACCAAAATTGAGAGTGTGATAACCGCCGGTTAAAATGCAACATTATTAATGTATTTATAATAACAGCGGTGCCCGGACCCGGACTAACGCCGCAGGCGGTGAACAACGCGCTTGTCGCGCTGGCCCCGCAGGGGTGAGCCGCTGGAGACGAATAATCGAACGGAGCTTGATGGAGAGTCCGTTTCTCCAAAAGCAAAAACCCGCCTCTAGGGCGGGTTCTTTAAATAGTGGTGCCCGGACTCGGAATGAATTTCGATTTGTATGTATATAGATGCATATGGATTTTATTGTGTTTCATAAATATTGAGGCCCCCAGTAAGGCCCCCATCTGCAGGGCGTCAAAATTTGACGGTTGAACGGGAATTTTTACGTCCATCTGAAGTGTTTTGGATTGCACGGTGCCCTGGCTGTTTACGGAATCGTAGTGAGCACCATCAGCGTTTGAAAATGATACCATAACCTGGCTCCTTAGTGTTTAGTGGGCAACGCCCCTGGATAGTGTCGGGCGATGATGTTATTCAGCTTATCAACCAGCTCTGGTCTCTTGAATACGATGTGCGCTGTTCCCTTCTGAAAATATTTGATTGCAAACATCTCATCCTCATAGCGATTACTGTGCCTGTTTTCATGGATATGATCGCCGAGACGACGGGTAACGTCAGCACGGTTGTCGGGGACAGGCTTTCCATCCAGAATCGTCAGCATGCGCTCCAGATCTGCTAACCGATTGCGCTGCCAGCCCCAGTTCAGACCAAATCCCCAACGATCATATTTCACCAGCCCTGTCACGATGATCTTTTTCCCAAACTTACATGGGCTATTGCTCTTAAAATCCCAGCTCAGGCCCTTAAACACGTTAATCACCCCACGTTCAAATACGTCACCTTTACTAAGATGCAGCTGCTCGAATGTGTTGAGAATATTCTCTTCGCTGATAGCCGGAATATCGTCCATTTCCAGACTGTTGTACCACTGGTCACGCGCCTGAGCGTCCATGAGCGCCAGCATTCCCGACTTATTCATCAGGTCTTTCCAGATGCTGCGATCGATATTTCGGGTGATGGCTTTTATCGCTGTTTCTGGTTTTTCCATCAACCAGCAGTCGTAACGGTATTGCCGTACTCCCCATTCATTCGATTTACCTCCGCCGACACTGCTTGTCAGGGCAGAGATATCGTCAAGTTGTTGTATCAGCGTTTCAATCTGCACCAGCGCGGTATTACGTCCGGTGACGATGCGTTCAATGCTGGTGGAGCAAATCACATCGGTGTGGCCGGTGATGACTTTGGGTTCGGTGAGGGTAAGGTCTGACATCATTTTTTTCCTTATATAAAGTAAAACGCCAGCCGGTGAGGGCTGGCGTTTATGAGTAAGTGATGGGTACGGTTCGGTGGTTAATCTGTACTGGCCTGTTGCAAAAGCTGAAGATGGTGGAGATCGCGAACGTTCTGTAATGCCTGTTCAATCCAGGGCAACAACTTTGTTGAGTCGGTATTGTCTTCGTCGTTGTCGAAGATGATCTCCGTACCGCAATCTATGTTGTCCTGCAGCCAGCCAATCAGAACGTTGAGAGCCGCTTCGGTGGTTAATTCCGGCATGTGAAAACCTTATGGAGATTGAGGTTGCGCTACCAGTCAAAGGTAGCAACGCCGGGTAACACTTCGCCACAGGCATCAAGGTGAATAATGCCAGCGGAGTAGCGACGGATAAGCGTCACCACTAACTGACGGCAGGATTTTGACAGACCGAGGCGTTTGAGGCGTAAGACCGGAAACGACCACGCGCCCAGGTGGAGCAGGTAACCCGAGCCGGAGTACGAAATCCATTCAGACTCACCAAAGTCTTCATACTGGTGTGAAAGGGCAAACAGCAGAGCATTGTCTTCCTCCGTGATATGTGCGGTGCTGCACTGAATGCCGTTAACGCGGGCGACAGGCGGAAGTGGATCTTCAACAACCAGCTTCCCGGGGGCATCAGCTATGCGAAGCGAATAACCGTTATCGCAGACCACATCGATCAGATTGGCCAGTTCAATACCGTCGATATCGACGGCGATCCGGCCCCCATTAAGGGCCAGTACATTAACTGTATCGGCTTCAACCGTCAGGGACAGCTTCATTGAGTCGCTCCGCTGTATTTGCCGGTGGTGATATCGGTTACCATTCTGTAGCCGTTGCGCGTCATCAATCCACAGGCCTTACGGGCGCGGAGGATATCAATACTGCTGATGAGCGGGGACTGTATTTCTGCACTGAAACTGCGATGATCGATACGGACAAGATCGTACTTTTCGACGATGAAATTCACTGCGTCGCACAGCGAAATACCTGCGTCAATATGTTCCGGAATGACACCATCGTTGCCAAACGGTGTGTCGTTGAGCGTCAGGCCGTAGTGATGATCCAGCAGGTGGCTCAGAAGCCGTTGCCAGATCTCCACCGGTGACGGACGTGGTGAGGCCTCCCCCGTTGAGGATAGTTGTTGAGTTTGCATAGCTGGATCTCTTTGTTGATGGGTTAAAACGAAGATAAGTGGTAAGAAGATTTACGCGGTTGTTGCAGGTGCTGGGTAAAGCGCAATATAGACATAGCCGCAACTACCCAGGGTGTTGGCATCGCATGTCAGCCCTTTTGCGTAGAGCGTGACACCGTGCTGATGGCGGGGATTGAGTTCACCGGAAACCAGCATCAGTTCAAGCTGTTTGAGCAGTACCGGGAATGTCTGGTCGAGATGGCGTAAATCCGCGTCACTAAAGGTGCCGGTGATACTGGCGCGGTCAGCCAGGTAATGCAGGCGGTTGCCTTCCTGCACCAGGCGTGCGCCAAAACACGGCGTGACGGTGGGTTTAAGTCCCCACCAGGGTTCGGCAATATCATGATTTGCTACGTTTGTTGTGTTCTGCATTTAAGGAATCCTTAACTATGCATTAATTCAGCGTGACGCTGCGTAATACGACATACGGACCGTTGCGGTCCTGGCGGCGTTCCGCAAAGACGGCCAGCACGCCGCTGATATCCTGCACCTCCCGACCGGCATAGTGGCAGATGCTGCCGGACCATGTGTATTTGCCAGTACAGAAGCGAAATAACCGGGACTTAGGGTGCTGGCGGTATATCGCCATTGCCTGGCGTTTACTGATAATCTTCATCGCTATTTTCCTTCTTAAAGCCAGCCTCTCTCAGAAAACGAGACGATCTCCATGCCGCCGACCACCAGGTGATCCAGCAGCCGTATTTCGACTAACTCCAGCGCAGCTCGCAGGCGTTCTGTAATTTTACGATCTGCCTGACTGGGTTCCGCCTCCCCGGAGGGATGGCTATGCGCCACGATGACAGCGGCGCAGTTATGCTTCAGACCGGCCTTCACCACTTCGCGGGGATGGACCTGCGTATGGTTGATGGTGCCGGTGAAAAGCGTTTCGTGGGCTATCAGGCGATGCTGGTTATCGAGAAAGAGCGCGGTAAACTCTTCCCGCTCCAGCGAAGCAAGCTGCAGACGCAGCCAGTCGCGGACGGCATGGCTGGAAGTAAATGACGCGCCGGGTTCACGTAGCTGACCCTCCAGCAGGGTTAAGGCTTCCCTGACCGTCTGCTGGTCGGCAGGGGTTAATTCACGGGCAAACAGCGGTAACTGTTGTTCCATTGCGGCTGACCTCAGTCGATGATGTGCATGATAGCGCTGCATTCCGCATGGTTGAGCGCGTAGTCTCGCAGGCGATAATAGTGCTCCGTCATGGCGTCGCATTCGGTGCGCATGGCGTGGTGGCTATACGTCATCAGACAGACGGCAATTCCGGCAGCCTCAGCGCTGAGCTCTCCACAGTTACCGTTCAGGGTGTTGAACAGCGACCATTGTTCATCAGTATCCTCATTCGCTTCGGGGGCCATAAACGCGCCGCCGTTGCTGAGCGTGTAAAACTGCCAGATGCCGCCGCTATAGTCCGCACAGAAGCGTTCCATCCACGCGAAGACAGTCGGCTCGAGGATTATCCACTGCGGTATGCTGCCGAAGTACTGCGGCCAGAAGCTGAGACGCTGTTCGTCCGGTACCGACGTAGCGGTCAGTGCTGGCGCAGAACCGGCATCGGTATGTTGTGGCTGTAACTGGAAGGCATCGTTAAGGTTAATAATGTCGGTCATGTTAGTTTTTCCTTGTTTATTTATCTGGTTGGGGATGCAGGTTCAGCAGGAGTGACGGGCAGGACTGCGTATAGCCATCTTCATCACAGCGTGATGGCCAGTGGCCTTCAGGAAGACTTAAGCAGCACAGGCTGAGCTCGCCGGGCCGATAAAGAAGGTGTGAGCACCAGGCGCACAGGTCGTCATCGGAGATGGAGCGACAGCCCGGCAGACTCAGCAGGACGAACGGATATGGCGTAACCTGATAACTGCCATCAGGGATGTGCGGCATTACTTCAGCGTCTCCAGCAGACTTTCCGCCATCACCCAGAGCGCCCTGTTGAGCTTTACGTCGCCGTCGATGCCGCTAACGGCACGGGTATGGCTGCGTTTACCCTTCGCGGTACGTCCGGGCAGGCCGCCTTTCAGCAGGTTCTCCTGCAGCCTCTGGTACGTTGTCCACAGGTCGTCCTGCCGGTCTTCATACCGTCGTGGCGTCAGCACCTGCGTGGTGGTCACCGGCTGGTGTTCTTCACCAAAACGGTACGTTAGTGCGGCGTTTGCCAGGGCGTGTTGTGCGGGTGGTGGTAACTGCAGCGACTGCATGGCGTCACGTTTCTCTTCCACCCTGTCAAAGACACCGAGTACTTCGTAAGCACCCTCAATCACTTTCTCAACGATATTGCCCCGATGCGGAACTCTGATTTCGCCAAACGACTGTCCGCAGACGAGCGAATTCGTGCATACGCTTCTGAAGATTCCTGGTAAGAGCTGAAAACTGGATGCGCCATCGTGCGAATTCAGAATGATGATTTCAGGGACATGTTGTCCATTTATCTGACCAGCCCGGCGTAAGCGGAGCAGGTGCTTTGTGTGCTCACGACGGTCAGGGTCCCGAACGCGTGACTGACAGGCAAAGAAGGGCTGGAACCCTTCGCGCTGCAGGTTTTCGAGCAGGGTTATAGTCGGTATATAGCTGTAGCGTTCTGAGCGGGATGCGTGTTTATCCTCGCCAAAAACGCTGGGTACATGTTGGTGTAATTCTTCGTGGGTCAGTGGACGGTCACGGCGGATTTGATTTGTCCGCCCAAAACGGCTGGCTAATCGCATGGTTAATTTCCTTAGGGTTGATTTTGCGGCATAAACAAAAAAGCCATGCGCCCCGAAGGGAGCATGGCCTGTTAGTCGTGTAACGGGTATTCGGCTGAGGGGCCTGGTGAGTCAGTCCCGGGGTATGCCGTGACTGGCCAGATAGCGGTTGAACCATTCCCCAGCACTGGCTTCAAAATTCCACGCCCGCCAGAGTAACTGCCCCTCGCGGCGACGGATGACGAGGCGAAAATCGGTGCCCTGGTCGTCTTCAGTCGCCACGTTCTGGTACGTCGCCACAATGGCCTCAGCCTGCCTGCGGGTAAACGGACCGGGCGGTAGCAACGGACTGTTGGTGTTGTGCATGTGAATGCTCCTGGTAAACGTCATAAAACCAGATGCCCCGCTCAGTGAGCAGGGCATCAGTGGGTTAAGTGTGTCGCGATGAATTGCAGTATCTGCTCCATCAGGGCCGAGATTAAGGCTCCTGCGAGCAGGGTTGCCGTCTGTCTGGCGATATAAATGCTGTCTTCATCGTGGCCTTCTTCGCGGAAGTGGTCTTCCACAAACTGCTGTGCCCGGCTGCTGGCGCACCACGTCAGCGCCCGCTCCAGCGCAGCGAGCAGTATTTTGAGTAATGTCATTGAGTCAGCCTCAGAGGAGAGCCCGGACGGATGGGGCATTCACGGATGCCCCTGCCGGGTAAGTCAGAGGGGAGTGGCGCTACCGTGCAGATGGCGTTTCCGGTGGCACGGCGGGCTGACCATGAATAATTCGGTGCTTTGCCAGCGCCTGCGGCATGTCATTGATGCAGTACGTGATGTAAAAGACGTTGAGCACCACGGTATAGAACGCATTCATCTTCAGGTCAAAGCGAAAGGTGTTCAGCGCATAGTGGCGGAGCGCGGCTCTGGCCTTAAACGCCCAGACGATGTACATCACGCCACAGGCGAGTGACAGAATGCCGCTTAAGGCCAGTAGCGTGTCGCTGCCCGTGTCGTAGCCGGCGAGGTCCGGTGAGGCCATCACGCCGAACTGGCGTCCGAGCCCGAAGCAGACGGCCAGCCAGATAACGAAGGTATCTCCGCAAACCGGGTAACCGGTGGTGTCGCTGATAATCTGCTGTTTTCGGTACAGCCAGAGTAACGGCCAGATGCCGCAGGTTGCGATGGTGAGCAGCACAAAAGTGAGCGTTGGTGTTGCCAGTCGCTGGCTGAGTGTCGAGATGTCGGTCATATTGCATTGTCCTTGATTGATGTTGCTGTAAACAAGCGGGCGGGGCTACCCGGCGGTCAGTGTCGTGCATTCGGGCATATCAGCCAGAACCTTGTGAACGTTTCCGGCAGAAGGGGAAAAATGCCCCACCTTTTTGTCGTTGACGTAAATCTCAAACGACGTTGCTTTTCTGATGGCATCAATGAACGACAGCCAGGCGTTGTCGCCGTTACGCCAGCCCAGAGAGGACGGCAGGGGGAACGTCTGGTCATCCGTGACGACGGTGATGGCGGTCTTATCATCCTGTGAATCGGCACCGCTGCCGTCAGGCAGGGTGAGCATGACGTGATGCTGCAGGATATTCTGGTCGTCAGGGTTGCCGGTGCAGTTCAGGTTCATCATCACGTTTTCCGGGCTGGTGATGATGTACTCGGTGACGCCCATACCGAAGCCACTACTCCACATATTGGGGACCGCCTGTGCCGTGATGGCAAAGGTCAGTAATCCTGCTGACAGGATGGCGTGCATGAATCGCATGGTATTTTTCCTTCTCAGTCAAAAATGTTGTTGAGGGGCAGCCGTGTTACATGAGTTGTTTACCCACGACGATAAGTCCGGCCAGCCAGCCGATACACTGTGGGCCCACAAGCCAGAACAGACGGGCCTTGAGTAATCCGGTCATTCCTTCGCGGGTGTATACCGCATCCGGCATCAGCCATTGTCGAAGAGCAGCACCGACCGTCATACCGGCTCCGGGCCCAAGCGTCATCCAGAACAGATATCCCATTCCCTGACCAAAACTGCGTATCTCGCCGGTACTCCCGAACACGTTAAACAGCACGACCACAAGCGCGATGGCGAAGGCAATCGCGAAATATTTAATGACAAGCGCCATGTTCAGATTTCCTTATTTTCTGCACTGCTGAGCAGCGCTCAGCATGTTGTCCATGAAGCGCGGGGGGACATAACCGTATTGCTGGTTCATTTTCTCCAGCTCCCCGTGCGTATATTTCGTTTTGAGGTCATCCCAGATACATCCGCAGACGGCGGTAGTACCGCCGCCTGATTTGCATCCCTGGATAAACTCGCGTTCATTTTTGTCGCCACAGCCGCTCAGGGTTACGGCAGACAACAGCAGGGTGAAGAGCAGCAGAGGGCCTGCGACAGGTTTCACGATTTGACTCCTTTGGGTCTGGATGGATGTTCAGGGTGTTGTTCCCTGAATGTGTGAATGACATCACTGATAAAGCGAAAGTGGGGCAGTGCGCTGATAAATCCCTCTTCAGTAATGAGCGAACTGATTTCGCTCCGGCGACGGAAGGTTTGCTCTGAGAGTGAGGCCGAGATAATGTCTTCCAGCCGGAACACCCGAAGGCTCCCCCGGCAACAGACGACCAGATACCAGTGCTGATGCCGGTAAATCAGGCGGTAAGGCTCCTGCTCATCGTGACGGACACCGCCGACCAGCAGACTGACCACCCGGTGATGACAAATGGCTTCGGCCAGACGATGAAAACTGTCAGCCTGTGTCCATGCTGACGGTAAGTCGTGCCAGATAAAGCAGGGTGAGGTGCCCGTTTCATTCATCAGCAGGTGCATCAGTTGCCGGTTCTGCGACGGGATAATGCGTGCGATACCGGTACTGCGGGCAAAGGAAACGGCCCCCGGAGAGTGATCACGCGTGGCGCTCTCACTGAGTCGATACGTGCCGTTTTCCCCGATAATGTCGAGGTGGACCAGCCGTTGATGTAAGTCACGACGCAGGGTGCGTATCGATACACCAAACTCACCGGACAGTGTCTGAAGGGTCAGCGTTTCTCCGGCCATTAACCGGCTGATAATGACCGACAATCTGACGGCCAGCCGGTCGTAGCGGGCCTCTTCATCGGGTCGTTGCATGGACGCTCCGTGTGCGATAAATAGGTTGATATTTCATGCGGTTATTATGCGGGAGGGGAGGGACACGTTATGTCCATCCCCCGTAATGGCGGAAAAGAAAAAGTAAAATTCATCTTTCAGTAAACAGGAGAATTAACAAAGGGTTAGTGCCAGGTAGCTGAAATGACGACAGCATGCTGACACGCCCTGTCATCAGTCGTGCCGTAGCGAGTACGGTCAGCGGCTCAGGCTTTGTGCAGGATGGGCTGACCCTTATTAACGTTACGGTGCACTGAAGATATGCTCACACTGCGTGCAGCCGTATTCATCAAAGACGGTACCGTCCAGTTGTTCTCCGGCCAGAGAGCCTGCCACCGCACCAGCACAGGCGCCGGACAGAAAACCAATGAGGCCTCCGACTATCGTACCGACAACCGGAATGGCTGAACCTATCAGCGCACCGGTGGAGGCTCCTTCAAGCCCGGCAAGGCCTCCGGCTGTTGCGCCAATGACCCCTCCCGTCTTTTTACCCACATGACGCAGCTGTATATTTTGTGAACCGCAATTCGGACAATGCATTTCCTTCTCCCTTATTACTGGCAATAAATAGCCGCCTTCATGAGCTGGCGGACCGTGTATCAGAGAGACCTGGGTACCGGAACAGAAAGTATAGCTGTGACTTAGCGCGAGAAGCATACGCACGGGTGTTTTGTGGGACAGTTGACCCGGGAGAAGGAATAACGACGGTAACAGGGTATCGGGACCCCGTTTGTTCTTACTGGACACATTAACCTCCGTGAGTGAAATAACAAAACGGCAGCACTTCTGCTGCCGTTCTCACACTGGTAATATAGGTCTGAAATTATTTTGAATGTCATTTCTGGTCTGTATTGCTGTCTCCGCTCACCTTGTTTTCAGTGCAACATCCTCACTCACCACCACAGGTTTTTCGGTAATGGTCATTAATCAGTGTTTCCAGCAAATCGCTGATGCGAACTCCGCTGCGTTCAGCCATAAAGTCCAGTCGTGTTTTGGTGTCGTTCTTCAGGTAGGTATTGAGTGCTTTTTTATCGGTACGAGACTGACGTAATTTTTGTTGGTTCCAGGCTTTATTCAGGTTCAGAAGGAATAAACGCTTTGTATCCGGTGCATCGTCCCATAAATCGAGTGCGGCACGCAGAGCTAAATTGCGTTCAGTATGGCTGAGAGGAGTAAACCAGGTGCTCATTCCTGGCGTTGAAATATTTAATGAGAGCCCGATAGTGGGCGCATTTCTTTCTTCCTGAAGCGATTTGAGGCTGTTCCATGCCCACAGTACCGCGTCTTCTTCATCAGGTAACCATTTCAGCGGAGCTGGTTTGCTGTAAATATTTTTCCACTGGTCTTTCAGCCTGTCCATGACCTGGCGCTTGAGATGATTTACCGGTGGGGTCGGAATAATAATGTTGTCGAAAAAAGAGATGATAATATTAATTCTTTCCTGGTGGCTTGTCGGAGATACACTCAGATTCATTCGCTGATACCAGTTCTTTCCGAACTCTGCATTTGCTGGTTTATCAATGCCAAGTTCGTAGTCTCCGGCCTTGCAAATATACGCCCATAACCAGAATGTTGCCCGTTCATCCTGTTTTAGCCAGTCAAAACTTTCCAGCGGAAGGATGTTTTCATCGCGGGCTGTTTCCATATCAGAAAAAAGTCTTGCCCGCTGTTCTGCATTCTGTATGAACTGATTGATCAGTTTGTTGAGTGCCTGTCGACAACTTTCTGCATCCTGGTGAGGAATGTCACGGGTGTTAATTATTTTATTAACACCCAGCCACCCGGCATAAAAAGCACAGACTCTCAGGTCACGGGTATTTATAAGATTTTGTCTGCCATTGTCGTAATGTACAACCATTGTGGATACCTGTAATAGTAAACTACATAGTAGTGGTTATGGTGGTGATTTTTGTAGCTAAACAGTATCACGATGATGGTTTTATCGTCACTTAAAAACACATCTGGTAGTCATCGTGAGGTTTTATTGTTGATTTATACTGGTTTTGACAAGGTTTTACCATGGTTTTAAAGTTGTCATTTTCTTTGTTTATCTCTCAGATGCTTCTCTGTTTACTGCATGAGTATCGTCTCAACAGGTTACCTTGTTCTCCTACATGCTTTCGTTTTCATCCCCATCATGGTTCCTGGTTCGCTTCAGGGGGCATTTCTGGTATCTGGTCGAGCTGCCATGAGGTATTTCCATTTTGTTGCTCATAATCAGGATTGAGGGCTTCTGCGGGTAGTGATGATACGGGGTTAATTTGATTGAGGTTATTTGATGTGACGTGGTGTCTATTTTTATGTTATTGAAAAAAGATAATTCCAGAGTAACTGATACAGGCGTTTATTGTCGGTAAGTGCTGTCTGGCGTGGTTATCTTCATCGTTATTGTTATGCCTGGTGTGTTGGATTGGTATTAATATATTAAAGAAGGGGGTTTATCATTTGTAACAGTAATCGATGATGTGTTATCAGTAAGTGGGTTATGCCTGAGCGGTATTATTATCTGAAGGTATTCACTAAGGGGATAGTACTATTGGATGGTATCCATTGAGCAATCATTGCCATCAGGTAAACAATACACTATTCAATGTAGTCACAACCTGAATGTTTAGCACTCATTAAAAATCTATCATTAAGAAAACAGAATTGAATTGAGTCGAAATTACCATTGACTAGTCCTCGTCAGGATAAAAGTGAAGATGATTAACATCAGTAATCTAATAATCATAACGGCAGGGTGATTACTGGTTAACATTAACATTTGGGGTGAATGGTCATGCCTGAAAATCAGCAGGTGAGTATCAATGGTTTATTACTGGTCTGCGTATTAGTGATGAGCGTTAAATGCTCAGTCAGTGAACTAACCTGTAGTAAGCCTGTTGGTATTGCTCTGTCTGCCTGATATTGACGCTTACAATACCTGTCAGTTACAGATACTACGGTGACCCATTATCCCTGAAAGTTTTTTGATATGTGTAAACAAGGCCATTGGTAACGACTGTAAACGGGGCATTATCCGTGTTGGTAATAATAGTCATGATTGTATCGTAAACAGAATAACCTGATTGAGGTGACGTGGAATAGGGTGATTACCCTGGTAATCACCGCAAGTTATTTAATAAGTAATTGAGCGCTGTAGTGCCTTATACCGCCATAGCTTCCTGTGAGCCTGCATAAGCGCATTGAATAACACGGTAGTGGAAATCTGTGGTTAGTATGAATATGGCGCTCCTGATGCGTTACAGAGCGTTTTAGCAGTAGTCCCGATAACGATTATTTATCGGGCTTATTGAACGGGGTAATAATATCATGATGGCAACGGGGGACTGGTACAGGGGCTCTTACCCCGGGTATATACATTCCACAGGGGTAATATTTACTTTTCAGGGTAACCACAGCCCCTTTTTAAGCCTGGTCAATACAAAAGGGGGATTGCGATCATCAAACGCTTAAGTAAACCTGGCAATGGCTATTACATGGGGCTGGTGGCTTCACCATACCGCGCTAAAACCCTGTTCTTTCAGTCGATGACGGGTACGTTTCACATAAACCGCGTCAACAAGCTCATCCGGTGGAAGGTCGCGTGTGATATTACAAATCGTCGCCAATGCTGCGTCTGAGAGTTTAAAGCTCCGTGGCAAGGCGTAGTAGTCCCCGGTTTTTTGCATACTGATGTTATCGAATAACTCTCTGAAGAAATCCGTCCGTGAAGGCCTACGGGCGTTGATAATCGCCCTAGTTGCTTCATCAGCAAATGTAACCTCAACCTCCTCCATACCCAGCGAACGAATAATCCCGGCCATGTCAGGCCAGTACTTAAGATCGAAACTATTAAGCCGCTGCAGTTCTGGTTTAAGGTGAAGCTGATAATGACCGTTCTTCTCTCCGGCATCATCGATAAATTCGGTGAGTTTACGCATACGCTCGCAATGAAAGTGACCGTTCCCACTAAGCTCAGTACGTCGCTCCAGCATTTCAGCCAGTTTCTGGCTCATGGCGCTGATACTGTCATTCAGGGCCGTAAGCTCCTGATGATCAGCCCGTAGTTGTGCAAAGCGCTCATCGGTTCCAAAGCTACCGGCATGGATAATCTGCTCAAGCAGCACCCAGAGCTGTTGCCTGGAGAGACTGTTGGACGCTATCTCCCTGTAAACCACCACCATCTCGTCATGACGTTCAACCAGCCGGTTAAATACAGGCCAGGTTGAGGGCCAGGATGGCGGAATGGTCTTTTGCCAGTTGTGAAGTATTTCTTTCAACAGTGCCAGCGCGATCGCCGGAGTTTCCTCAACGTCAACAATCATCGTTATTTCCTCTGGTTATCTTCTGTCCATGTCCATTGTTCACTGAAGCCCTGGAGATGTCGGTAACGGGAAGTCTGTTTTTTGGCAGCCTTCAGGTCACCTTGCATCTGAAACGTTGTTATCTCATGGCTCCAGTCGCAGTGCTGTTACCCGTTGCATATATCTCCCTGCCACCCCCGATATTTTATCGAATCCATCCGCCTCTGGGGACCTGCTTAGGGACCCGCTGAAGGCAAAAAGTTATTTTTTACGGCGCTGGTAATGGCTATGAACGATAACCCACCGGAGTCCATTTTAATGAGTTACACATACGACCCTTTCTGGCAGCAACGCATCGCCGATACCTTCAGTTGTGCACTTAACGCTTACACCCGATTACTGGCCCTGCGTGTTGACCTCCGTCTGCCGGATACGCCAGCGGCCACCGATGCGGCTGTTATCTCCCGTTTCACCGATTCCCTGAAATCCCGGATTGATGCCCTTCAGGCGCGGCAACGTCGCGAGGGCAAACGCGTCTGGCCGACCACGCTACGTTTTGTCTGGGCGCGGGAGTTTGGTGAAATCAAAGGGAAGAAGCATTACCACGCGGTGCTGTTGCTGAACCGCGATACGTGGTGCGGACCGGGAGATTACAAAGACCCGGATTCGCTTGCAGGTATGATTAAACAGGCGTGGTGCAGNCGTTTTGTCTGGGCGCGGGAGTTTGGTGAAATCAAAGGGAAGAAGCATTACCACGCGGTGCTGTTGCTGAACCGCGATACGTGGTGCGGACCGGGAGATTACAAAGACCCGGATTCGCTTGCAGGTATGATTAAACAGGCGTGGTGCAGCGCCCTGAAAGTGGATGCACAGGCGCATGCCGTTCTGGCGCGTTTTCCTGCGAGTCCAGTGTCCTGGCTGACGCGCGGTAATACCACAGAGCTTCAACAGGCGCTGGCGCAGGCCGATTATCTTGCCAAACGCGAAACCAAAGTCACCGGCGATGGTGAACGTAACTTCGGTTGCAGCCGCGGCTGAGCCAGGCATATATCGATTCACCAGGCCTGAACGTACGGGCCTGGTAATTTTTTACAACGTTTCCCTATCCTCTGAGGCGAACCGGTAACCCCATGATTCAACCACTACCGGACGTCTCCCGACAGCCATATCCTCAGAGGGAGAAAAATACCATGACCACGACGAATTCGAACATTAATGCCAGCCCTGACACACTGCTTTCAGCTCAGGACCCGCTTATCGACATGACCTTTATCACCACGTACACCGGTATGACGGACAAGTGGTTCTATAAACTGATTGGCGACGGCCTGTTTCCCAGACCCATCAAGCTGGGCCGCAGCTCCCGCTGGCGCAGAAGCGAGGTGGAAACCTGGATGCAACAGCGCATTTCCGACTCCCGCGGTGCCAGAGCAGAAGGGATACCCGAGTGAAGAAACGACGCCATACTCAACCACAGGGCATTCCGGCGCGCTGGAAGTGTCCCCGTTGCCGGCGGCAGTACTGTGGTGCCAGACCCTGTCCCGTTTGTTTTCGCACCTCTGTAGCGCCTGCAAAACCGTAACCCCGGCAGTCTGCAGAGGCTGAATACCACGAATCATCTTCCGCTAACGCATAACTGACCCGCATTCACACTGCCACGCTGCCCATACCGGGACGGCTTACGTCTGCGTGTTGTCTGGCGATAAGGAGCACCACGATGTACGCCAAATCTTTCATGGCCCTTGACGGTAATGGTCGTCCCACCGGGGCCAGAACGGCACAACGGTATCCGTATGACCGCTACACCTGCCACCTGTGCGGCAGTGCGCTGCGATACCATCCTGAATACAACTCTGAGCGACCGTTCTTTGAACACCGGTCCGACATGCTGACAGATAACGGGCGACAGCATTGTCCGTATGTCAACCTGGAAGCGAAAGGGACCCGCCATATCCGGCAACTGCAATCTTATGTACCGGAAGCCCGTCCCCTGGTTTTCTACGCCGACTGGCACTGCAGTGGTTGCGACAGTAATTATCACGGTGAGCGCTATTGCCTGACCTGCCGAACCGGTGAGTTCAGCAGGACGCTCTCTGATGCTGAAATCCGGACTGCAGAGGTAACGGCATGCGCGTACTGAAATGTTACCTGGCAAATGACCGTGAAGGTCACTTTGTGACAGCCGGTGAGGCCATGAGCGCACCGGGGAAAATATGGAGCTGTGCTTCCTGTGGCTGTCGTCTGGTGCTGCATGCCGGCACTTTCAGCGACCCGGCATGGTTTGAACACGATACGCAAACCGTGGCCCGGGATGTGCTGATGAACTGTGCTCATCTTGACCCGGAAGTGAAAGCTGAGGCCCGGCACAGGAAGCTGCGCAATATGCTCAACGGACTGGATGCAACGGTAATGACGCTGTCCTGGTACTGTGTGTGGTGCGGTGACCATTATCAGGGCGTGAAGCACTGTTACCGGTGCCAGACCGGTATCTACAGCATCGAAGAAGTGAACTGGCAGAGAAACTACTGCTGCAGTACCGGATAGTTCCCCGTCTTTATGAACCCGATACCGCCATAGAGGCGGTTCCCTCCCTGATTTAACCTAAAGAGAGTCTGCATTGTGAATCATTCTTACATACGGGCGTCTGATACTGTCAGCGCGGATGCCGTCAGCACACGTGCATTTCTGCAACAGGCCGTTGACCATTACCCGCGACTGGCGGCGTTCAGCTTTACCGCGTTGTTACCGCGCAGTGGAACCATGACCGATAATCGGGCATTGATTCTGCGTTTCCATACCGAAGTCTGGCTGCGAATTGGTGAATATTCGCGCCAGCGTCAGCAGGCGCGCCAGAGTTCACCGCCAACGGTCCTGCGATGGATGTGGGAGTCTGTCAGTGCACCAGAGTGCAAAATGGTGCTGCTGATGAATCTTGATACGCTGGGAGCCTTGCGCGATGTGGTCGTACAGCAAGACATGAGCAGGATACTCAGAGAGGCATGGTGTGCGGTGATACACACTGATAATAACGTTACCAGCATGTCATCTTTCATCATCAGTCGTTCAGATAAGAACTCTTTTACCGTGCCGTTTGGTCGGTTGAAGGCCGGAATGGATAACATGGTACCTCCCGTGATTACGGCCAGAACGGGTGTTATTTGCCCGTGAGCGTACTGGTTACCGTGATGATGTTCCGTCTGACCCCACACGATCACTTTTTGGTCTTTTCCGGTACCCTCAGCACCGATATAATTCCCTGATGAAAAGAACTCACGATACTCTACCTCCGGAACAAACCGTCGCTGAACTTGCACATTTTGCCTGGTGCGCCCTTGTCGCATTACGTACCGCGCAGCAGGATGACAAGGCATTGTCGCCATTCAGTACGCATACATTTTTGCTACGCTGGTTAACGGTGGCGTATAAGCAAAAACGGTTTCCACGAACCATTGCATCCGATATTGAGGGGTTACTGGTACTGGGGCGCAACAACGGCCTGGCTGCCAGTTTGCTTAATCGCCTTGAATATCTGTGGCGTTCCTGCACAGGTTCTGTTTCCGCTCAATCGGATCTGTATCGACTGACTTACGCAATTGAACAGCTTAAATCGCAGGGCTGGGTCAATGCAGCGGTGAGTGACGGTGACTGGGACAATGAAGCGCTTCTGGTCCAGGAATACAGCGATACAGATGCACTGCTGGTAAGGAAGTCGGCACTGAACGGTGGATTTTCGGATGAGGGCAAACTGGTTGCACCGGTGGAATTTCTGGTGACGGGCAACCTGTCAGCATGTACAGAGGTTTTTCAGGACCATCTCCTCCCGTCTGTCATGATGGCATCGAACCGGATCGCATTACAACCTGAGCAATAGGACAAATATTCTCAACGCATCAGGTAATCTGAAATTCCCTGAATGGCAGGTATCCAGATCGTGCCCACCTCCTGGTATTGAGGGAGGTGTAAAGGGCTGTCGTGAAATTTCCTTTCTTCTGACGAAAACAAATAAGCCCCGTTTAAATGAATAATAAGAAATGATAAAACCTGAAAACGTCATCAATTTTTCACATGCTCAGTCACATCCTGCTTCTCATTTTTGATAAAAGTACAAAATCAGATATTTCACGTTATTGGTGGTATTTTGTACAACTTTACCCTCTAAGCTAAATTGATTATTTGCTGCACATCCTTATCCCATAAGGCCTGAAGGGACTATGCAAGAAAATTCTTACAAATCAGAAAGATGATCTGTAATTGTTAAAATCTGAAAATGTAAAATATTGTTACATTTTTTTGTTTTCGCTCTGGCAGGGAACGTTCCTATACTCCAGCTATTGGGTCTTATCCGAAATTTTTTCATTTCAGACAAATGCTCAAAGTACAGTGTCGTCGGCATGCTGGTGGACGGAATGCGCCCGCTTTTTAGTTCCGGGATTTTTATTTACGTCGGATGACTCGAACCGGAAAGTTGTTCTGGCAGGGTAATTTTTTCTTATTTATTTCTCACTGGCATTGACCGTTTCTATTACTCCATAGAACAGGGACAGCCATGTCTAACTCTTCCTTTCAGTCCGAAATCCCTAAAGCGCGTATTAATTTAAAACTTGATTTGCATACCGGTGGTGCGAGCAAGAAAACGGAGCTCCCCCTGAAATTGCTGGTGGCGGGCGACTTCAGTAATGGTCAGGAGTTTGCCCCCCTGTCTGAGCGCAAAAAAGTTGATTTGAATAAAAATAATTTCGACTCAGTGTTGTCCGAATATTCCCCAAAAGTCAGTCTGACCGTTAAAAACACGCTGGCTGATGACGGTAGCGAAGACAACATCAGCCTGACCTTCCGGAGCATGAAGGATTTCACTCCTGAAGAGGTCTCCCGCCAAATACCGCAACTGAAGGCAATGCTGTCCATGCGCAACCTGCTTCGCGATTTAAAAGCGAACCTGCTGGACAATCAGGCTTTCCGAAAGGAGCTGGAAAAAATTCTGCTCGACCCGGCGTTAAGTGCAGAACTCAGAGCTGAACTTTCAGCCCTGGCACCGAAACAGCCATAACGGTCACTGATGATTTAACGGATTAATAAGGAAGATGCTGATGTCTGTAAAAAATGAGAACGCCGCGGGTGGTGAGAGTGTGGTACTGGAACGTCCTGCTGCGGGCGGGGTTTATGCGTCCCTGTTTGAAAAAATCAACCTGAGCCCGGTGTCCGAGCTGAGTGCGCTGGATATCTGGCAGGATGCGCAGGCGATGTCGGATGCAACGGCGGATGAACGTTTAACGGCAGGGATGCAGGTGTTCCTGGAGTGCCTGACAAAATCGGGCTCAAAAGTCGAGAAACTCGACAAAAACCTGATTGACCATCATATCGCGGAGCTGGACTGGCAGATTAGCCGTCAGCTGGATGCGGTCATGCACAGCGAAGAATTCCAGGCGGTAGAGAGCCTGTGGCGTGGCGTTAAATCGCTGGTCGACAAAACCGATTTCCGCCAGAACGTGAAGGTTGAGTTGCTGGATATGTCAAAAGAAGACCTGCGTCAGGACTTCGAAGACAGCCCGGAAATCATCCAGAGCGGACTGTATAAACATACATATATTGATGAGTACGACACCCCGGGTGGAGAGCCGATCGCTGCGCTGATTTCCGCTTACGAATTTGATGCGTCTGCGCAGGACGTTGCCCTGCTGCGTAATATATCAAAAGTCTCCGCCGCTGCCCACATGCCGTTTATCGGTTCTGCTGGCCCGAAATTCTTCCTGAAAGACAGCATGGAGGATGTGGCCGCCATTAAAGACATCGGAAACTACTTTGACCGCGCTGAGTACATCAAGTGGAAATCCTTCCGTGATACAGACGATGCCCGCTATATCGGTCTGGTAATGCCGCGTGTACTGGGCCGCCTGCCGTATGGCCCGGATACCGTACCTGTACGTAGCTTTAATTATGTCGAAGAAGTGAAAGGCCCGGATCACGACAAATACCTGTGGACCAATGCCTCGTTTGCCTTTGCGTCCAATATGGTGCGCAGCTTTATTAACAACGGCTGGTGTGTACAAATTCGTGGCCCGCAGGCCGGCGGAGCCGTGCAGGACCTGCCAATTCATCTGTACGATCTGGGTACCGGCAATCAGGTGAAGATCCCGTCAGAAGTGATGATCCCGGAAACCCGTGAGTTTGAGTTTGCGAACTTGGGCTTTATTCCATTAAGTTACTATAAAAACAGAGATTATTCCTGCTTCTTCAGCGCTAACTCCACGCAGAAGCCGGCCCTGTACGACACTGCAGATGCCACGGCCAACAGCCGTATCAACGCGCGTCTGCCGTATATCTTCCTGCTGTCCCGTATCGCTCACTACCTGAAGCTGATTCAGCGCGAAAACATCGGTACCACCAAAGACCGTCGTCTGCTCGAGCTGGAGCTGAACACCTGGGTGCGTGGCCTGGTCACCGAAATGACCGACCCGGGCGACGAGCTGCAGGCGTCTCACCCGCTGCGTGACGCCAAAGTGACCGTGGAGGATATCGAAGATAACCCGGGCTTCTTCCGCGTGAAACTCTATGCGGTGCCGCACTTCCAGGTGGAAGGGATGGACGTCAACCTGTCGCTGGTTTCCCAGATGCCGAAAGCCAAATCCTGAGGCGAGGGGAAATCAGGGATGAAAATTCATCGTCCGTTATGGAATGAAGGGGCACTTCTGGCCCCTCAGCAGTTCCAGCAGCAGTCTGAATGGGATGCATTTTCCCGGGCTGGTATTGCCGCCCGTGGAAATGCTTTCCCCTGGGGTGTTGGTCGGGTTGAGCTTGATGACGCGATGCTGGCCTCCGGCCGCGTGCAGGCGCAGTCACTTCGTCTCTGGTTACCGGATGACACACTGGTTGATACCCGATTCAGTGACCTGCCTCCGGAGCCACGTGAGATCGAGGCACCGGCTTCTGCCGGCAATGCCCCGGTGACAGTGTATGTGGCGTTACCGGTGATGCAGGCCGGGATCGTGAATGTGCAGACAGACACGCTACCTGCAGAGCGCCCGCTGCGCTATCGGGAAGCCTGGGAGACAATCGCCGACCGCTTCGGTCAGGAAGAAGAGTCGATGGCGGTGGCCCGGTTTAATCTGGCATTCCGTTTCGGACATGAAGACAACGGTGCTTGGGATACCTGCGCCATTGCCCGTCTGTTACAGGACGGGCAGGGGGGCTGGCGTCAGGATCCTGACTTTATCCCGCCGATGGCGCTCTTCTCGGCAAGTCGTAATCTGTGTGAACGTCTTGCGCTGCTGAATCGCCAGTTGCGCTCCCGTCGTCAGCGTCTGATGTCCATGCGTCGTGAAAGCAACGACAGAATGGCCGATTTTGCGGTCGCTGACGTTTCGTTGTTCTGGTTGCTGAATGCCCTGAACTCGCATGCACGGGTGCTTTCTGAGTATGAGCGCTTCCCTGACAGACATCCTGAGCAGGTCTGGGCCGAACTGGCGCGTCTTGCCGGCAGTATGCTGACCTTCTCGCTTGAGCACGATCTGGATGCCATTCCGGGATATGACCACCGCGCGCCGGAAAAAACTTTCCCGCCGCTGTTTGACCTCATCAGTGAGCTGCTGGAGGCCAGCCTGCCGTCACGAGTGGTCGCGGTCAGGATGGATCGTCTGGATCCGGAAACCTGGAAAGCGGTACTGCATGATATTCGTCTGCGCGATGAAGCAGATTTTTACCTTTCCGTACGAGCCAGTCAGCCAGCATGGCAGATTGCTGAACGGTTCGCAGAGATGTGTATTGCCGGTGCCCCGGCGAATGTCGGTGAAGTATCCGGCGTGGCCGTCGAGGGAATTGGCCTCATTGCCCTGAGCCGTGTCCCTGCTGCACTGCCTGTGCGTCTGGAGAACCAGTACTTTGTACTGGACATGGAGAGTGATGCGGCCCGCGAAATGCTGGATCAGGGGGTGTGCGTATTCTACGTTCCATCCCTGCTCGGCGAGCTGGAGCTTGAACTGTTTGCGGTGCTGCGCTCATGAATAAGGTTATCGACATTGATGCCCTGATGGCGGAAACCTGGCTAACCGTGGCGCAATTGCGTCACGGTGGGCAGGTGACAGATGGCCCTGCGCTGTATGCGGCCTGCAAAGCGCAGGTGGAAAGCGTGCGCGAGGCGCTGGAGCGCGCCGGGCTGGGTGCTGAAAGTATTGATCACATCACTTATGCCCAGTGCGCCCTGCTGGACGAAACCGTGATGAATCGTAAACCCGTGGCTCAGAAAGTGGAAAATGCGCAAGCGGCAGTATCCGGCGACAGTGCCCCCGATGCGCTGAATATGACCCTTGATGCCGGGCAACGCGCCTGGCGTTCTGCGCCACTGCAGGCGGTTTACTTCGGCTCCCTGAGAGCGGGCGGAGCCTTGTATGATCGTATCGCGGAAGTGCTGCGTCAGCCCGCGCCGGAGCCTGCGGTGCTGACCTGCTACCAGCGGGTGCTGGCGCTGGGGTTTCAGGGGCAATACAGCCTCTCCGGGGTGGGACAGTCTCAGCGCGATGAAGTGATCGCTGCCCTGAATGAGCGAGTGCCACCGCTGGAAAGCGGGACATCACTGGTGGTTCAGAAGACCGGTCGCCGTCGTTACAACCTGCTGCGGTCCGTCTGGTTCTGGATTGTGCTGGCGGTGATCCTGACCGGTGCGGTTTGGCTGGGCGGTCATTTGTGGTTGCAGGATCTGCTGCGCCAGCAACTGCCGGAGCAGCCCTGATGCGTGGAAAAACCCTGGCCCGGGCGGCCCTGCCGGTAGTGCTCTGCCTTGCCGCCGTGCTGTGGCTGGTATGGGGATTCCTGACCTGGCCGGTTGCCGGGAAAGCCTTCCTGACTCTGGTAGCCTTGCTGGTTGCGGGCATGCTTGCTCGTCGCCGTTACCGTCAACAGCGACCGGTACAGCTGGCTGATGAGGCCGGAATTTTCCCGCCCGACAGTCATACCGGACCGGTGGTGCTGGTCTGCGGGGATGTGGACGATAACATGTTCGCAGCAGGGCAGACACGCGGCACGGCGCAGGGGTGGTACCTCCGGATAACGGAACTGACCGGACTCACGCCTTTTGCAGAGCGTCTGCTGGCCCGTACGCCGACGATGGCAGGCCAGCTCGCCGTAATGTACCGCTGTTTGCCGGACCAGCATGAAGATGAGGCGCCGTTGCGCGCCTCTTTGAAAGCATTCCGCCTGCAGATGAAGCAGTTGCGGGAGCTGACCGGCTTTAGCGTGCCGGTGGTCCTGAGTGCCGAATTCAGCGGTCCGGAAACGCCCTGGATAGTGGTAAGGGGAAATACGACCCTGGTATGTCCTGAAGACGAACCTGCCATCACCCTCAGCGAATGGCAGCAGTCCCCACAGACGGCTCTTATTCAGCCATACCTGACCCAGGCGACATCGCTGCTTCACGCCGTGATGCTGGATGAACTGAGCAAAGCGGACAGGCTGTGTCCGGCCTTACGACCATTTGCTGTCACCCTGCGTCTCGGGTCGGTATCCACCTCGACAGCCGCGCTGTGGCCACAGTTATTGTTCCGCCAGACCCGCATTGCCCCTGCCGGCCATGTCACTGCCTGTGAACCGCGCTGGCATTTTGCCGATGCGGTACTTCCTCTGCTGGCTCCTTATACCACCCCGTTGCAGGGTGGCAAAACCGCGCGTCGGGTGGTGATGATTCTGCTGTTATGCGCCCTGGGTGCCATTGTCCTGTCCGTACGGCATAACCAGTCGCTTATCCGCACGGTCAGCGCCGACCTTCAGCGCTGGCAGGCTATCCCGATGAACCACTATTCCCCGAAAGCGCAGGCCCTGCATGCCCTGCAGCAGGATGCATTGTTGCTGGAGCGCTGGCAGCGTCAGGGAGAGCCATCTCGCTTCGGGCTCGGGCTGTATCCGGGCAACCGTCTGTGGCTGGCCGTGCAGCAGGCCATTGATACGTATGTGCCTCCGCCGCCACCGCCAAAACCGAAGCTTAAGCCGGTACCTAAAATTGTCCGTCTCGACAGTATGTCGCTGTTTGACTCCGGCAAAGCGGTGCTGAAAACCGGCTCGACCAAAATGCTGGTCAATTCTCTGGTCGGCATTAAGGCCAAACCGGGCTGGCTGATTGTGGTCGCGGGCCATACAGACAATACAGGTAATGCACAGCTGAACCAGACGCTGTCACAGAAACGTGCCGAGGCGGTGCGTGACTGGATGCGTGACACCGGTGACGTGCCGGAAAGCTGTTTTGCGGTGCAGGGCTATGGCGCAAGCCGTCCGATCGCAACCAATGACACCCCGGAGGGCCGTGCGCTCAACCGCCGTGTCGAAATCAGTCTGGTACCGCAGGCGAATGCCTGTCAGATACCGGGCCACACCCAGGCGTCATCGCAGGATGATGGCGCATCACTACACAATGGAGAGTAATTCCATGGCAATTCCTGTTATCTTTGGCTGAAAGACGACGGCGGCGCGGACATCAAAGGGTCTGTTGACGTTCAGGATCGTGACGGCAGCATCGAAGTGGTTGCACAGCAGCATGACCTGTACATCCCGACCGACAACAACACTGGCAAGCTGACCGGTACCCGTATCCACACCCCGTTCAGGTTCACCAAGGAAATCGACTCCTCAAGCCCGTACCTGTACAAGGCGGTGACCACCGGTCAGACCCTGAAATCCGCTGAATTCAAGTGGTACAAAATCAACGATGCGGGTCAGGAAGTGGAGTACTTCAACACGAAGCTTGAGAACGTGAAGGTGGTGAAGGTGAATCCGGTGATGCACGACATCAAGGATCCTTCTTTCGAGAAGCACAACCATCTGGAGCAGATTGAGCTGCGCTACGAAAAAATCACCTGGACCTACAAAGACGGCAACATCATTCATTCCGATTCCTGGAACGAACGCGCCACCGCGTAAGTCACGAGCGGGCAGAGTTTCTCTGTCCGCTTTTTTGCTTTTGCTGAGCGTCTGCCTGTGCGGGCGTTGAGCAAAAAACATCACATCCCGGAAACAGACCTTATGGGCCTCGGTAACGGCCAGGGGCGGTAGCGTGCCTGAACGGTCCTCAACAGTGAGCAAGCAAACATGGAAAACCCGGCAATCCTCCTTCGACGTCTCAACCCTTACTGCGCCCGCGCGATGGAAGGGGCAGCCTCCCTGTGTCAGACCCGCGCCCATGCAGAAATTTTGCCTGAGCACTGGCTGCTGAAACTGCTTGAGCAGGGTGAAGGTGACCTGACGGTGCTGGCCCGCCGCTACGAGTGGGACATGGACGCCATCTGGCAGGATTTGCTGGGCTGGCTCGATAAACAGCCGCGTTCGGTACGACACCGTCCGCAGCTGTCTGATACCATTCAGACTCTGCTGCAGGAAGCCTGGCTGATTGCTTCTCTTAACGGCGAGGAACAAATTCGCAGCATCCATCTGCTGATGGCGCTGGTTGAGAAACAGAAACTGGTTCGCTGTGACGGGCTGTGGCCGCTGCTGACGCTGGGCCAGAGCCAGCTGGATCGTCTGCGTCCGCTGCTCGACGCACAGTCGGACGAACGTCCGGCCGTGCAGCAGGAAGCAGAGCTGGCGCAGAGCCACGGTGGTGAGGTGGAGTTTGTTGGCCGTCCGGTGAGGGCAGAACTGAAAGAGGGGGAACTGACCCCCGCGCTGCAAAATGCGCTGGATAAATTTACGCTCGACGTCACCGCCAAAGCGAAAGAGGGCAGGATTGACCCGGTCTTTGGTCGTGATACTGAAATCCGCCAGATGGTGGACATTCTCTCGCGCCGTCGCAAGAACAACCCGATTCTGGTGGGTGAACCAGGCGTCGGCAAAACGGCGCTTGTGGAAGGTCTGGCTTTACGTATCGCTGAAGGCAACGTTCCGGAAAGCCTGAAACCGGTTATTCTGCGCACTCTCGACCTCGGCCTGTTGCAGGCAGGTGCAGGCGTGAAAGGTGAGTTCGAACAGCGCCTGAAAAACGTCATCGATGCTGTACAGCAGTCGCCGGTGCCGATTTTGCTGTTTATCGATGAAGCCCACACTATTATCGGTGCCGGTAACCAGGCGGGGGGCGCGGATGCAGCGAACCTGCTGAAACCGGCACTGGCGCGTGGCGAACTTCGCACCATCGCTGCCACCACATGGTCTGAATACAAACAATATTTTGAGCGTGACGCCGCTCTTGAGCGCCGCTTCCAGATGGTGAAGGTGGACGAGCCGGATGACGACACCGCCTGTCTGATGCTGCGCGGTCTCAAATCCCGCTATGCCGAACACCATAACGTGCACATCACTGACGATGCGGTCCGTGCGGCCGTCACCCTGTCCCGTCGCTACCTGACCGGCCGGCAGTTGCCGGACAAGGCGGTTGATTTGCTGGATACCGCCGCCGCGCGAGTGCGCATGAGTCTTGATACCGTGCCGGAAGCTATTGTACGCCTGAAATCCCGTCTGATAGCGCTTGGGATGGAAACACAGGACTTGCTGGAGGACATTGCCGCAGGAGCATCGTCACACGGTGACCGGCTGGCAGTCATTGACACGCTGCGTACGGAGCTTGAATCGGAGCTGAAAACGCAGGAAGCCCGTCTTGAGGTAGAGCGCCAGCTGGTCGGGGAGCTGATAGCCTGCCGTCAGGACATCAGTCGTCAGGCAGATATTCACACCCTGCAGCAACAGCTGAATTTTCTGCAGCAGGACGGTGCACTAATCCGGCCGGATGTGGATATCCGTATGGTTGCCAACGTGATTGCCGACTGGACCGGCGTTCCGCTCTCCTCCCTGATGAAAGATGAACAGACCGAACTGCTGACACTCGAAAACGAAATCGGCAAGCGCGTGGTCGGGCAGGACGTGGCGCTGACCGCCATCGCCCGGCGCCTGCGTGCGGCAAAAACCGGGCTGACGTCCGAGAATGGTCCGCAGGGCGTGTTCCTGCTGGTTGGTCCGAGTGGCGTCGGTAAGACCGAAACTGCACTGGCGCTGGCGGACGTGCTGTACGGCGGTGAGAAATCCCTCATCACCATCAACCTGTCCGAATACCAGGAGCCGCACACGGTGTCGCAGCTGAAAGGCTCGCCTCCGGGTTACGTGGGTTACGGTCAGGGCGGCATTCTCACCGAAGCGGTACGTAAGCGCCCGTACAGCGTGGTGCTGCTTGATGAGGTGGAAAAAGCACACCGTGACGTCATGAACCTGTTCTATCAGGTATTCGACCGCGGCTTTATGCGTGACGGCGAAGGGCGCGAAATCGACTTCCGCAATACCGTCATCCTCATGACCTCCAACCTCGGCAGTGACCACCTGATGCAACTGCTGGACGAACAACCTGAATCCACCGAAGCAGACCTGCACGAACTGCTGCGCCCGATTTTACGCGACCACTTCCAGCCGGCACTGCTCGCTCGTTTCCAGACGGTGATTTACCGTCCTCTGGCGGAGGCCGCCATGCGCACCATCGTGGAAATGAAGCTGTCACAGGTCAGCAAGCGCCTGAACCGTCACTACGGCCTGACCACGCATATTGATGGCAGCCTGTATGACGCGCTGACCGCCGCCTGCCTGTTGCCGGACACCGGTGCGCGCAATGTCGACAACCTGCTCAACCAGCAAATCCTGCCGGTGCTGAGCCAGCAACTGCTGGCCCACATGGCCGCGAAACAGAAACCGGACTCCCTTACGCTCTGCTGGAATGACGAAGAGGGGATAGTGCTTGAATTTGATGCCACGGACACTACAGGAGAGGCTTGATGATGGAGAACCCGAGCAGTCTAGCACAGAAGAAAACAGACGAAGTGCTGGGGCTGTCCCGTTATCGTGTGGATATCCATGACTGTTCACACTTTCTGGACGTGCTGCGTTTTCGCGCCAGTGAAACGCTGAGCCAGCCGTGGCACTACGATGTCACCTTCACCTGTGCGGCGAGCATTGCCAGCAATGAGATGATGCTGAAACCGGCATCCTTCACCTTTCAGACGCCATTGTTTGATGGCACGCCGGCTGCGCCGGTGCGCACGGTATACGGCGTGGTGGATACATTCCGTCGGATCTCTGGCTCAGGGGATGAAATCACCTACGCCCTGCGACTCGTGCCGCGTATTGCCCTGATGCAGCATACCGAGCGCTGTGCGGTGTATCTGAATCAGTCGGTGCCGGAAGTGGTGGAGCAAATCCTGCGTTCCCATGGGCTGGAAGGAGCGGATTTTGAATTTCGTCTGTCTCAGACCTATCCGGCCCGGGAGCTCATCACCCAGTGGCGTGAGACAGACCTGGCTTTTGTTCAGCGCCTGCTGGCTGAGGTGGGTATCTTCTGGCGCTTTGAGATGGACGGCCGCATTGAACAGGATGTGGTGATTTTCCAGGACAGCCAGATGCAGTATCAGTTTGGCGTGAAGCTGCCCATTATTCCGCCGTCACGCACCAGCGACAACGGACAGGAGAGCGTCTGGGATATTCGGCCGAAAGACCGTGTGGTCACCGGTAGTGTGGTTACCCGCGACTATAACTACCGCGATGCGCTGGCCCCACAGGACAGTTCGGTGACGGTTCGCCAGGAGAGTGGGGCGACCACCGGTGAGGTGTATCACTATGCCGAGCCGTTCCTGAGTGAAGGGGATACGGAAACGCCGGAGAGCGGTGCCTGGTATGCCCGCCTGCGTCATGAACGTTACCTCAATGCCCAGCAGACCGTCACGGGACGTGCGAGCAGCCCGGTTCTGGCCCCGGGTGAAGTCCTGGAGCCGCAGGGCAGTGGTCTGCCTGATTCGCTCAAAGACGGCATCGTCATTACCGGGGTCCACACCTCTGGTGCGCGTGACAAAGGCTTTCAGCTGCGCTTTACGGGCATTCCGTACAGTGAAACGGTCTGCTACCGCCCGGCGCTGCTGAACCGCCCGGTGATGGCGGGCTCCCTGCCAGCCCGGGTGGAAAGCGATGAGAAGCATGACACCTATGCGTATCTCGACAATCAGGGGCGCTACCGCGTCCGGCTCGATTTTGACCGCAACAGCACCGAACAGGGCTATGCCTACCTCTGGCTGCGTATGGCAAAACCGTACGCCGGGGATACCTACGGCTTCCACTCCCCGCTGCTTGATGGCACTGAAGTCTCGGTGATGTTCGACGGGGGTGACCCTGACCGCCCGTACATTGCCCACGCTCAGCACGATTCAGAACACCCGGACCACGTCACCCGTGATAATCATACGCGCAATATCTGGCGTACGGCGGGGGATAACAAATTCCGCCTGGAAGACAAGCGTCAGGAAGAACATTTCAAGCTCGCAACACCCTTTGGCAAGACGCAGCTTAACGGCGGCCACGTCGTGGACAGTGAGCGTGAACTCCGCGGTACCGGGTTTGAGCTGCGAACAGATGAGTACGGCGCGCTGCGTGCCGGACGGGGGATGTTCCTGACCGCCGATGCGCAGCCAGCGGCGCAGGGCAAAGTGCTGGATATGGCACCGGCCATTGAGCGCCTTAACCAGTCGGCGGCAGAAATGAACCGTCTGAATCTTCTCGCGCAGCAGGCTAAGGCACTCACCTGTGACCTGGAAAGCCAAAACAGCCTGCTGGAAAACCGCCTGAAAGACCTCCAGTCCGCTGCATTGTTGGGTAGCGCACCGCAGGGAGTGGCGTTCACCTCGGGTGAGCATCTTCAGATGGCCAGCAAGCAGAACACTATCCTGAGTGCGGGTCAGCACCTGGATATGGGAGCAATGAAGAACATCACGCTGGCTGCCAGTGAGTCTGTCGGGCTGTTTGCTCATCAGTCCGGGGCAAAGCTCATTGCCAATCAGGGGGATGTTGAGGTCCGCGCAGAGGCGAGTTCGATGGAGATGACATCAGAGCTGCTGTTTACCATCAGCAGTAACAAAGATGAGCTGCTCATTAGTGCGCCTAAACTGCGACTCAATGGCGGCGGCTCCAGTATCACGCTGGACAACGGCGGCATAGTGGAAGAAACCCTGGGGGATTACCTGGTGAAATCCCCGCATTACCGCTCGCCGATGGCTGGTGGCAGCATGGACACCACGCCGCCTAAGTTCAGCCAGACAAATGCCAGCGTGACGCCTCCCAAAACACGTAATATCCCTTCACGTTAAGGATGACCGGAATGAAAATCTGTTTTCCTGCCCGAAAAGCCAATGGCGAGCACTACGCCACCGCGGATGACATGATGCAGCCGCTCTGTCAGGAGCCACACGGCTCCTGGCTGGCCGGAACAAACAACATGTGGCACGGCGGGATCCACATCACCAGTAAGAGTGCCCCGGGTTCCTTGCTGACAGACGAGACGGCAGACACGGCGGTGCCGCTTCAGTTTATGGCGGGCGGCGAAGTGGTGGCCTGGCGTATTAATCAGGACTATCTGACCGGTAAATACATCAATAACCCGCTGCAGTATTCCAGTACGTTTGTGCTGGTTAAATCGACCTGTACCCCCGATCCCGAAAAAAAGGACAACAGCCTCGATTTTTACTCGCTGTATATCGGGCTTGCTCCGCTGTCTGCCTTTCCGGAGCACAAGCTGTATCAGGTTACTGATAAGGGGGACGGGCTGAGTCAGCGTGAATATACCGGCAAAGAAAAAGACGGAGATAAGGCTCCGGTTGCGAAGAATAAGCTGAAAACGGGCGACAGCGTCATTGTGCTGCGTGAGATCACCTTCGATCTGAAGGGGCAGACGCAGACGTTCGGGCTTGCCCGGATGCTCAACAGCAAATCCGAAATGACCGGCGGGGCGTTCTGGGTGTCGCTCGACCCGCAATATATGACACCTGCCGGTAAACGGAGGGCGCACCTGCCGGCCTGGATGCAGCAGGCTGTAGCGCAGGGCACATTTGATACCGTCGTTAAACCGGCAACCAAAATGGAAGTTGCAGCTGGCGATGCCGTGGGTTACCTCGCGGAAGACATTGCCCCCTGCGACTTACACGGTGTGGAGAAAAGTGCGTTCGCACACATTGAAGTAATCAGCACCGACAGCCGGATGGTCGATTTTCTGAGCAATAAGGCCCAGGTGAAAACTGGCCCGAAATACGCTCATATTCACCCGGAGAGTTCGGTCTATGCCCGTTCCGGGGATACCTTCACCAAAACTGAAGGAAAGGTGAAGAAAGATATTCACAAAATCATGCCGCAGGACAAATGCCATCCGTTCACAGATAAAGACGGTAAGCGCTGGTTTGATATCGGGGATGGGGCCTGGCTCAATGAAGCCGATGTGGATGCAGATATCAACCAGTATGACCTGACGAAGCTGGGCTTCAGCACATTTGAGGAACCGTCCACATCCGATATGACGAAATCCCTGCGTGAGGGGTGGATCAAGGACGGGTTCACCAGAATTGCGGAGTGGGTACGCCCTGAACGTGGTATCCGGGAAAAACAGGTCTCTGACTACTATAAATCCCTGCTGCGGAAAATGGACAGTGATAACAGCGGTGACCTTTCCGGCGAAGAACTGCGTCTCGCGGTGAATTACGCGGAGCTGGATGTCAGGGATATCGCGGCGCGGATGGTGGTCAGACACGACAGTGAATGGTTTGGCGGCAGCAGCCATCATCGATGGAGAACGTTTTTAAAACAGCTTGACCCCCTCTGTGTTAGCTATGTCAAAAAGTGGTTTGACGACATGGAATGGATGAGCAAGGTGGAGGGATTCAGCAGCGGTGCGCCAGTCTGGCATATGCACCCAGTGGTATTTTTGTCAGCATTGAAAGAGACTGCATGTGACTGTGAATTAAAATATGCTGATAAATTCAAAGTAACAAGATATGGTACTCAGTATGGTCCTATCTATAGCGGGACAATTTCTTTGGATAAATACCCTCGCTGGGAAGAGTTGTTGAAATCAGGTGAGATCACCGAGGATGAGAAAGATATTCTTATCGCAATGTCTCAAAATGAAGGGAATATGGATGCGATCCAGTCGTACGATAGCGAAGTTATAACCGCAGGGGCTATGCAGAAGACTGTAAAAGATGGCGCTGGACTAGAAGGAAAAGGGGAGTTATCCGCTCAGATAGCGTCATTCAGAGATTCTCATTCAGATTTATATGTTGCCCATGCTGTCAATTGTGGTTGGACTGTTGAGGGGAGTGGTACATCTTCTATCGTGTATTATAGCGATGCGGAATTGACCGGTGGCAAGAAAATAACTGCAACGGAGCTTAAGCATCTAATTAGAAATGGATGTAGTGAAACCACATTTAGAAAAGTTATTCACAACAAGCCGCTGGCTGCATTAGTTAAGCTTATATCTCTCCCAGAATACTTGGATTTACAAGTTCTTGATTTTGTTAAACGGCTTCATCATGCAGAAAATGGTTCTGTGGGTAATGGGGCTAAAATCAAAGATTATGCAAAAAGTAATTTTGGACGAGCATTGGTTTTAGATGAGTCTGTTAATAGACCCGCTAATGTTACAGCGGATTTCAAAGAAGCAATCAAAAATTTCCATTCCCATAACCCTTCAATCAACTCCGATCCAAAAACGTGGGGGGCTCAGCATGAAAGCAATGAACGACTATTATTGGATGAATATAGGCTAACACGACGAATGACTGACTCTACTAAAAGATATAATCAATTGAAGGCAAAACTATGAAGAGCAATTTTTTATTTGTATCTATGATGTTTGTCGCTGTTTGTAATTCTGCGCATGCTGATATAGAAGTAAGGTCTCAAAATGGAAATTCAGCTGTTTTTAGCCAGCCTAAACATGGCGATAATATTGAGTCAGATGCTTGGAGTAAGTTGATATTTAGTCAAAATGGAAAAAAAATCGATCTTAGTCGTACAGATCGATACTATACAGAAGATGGATCTAGTAAGGTTTCACCTAGCGGCAACTATCTTGTTGTTAATAGTGTCGCCGGTGATTATCTTGATTCTGGTGACGGTGCGAAACAGTATGTAAGTAAAGCATATTGTAGTGTTATTGATATGCGTAATGGCTGCATCGTAAGTGATTGGGATGGTGAGGCTTGTGGTTATCAATGGGCTAAGGGTAAAGATATCCTTTCTAGTTCTGATGATAATGATGCAGACACTTTTGATTTTCTTTCGATGAAACCTGCTGTAAGAAAAATTGAGGGTTCATATTCAACACTAAAAACAGTGGATGCTAATAATTTGATGCGCTGTGATAAAGTGAGTAGTGAAAATGTTAACGATTACCAAACTTTATCAAAGGAAAACAAGGATGTAAGGCAGTTGGTGCTGAATGGTGTTTTAGATTACATCAACAAGTTAGAGACATCCACATCAATTAATGTCAGTAAGTCATACCTATATTCATCCCCTGATGAAAGTTCAATAACAAAAGCATACTTGGTTGCTGGGGATAAGGTTAAGGTTATTCAATTTTCACAGAATAAAAAATGGGTAGAAGTAGGTTACGTTAGCCCTAAAGGGAAACCGTTGGTTAGATGGGTTAAGTTTGAAGATATAAAGCAATCTTGATGGCCATAATGATAAAAAATATCCTGGTGACATACTTTTTATTTTCTTCTTATGTTTTAGCATCTGATATAAAACCTGTTCCATTTGTTGGGGTTAAAAGTGACAGTGCTGAGTATTCTGCCATTTGCAACTCTGTTAAAAAATACTGTGGTGAACATGATCAGGCAAAGATATGGAAGGGAAAAAATAACCCAAATGAGATTTTCTTAAGTACATCATCACGAGTCCTTGTGAGAATTAAAAACGACGCAGGTGCAGGGTATTTAGTTTCTCAGGTATGGGACTTCAGTAACTATGCTATGAAAGATAGTCTTGATGATGATGGGGAGGATTTATCAGAGAGTGGTATTAATATTTTTCCAGCCTTGTACCCATTAAGCAAAACTCAAAATGCAGTTGCTCTGGTTCAGAAATGGTCTACTTCTTATTCAGGAGGTGGTAAGGAGATGGATCTAGCTGATTTTATGATGTTAAATGAAGATGGGACATACAAGACGGTGTTTTCTAAAATACCATTTTATAGTAAGGAGCAGATACGGGCATGTTTTTCTGATTCTGATTACGCAAAAAAATCACATTGCTCTGATGAGAGTTGGAGTGTTCTGAATATATCAATTATAGATAGTGGTGATGAATTCTATTCATGGGAGTTTATCACCAAATCGTATGATTGGCCTTCGTTTGTAGATAAGTCGAAAATAAAAAAGAGCATAGATAAAAAAGCATTATACCCTTTCAAAAACATTGAAAAATGAACAAGGAACGCAAAAATATATGCAAGGAATTATTCGTCTCGGTGACAAAACTACCCATGGCGGGGAAGTGCTGTCTTGTTCAACAACCATGTTCTTTGGCGATATCGGCGTGGCCCGTAAAGGTGATCGTGTTTCCTGTCCTGAGCATGGCGATACCACTATCGTCGAAGGTAACCCAAATTATCGCGATCGCGGAGTTCCTGTGGCATTCCATGGCCACAAGTGTGGTTGCGGCTGCACGCTTATCAGCTCACTGCCCAATGCTCTGGTGGGATAAACGTGCCGGTTGAACTTGAGCGTATTCCCGCGCAGGAAAAACTGCCGCCCCGTCCGCGTTTTAAACGCTGGCTGTTCTTAGGACTTGTGATGCTACTGGTAGGGGCTGCAACCACATTCCTGTTATGGAAGGGCGAACGCTCCGGTGCAGCTTTCTGGGGACTGGCAACAGGACTGCCTGTCGTGTTGTGGAGCTTGCTGGTTGTCGGGCGTTATTTTGGTTACGCACTCCTCCATGGACGTTGTGAAAGAAAAAACGCCACAACCGCCGCCCGGTACCGGGCAGACGTTGCGCGCGGACAGCGCTTTGCCTGGCTTATCGGTGAATCCCTGATTAACGGGCTGGGGTCTGCCAGCCCGATGACACACGAGGCCGTGTTAGCCAAAAAGCCCCTGATGATGCCCTGTGAGCCCGTTAATGGTGGCAATCCGGTTCGTCACCGGGCGCTGTCGGTCGCCGGGGAAATGGCTGACCGTGAAGCGCATTATTGCCAGGAAGTCATCGCCCACGTCCAGAATCTGGTGTCGTTGCTCCCGTCAACGCTGACCTGCTATCTGGCGGTGGATACCGGTGAACAGTTTTCGACACTGCCATCGCTCCTGCAAAAAAGCGTTATTCACCCGCTGGTGCGTATCCGCGACCTGACGGGGCTGGAAATCCTGGACTACTGGCTGGACTGCCATTATGACCATGCTGCTGCGTTACTGCTGGTCAGCGCTCAGCTTTACGAACACCCGCCAGAGGACAGTGGCGAGGCCATTTCCATGTTACTGCTTACCAACTGCCGCCTGAAGGACATTCCGGATGTGTCGGTCAGGGTTCACCGGCCGCAGATCTGTCGCGATGGCAATCTCGATCGGGCATTTGAGCGCGTCATGATGTGGTCAGGACTGGAAAAAACTGCACTGAAGCAGGCCTGGACCAGCGGCGGCCAGATGGCCTCCGGCGATATCTTCAGCAAGGCCCGGGAGGCACATGCCCCGGGGCTTAAAGCCGATAAAATTACCCATATTGATACGGTTGTCGGATTTGCGGGCGTTGCCGCTCCCTGGCAGGCGTTACAGCTGGCAGCCCGCCAGTGCCTGAACGACAGCAAAGCACAACTTACTGTCACGGAACTGGCTGAAGACAACCGACAACTCTGTATTGTCACACCAGAATAACTCTCAAGGGATTGCTCTCCTCCGTTATGAAAATCGCATCCACTTTTCTGCTTGCGCTGCTTCTGGGCGCACTGTCTGTCTGCCTCATTGGCGGCGCACTCTTGTTATGGCCGGAGTGGGTTAAGGACACCTTCAATATAGGGCCATTCAGTACGACCGGCATAGTGATAATCAGCCTGCTGCTGATGCTGGCAGCATTGATTATCGGCTGGGTGCTTGAAACCGTATTCGCTAAGAACGGTGAGAAACAGGGAAAGCTGGATGTGGTCGGCTCCGGACAGCAGGCTGCTGCATCCCAGCCTGAAGCAAAGCATACCGACGCGGACACCTCCCGGTTTGTGGCTGAGGCGCTGGTCGATCATCTGCGCCTGCGCTACCGCCATCGCTGGAAAGCCAAAGTTCGCCTGTTGCTGGTACAGGGGACCGACAGTGATATCGAAAAGGTGGTGCCGGGTCTTAAGGGCGATCGCTGGCAGGAAAGTGACGGGATTGTGCTTATTTACGGCGGTCTGGCGGAGAGCGTGCCGGATGATGAGTTCCTGTCCGTGCTGAAAGCAGTGCGACCACAGCGTCCGCTGGATGGCGTGGTGCAGGTGATGAACGCGGCTGCACTGCCCGATACGGCGAAGCAGGACACGCTGGTGCGTGTACGTCAGAAAACCGATACTCAGCTGGGCTGGCAACTGCCGGTCTGGCTGTGGCTTGTCCGGGAAGGCTACTGGGACCAGGACGGAGTGGGTGTACCTCCAGCCGGCGCGCTGTTTGGTCCAGGTGCGACAACGGAAGAGGTCCGTTCGACATTGACCTCACTCTCGTCAGACCTGCAAACCCCAGGCGTGTCGGCGCTGCTGGAGAACTCTCAGCACCACTGGCTGTTGAGCCTGTCGAAAGCCCTGCGCGGCTCGTTGCGACGCTCCCTGATTCCGCTGCTGACCACGCTGATGTCAGGGCCAGCCCCATACCGTCTGCGTGGTGTGATGTTCAGTCCGGCATTGCCAGGGACCGAAACGGTGCCGCATGCGCGCCTTTCACCACCGGTCTGGCAGGCGCTCGAAAACGACAGCCTGCAGGTGCATGCCCGTAAAATCGGTTTCCACTGGCAAAAGGTGCTGCGCCTGGTGCTGCTCGGTCTGGTACTGCTCTGGGGGGCGGGCACGCTACTGTCCCTGTCCGTCAACCGCACCCAAATCTGGCTGGCCCAGGATACGGCCCGGGTTGCCGCTGACACTAAACAGCCTCTGCCGGAGCGCCTGCGTAACCAGTTAGCACTGCAGCAGACCATTGCCCGCCTGCAGAACCGCGAAGTGCACGGTGCGCCGTGGTACACCCGCTTTGGCCTGAACCAGGACAGCGACACGCTGAAGATGCTCTGGCCATTATACGCCCGTAACAACCAGCAGCTGATGCGTGATGCGCTGACAGACGAACTTCACCGCCAGCTTAACGCTTTTGTGCAGTTGCCACCGGCAAGCACCGCACGAACGTCAGCCACCCAGCAGACCTACGGCCTGCTTAAAGGCTACCTGATGCTGGCCCGTCCAGACAAAGCGGATGCGGAGTGGCTGGCGGGCAATATGCTGAAGGCCTGGCCGCACCGCAGCGGCGTGCCGGACAGCGTGTGGCAGACCCAGGCGCCGAAGCTGCTCGGCTTCTGGGCGCAGAACCTGCCGGCACACCCGGAGTGGAAAATTCCCCCTGACCGCGAACTGGTGGGGACGGTGCGCCAGATTTTGCTCAAACAAATTGGGCAGCGTAACGCCGAATCTGGTTTGTACCAGGAGATGCTCGGGCGCATTGCCCGAAACTGGCCGGATTTAACCCTGGCGGATATGACCGGCGACACGGACGCGTCAACCCTGTTTTCTTCTGAAGAAGTGGTGCCGGGGATGTTTACCCGTCAGGCGTGGGAAGAGCAGGTTGAAGATGCGATTGATGAAGTGGTGAAGACCCGCCGCGATGAAATCGACTGGGTGCTGACTGACAAAACCCATCAGCCGGGCAGTGATGTGTCACCGGAAGCGCTGAAACAGCGTCTGACGGAACGATATTTCACCGATTTTGGTAACGCCTGGCTTAACATGGCCAACAGCATTCAGTGGCATGAAGCCGCCTCGCTCTCCGAAGCGATTGCCCAGCTGAACCTGCTGGCGGATGTGCGCCAGTCACCTCTGGTGGCGCTGATGAATACGCTTGCCTGGCAGGGACAGACCGGGACAAAAGGAGAGGCTCTGGCTGACACCCTGGTGGACTCGGCGAAAAAACTGGTGGGGCGTCAGAAGAGTGCAAAACAGTTTATTGAACAGGCGCAGGGGCCGAAAGGGCCGCTGGATGGCGTCTTTGGTCCGCTTACGGGGCTGATGGCCGGCAAGGACGGTACCGGCTCAAACGGTAACCTCAGCTTCCAGTCCTGGCTTGCCCGTGTAACCCAGGTGCGTCTCAAGCTGCAGCAGGTGACCAGCGCCCCTGATCCGCAGGCGATGGCGCAGATGCTGGCCCAGACTGTTTTCCAGGGAAAAGCCATCGATTTGACCGACACCCGTGACTACGGCTCTCTGGTAGCGGCAAGTCTCGGGCAGGAGTGGAACGGATTCGGGCAGTCATTGTTTGTGCAGCCGCTCGATCTGGCCTGGCGTCAGGTGCTGGCTCCGGCGGCAGGCAGCCTCAATGCCCGCTGGCAGAGCACCATTGTTTCGCAGTGGAACACCGCCTTTGCCGGACGCTATCCGTTTAAGGCCACCGGCAGCGATGCTTCACTGCCACTGCTGGCCCAGTTCCTGCGCAGCGACTCCGGGCGTATCGCGGCATTTATCAAAAACAATCTCGGCGGCATGCTGCATCAGGAAGGCAGTCACTGGGTGGTGAATCCGGCTGCCAGCCAGGGAATGAGCATCAGCCCGGCGTTTCTCGCCGCCATCAATAAGCTTGCCGATATCTCGGATATTGTCTTTGCCCAGGGCGATGCCGGGGTTCATTTCGAACTGATGGCCCGACCGTCACGCGATGTGGCCCGCACCCAGCTGACGCTCGATGGTCAGAAACTGGATTACTTCAACCAGATGGAAAGCTGGCAGAGCTTCACCTGGCCGGGCAATACGTATTACCCCGGTGTGGATCTGAGCTGGCGCTCAGTCAATACAGAAATGCGCCTGTATGCCAGTAATCAGGGAAACTGGGGCTTCATCCGTTTGCTGGATAAGGCGCTTATCACCCCGCTCGACAGCAGCCGTACCCAACTGGTGTGGATCACGCCGGACGGTAATCCTCTGAAATTTATCATGCGCAGTGAGCTTAGCAACGGGCCACTGGCGCTGCTCGAACTGCAGGGCTTCAGTCTGCCACAGACTATTTTTTCCGTGGGTGCGACTGATGGCTCACTCACCCTTTCCGGAGACGAATAAATGGCGACAGCAGAAACGCTCCTGACCCTGTGTCTTCCGGACGCGGGCCAGCGTACCACATTGCTCACTAAGAGCCGGGAAAGCCTCTCTCTGTGGTCGCCGTGGCTGACACCACTCCCGACGGGTAATGGGGTCGGGGATGACCCGACCTATGAGGATGATTTCCAGCTGATGCGCGAGGAAATCAACAAACTCTCCGGTACCGATACCGATACGCTTTGCCGCCTGGCGGAAAGTATTCTGACCCACCAGGCCCGTGATATCCGTGTGGTCACCTGGTATGTCTTTGCCCGTCTGCAGCGTGATGGCGATACCGGGCTGACGGATGGCATCATGCTGCTGGCAGCCATGCTGGAGCAGGCGGGGCAGTACTGCCACCCACAGCGCAGCACCGCAAGACTGGCCGCACTCGACTGGCTGAACAGTGAGAAAGTGCTCGATACATTCTCGCGCTGGGCGGACGTGACGCGTGAGGAGACAGCCAGAACAGCAGCCGCGCTGTGCTTGCTGGAAACGGCCCTGGAACAGCTGCCGGATGCGGAACGCCCTGACTTTGCCGGTTTGCTGCGCAGGCTGGAAACCCGCCTGGCCGGTAGCGGCGGGCTGGATACACCGGTGGCTTCATCAGGACCGGACGGCTCAGGTGAAAGTACCCACAGCACACCGACGTCAGGCACTGCTGTACCGGAAACCGTGGCTGTCAAATCGGAAGTGGAACTGGTCCGTCAGCTGCGGGTGCTGTCCGGCTGGGTGGTTGAGCAGCCGCAGGGCTGGCTTGCCGCTCACAGGATGATGAAGGCCGCCCGCTGGGACCTGGTGACGCAACTTCCGGCTCTTGATGCAGCCGGGCGGACACGCCTGCTGCCGCCAAAGGCTGACTACCGCGCCCAGCTTAAACGTCTGTACCTGCAGCAGAGCTGGACTGAACTGGTTGAGCAGGTGGATGTGATGTTCTCTGAGGGCGGTAACCGCTTCTGGCTCGATTTGCAGTGGTATCTGTGGCAGGGGCTGAGCCGGGCTGGTGCGCCCTGGGAGCACTGGGCAGAGTACATCCTCAGCGACCTGAGGTTGTTACTGAAACGCCTGCCAGGCCTGGAGACGCTTGCCTGGAACGATGGCACGCCTCTGGCCGATGAGGTGACACTGAACTGGATAGCCGAAAAGGTCAACGATGACATGCCCGGGTTTGCCGATGCGCCTGCGGTGGCAAACGGAGGCCAGACAGATGACATATCTGCGCTGGAAGTGGAAGCGATGGAAAAAGGTGACCGCGATGGCCCGGAGGCAGCGCTGACCTGGCTTCAGAATCGTCCGGACATGGCCTCACCCCGGAGCCGCTGGTTAATTCGTTTACTCATGGCGCGGGTGGCAGAGCAGTACGGCCGCAACGAGCTTGCCCTGCACCTGCTCGGTGAGCTCACAGCCAGTGCACCGCAACTGACCCTCAGTGACTGGGAGCCTGGACTGTTGTTTGACGTGCTTGCCCGCCGTCTTCGGCTGTTGCGTCTGAAAGCTGGTCGCAGCGAGAGCGACAAAGCCCGGCTCACCCCGGAAATGGATGAACTGCTGGCTGGCTTGATTTCCATTGACCCCGCCCGGGCGATGGTGCTGTGCGGTTAGAAAAGAGGTAAACATGATGGATGTTTTGTTCTGGGTCGCTGCCAGCTTTGGTGCTGGCGTCTGGGTTGGAGTGCAGCACAGAAAAAGTCAGCGAAAATCCTTTCGGCAGTCCACATCGAAGAACCGTACTGTCCGAAGCGAAGCTCAGCCAACAACTTGTCCCCCCGCGTCGTCGCTACATCCAGCCGTAAAATACAGAAACTCTCGCTGGGAAGAGAAGGAGGACCTGTTCTGGGGAATGGTGGAAGAAGGTGTCATTCTTGAAAACAAAAAATACATGACAACCCCGACCGAAAGACAATATCTGGAAAAGCTCGAAGCGTGGTTTGGTCAATATTGTCGGATATTTTGCCAGGTGAGTCCCGGGCGCTTCCTGAAGTTACCGGAGCAGGAGGCGTTCAGTGCTGAAGAAAGAGCGCGTTTCTTTACCCAGTTTAATGCGATGTCCGTGGATTATGTTCTGGTCTCCAGAAAAAATAACAAGATTGTCTGCGTCATTGAACTGGATGATAAAAGCCATGAACTTGATGAGCGCATTGCACGTGATAAACGGCTCGAACATCTGTTTGAAATGGCCGGTGTTCCGTTACTTCGTGTCAACGTTGACGAAATGAACGCTCAACCTCCCGTGTGGGAGCGTCGTAAGGCTGTAGAAGAAAGAATGGCCGTTTCCTGAAATTTACTGAATTGAGTACTTTCTCCCATGGATGATCTAACCCTTCGCTATTACGAAGCCGAGATGCGTTACCTGCGCGAAGCCGGTAAAGAATTTGCCCGCGCCCACCCCGATCGGGCAGCGATGCTCAATCTGGATAAAACCGGGGCCCGTGATCCGTATGTCGAGCGCCTGTTTGAGGGCTTTGCCTTCCTGATGGGCCGTTTGCGTGAAAAGCTCGATGATGACCTGCCGGAACTGACCGAAGGGCTGGTGAGCCTGCTGTGGCCACATTACATGCGCACCATTCCGTCGCTGTCGGTAGTGGCGTTCACGCCGGACTGGCGCCAGCTTCGCAAAATGGAAGTGCTTGAAAACGGCTTTTCCATCCTGTCGCGTCCGGTCGGTCCCGATAATACGGTCTGTCAGTACCGCACCACCCGCAAAGTGCCCCTGCAGCCGCTGCACCTGGCTGAGGCCCGCCTGCAGACCGAACCGGATGGCCGCGCCGCCATCCGTCTGCGTTTCGAATGCCCGGACAAGGTGGACTGGTCGAAAGCCGGGATTGATAAGGTGGCTATTTACCTGGATGCCGACAGCCCGGTGGCCTCGGCTCTGCATCTGGCGCTGACGCGCCGGGTGCAGGCGATGTATGTCCGCCACAGTGAGACCCGTACTGAGCGGGTACGCTTTGACGGCTGGTGTAAACCCATGGGCTTTGATGATACCGACCGGCTTTGGCCTAAAGGGGACTCAGCATTCAGTGGCTACCAGCTGCTGCTGGAGTATTTCAGCTTCCGCGAGAAGTTTATGTTCGTGGAGCTTACGGGTCTGGAGCTTGCCGGGCTGAGTCAGAAAACCACCTGGTTTGAGACCGATATCGTGCTCGATGGCGGCTGGTCGTCAGACATGCCGTTTGAGACCGATAATTTCCGCCTGCACTGTGCGCCGGTCATTAACCTGTTCTCACTGGAAGCGGACCCGCTGACGCCTGACCCGCTGCAGAACGAATACCTGCTGCGGCCGATGCGCGTGCAGGACGGTCATACGGAAATCTACAGTGTGGATTCCATTCACGGTGCGGTGAAAAACGGCAAACATCCGTACGTACCGTTCACCAGTTTCCGCCACCGCGGTGGCATGATGCGCCATGACGCGCCGGAGCGTTACTTCCACACCCGCGTGAAGCGCGGTCCCTCGGGGTTGTATGACACCTGGCTTATCCTTGGCGGTAAGTCATTCGAACTGGAGCAACTGTCACAGACCCCGGAGTCGCTCTCCATCCGCATCACAGGTACCAACGGTCAGCTGCCGCGCCGCTCACTCCAGAGCACGCTGCTGGACAGGGTGGTGAAGGCGGGTAAAGTGCCGGTTCGGGTCATGAACCTGAAGGTGCCAACTTTGCCGCTTTACCCACCGGCAAATGACCGCTTCCACTGGCGGGTGATGAGCCATCTGGGTTCAAGTTTCTTAAGCATGATGGATAACCCTGAAGTGTTACGCGGCACGCTGGCGCTGTATGACTGGACCGACGATGAGATGAACCGCCGACGCCTGGAGGCGATTGTTGCCGTGAAGCACACGCTTATCCGTCGCTTTGAAAAGGGCTTTATGCTGCGCGGGGTGGACATTGAAATCACCCTTAATGCCGATAACTTTGCCGGGGAGGGCGACGTCACGCTGTTTGGCGAGATGCTGCATCGCTTCTTTGCCCTTTATGCCGATGTCCACCTCTTCAATCAGCTCACGCTGGTCCTGCAACCGACAGGGAAACGACTGCGATGGAAAGAGAATCACAGCCAGCACGTTCCGGGCTGACAGAAGCGCTTCGCGACGACATCTGGCGGGTTAATTTCTACCGCTTCTGTCAGTTGCTGGAGCAGGAGAACCCGGACGCGCCGAAACTGGGCAGTACCGAGAAACTGTCCGCCGACCCGGTGCGTTTTCGTCCGTGGCCGGGAATGGGCTTCCCGGTCAGTGAACTGAAGGCGGTTGAAACCGATGAGGACCACCCGGAGCTGTCGCCGACGGTGCGGACCACTTTCCTCGGAATGTACGGGGTGGACTCCCCGCTACCGACGGCGTACCTCGATGATATTGCGCAGCGCCGGGAGGGGTATGAAGCCACCACAGCGTTTCTCGATATCTTCAGCCACCGTATTCACACCCAGTACTATCGTATCTGGCGCAAATACGCTTACCCGGCCACCTTCGAAGACGGCGGCGTGGATGACACATCTCAGTGCCTGCTGGGACTGGTCGGTCTTGGCATCCCGGGTACGGCGGAGCAGATTGCCACGCCGGTCTCCCGATTCCTGGCGCTGCTTGGCACCATGCGGTTGCCAACCCGAAACGCCGAAGGCATCCGCCAGCTGGTGAGCCTGCTGGCCCCGGACACCCTGAGCACGGTTATCAGCCCGGACCCGGTGAAAGTCCCCGTGGAGAGCCGCAGTGGACTCGGCAAAGCCAGCCGCGTGTCGCTGTCACAGCGGGCCACACTCGGCAGGACCGGGAAAGAAGCCTGCAGCCGTATCCTCCTGATGCTGGCGACTGACAATCCGCAGGAGGCGCAGGGCTGGTTGCCCGGCGGTCAGCTGCACACTGACCTGATGGTGCTGCTGCGGGTGTACATGGGTTATCGCTCCGATGTACGCCTTCGCCTCACGGTACCGGTAAGCTGTCTGCCTGAACCACGTCTGGGTAAGGCAAGCCGGGTTCAGCTGGGCCGCACCGGCGTACTGGGTCTCAGGCGCGACCGTCCCACGACCCGTACGCACCTCACCGTGAGTCTGGGCACCTGTGAAGGCCTGACCTGTGAGACCCTGCGGCTGGCCGAGCCCGGCGGCTATCGCTTCGACTGATATTCCTGAAAGCAATACCCAACACCAGACACATTCAACACGCCCCTGTTTCTGAACGCTGAAAAGGACTCCACGAATGACTTTCGCTTCCCTGTCGCGCAGCGCCGCACTGATGCTGCTCTGTTCCCTGTTGACCGCATGTGGCCTGACTCAGGCCGTGTCGGACGGCACCGTCAGCGCAACCAGAGCCATTTTCTACAAAAAAATAAAGGTGCTGCGCCTAGACTTTGAGCCGCGTGCGGCCATCAACGCAGATGAAAGCCAGGCGCCGCTTGCCACCATGGTGCAGGTCTACCAGCTGAAGGACCGCCAGAAGGTGGATGCCGCCGACTACCAGAAACTGCTGCGCGATGCGGACTCCACTCTGAAAGAAGACATCGTCGCCAGCAAGTCTCTGCTGGTGATGCCCAAAGGCAGCGTTACGCTCAATATGCCGATGAACGAAGACGCGAAATTTGTGGCGGTGGTGGGGCTGTTTAATCGGCCGGATATCAAAAACAACACCTGGAAGCTGGTACTGAGCCGCGACGACCTCGACCCTGACAAGCCGCGCACCATCCAGCTCAACAGCACCGGGCTGACCCTGGTTCCGGTGAAGGAGTAAACCCATGGACACCACCTTCGATAACTGGCTGGCGCTGTTTGACGGGCAGACCCGCTACCGCCTCGAGATAAGCGACAGTATCCTGAAGCCGGATGTGCTGAACTTCCACGGGCGAGAAGCGCTGAATACGCCGTTCAAATGGCGCATTGAGTTCACCACACCTCAGAAAGGTATTACCCGCGAGGATGCGATGCTGAAGTACGCCACCCTCAGCATGCTCTCAGGCCGGGTTGTGCAGGGCATTATCACCGCTTTTGAGGTCCTCAAAGAGACCGTGGACCAGACGCATTTCGCTGTGACGCTTTCCTCGCGCCTGACGCTGCTGGCCCATACCCGCCGCTGCGCGGTCTGGCAGAATGTTTCGGTACCGGAACTGGTGGAGCAGGTCCTGCGCAGCCACGGGCTGGAAGGAGCTGATTTTGAATTCCGGCTGGAACGGACTTACCCGGTCCGCGAACTGATAACCCAGTGGCGTGAGACCGACCTGCAGTTTATTCAGCGAATACTGGCCGAAGACGGCATCTGGTTCCGCACCGGGGTCAACACCACCACTGGTCTTGATACGGTGACCTTCGCCGACAGCCAGCTTCAGTATCAGTTTGATGTACGCCTGCCGTATCGTGAGCCTTCTGCCCTCCATGACGGCGCAGCCGAAGCGGTGTGGGATGCCAGAGTGTGGCACCACACGGTGACCGGCAGTGTGGCCACACGGGATTATAACTACCGCACCGCCAGCACGCCGATGGATGCGACCGCAACCGTCAGAAACGAGGCGGCCACCACCGGCGAACATTACCGCTACGCGGCCCCGTACCGCGAAGCGGGCGATGACACCACCTCTGAGCCGGAAACCGAAAGCGGGGCGTTTTATGCTCGTATCCATCACGAACGTGAACTGAACAGGGCCATTCGCCTGCACCTGTTCAGTAACGCCAGTCATCTGACGCCCGGGATGGTGCTGGAGACCGGCGACAGTGGCGTGTCGGAGCTGAAAGAGGGGATGGTGATTACACTCACCACCTTCCGCGCGGCCCGGGATACCCGTCTGCACGTTTCGGTATGGGGCATACCCTACAGCGAGCAATTCTGCTTCAGACCTGAGACTGTACCACGCCCGCTGATCGCCGGCACGCTGACGGCCCGCGTTGAGAGCGACGAGAAGAATGCGCCGTATGCCCATCTCGATGAAACGGGGCGTTACCGCGTGAAGCTGGACTTCAGCCGTGAAGACGCAGAGCCGGGTTATCACTATCTGTGGATACGCCAGGCCAAACCCTATGCCGGAGAAACGTACGGCTGGCATACGCCGCTGACTGACGGCACTGAAGTGGGGATTGCCTTTGACGGCGGTGACCCGGACCGGCCGTATATCGCCCATGCGTTTCATGACTCTGAACATCCGGACGTGGTCACCCGGGACAACCGCAGCCAGAACATCCTGCGCACCGCGGGTCAGAACGAGCTGCGGATGGAAGACCAGCTCAAGAGTGAACATATCGCACTCAGCACGCCGTTCGGGGCCACTGCCCTTAACCTGGGCCACATCGTGGACGCGGAGAACGCGCTACGGGGCACCGGCTTTGAACTGCGCACCGATGAGTTCGGAGTCATCCGTGTGGCGAAGGGGTTGCTGGTCACCGCCGATGGCAAAGTGCACGGCGAAGGCGATGTGCTGGATATGGACGTGGCTCTCAGAGAGATTGAGACCCTCCGGACGCAAATCGAGGGACTGGCCACAGCAACCCGACAGGCGAAAGCCCTCGAAGCTGATATCGCCAGCCAGCAGGCAATGTTCGCCGCACGGCTGAAAACCCTCAATGAGATGATCCACTTTTCAGCACCCGAGGGGATGGCTTTTACCAGCGCAGAGCATCTGCAGCTGGTGGCCACTGACAATATTGCCCTGAATGCCGGTGGTGATATCAGTATCGGGACCCAGGGGCATATCACCGGACTGGCGGGCGATAGCGTGGGAATGTTTGCTCAACACGGCAAGCTGAGCCTGATTTCGGCTCAGGGGCCGGTACAGTTTCAGGCGCAGCACGGGATGATGAACCTGAGTGCGGAGCAGAAACTGACTCTCATCTCTGCAAAAGAGATGCTGCTGGCCGGTAAAAAGCGAATACGGCTGGTGGGCGGCGGGAGCTCCATCCTTATCGAGCAGGGGCAAATCAAGTACGAGACTGCAGGTACCTATACCCGCAAGGCCAGCCGGCTGGACACGGAAGGGGGAAGCAGCCGGCCACTTGTTTTCCCTGAGATGGGCATTTCACATGCTTATTCTGCTGTTTACCAGTTGCAGGATGAGCAGGGCAGGCTCCTTGCAGGAAGGCCCTATCACCTGAAGACCCCTTCCGGACAGGAAGCAAGCGGATTCAGTGATGCAGAGGGCCGGACCGTAGCGATATATACCCGTGAGCAGGAAGCTGTAGACCTTCATGTCGTATCGGACAAGCCGCAGCCGGAAGAATCCATGTGGTTTATCGGTGATGGAGACCAACAGCAACTGACAACCGAATACAGGGAGGATGTGTAATGGAACTGCCCGATTTACCCGATACCCCGGGCGTTGACATTCCCACCGGGACCAATAATCAGCCGTGGGACTGTACGACAACCGGCGTTGAGATGGTGGAGAAACAGTCGCGTTTGCCGACGAGCGATAACCGGCAATACCTGCACATCAAGGTGGAGTACGCGATGCGTTTTCCACGGTTGTCTGCAGAAATCCGTCGCAACGGCAAAAGCTATCAAATGAGCCTGAAGCAACTGATGCTCAGTGGACTTATTCGCGTGGATGAGATCAAACGCGATTACCGGTGGTGGTACAAAGCCGAAGTCCCGTTTGATATGCGCACCACTCCGCCACGTCCGTTTCTCAGCAGTACGTTACTGGACGAAGGTGCCGGCAGGCGGCACACCACCAATCCTTTCCCGGTGCCGGGTAAAGGGATTTATCGTCGTCCGGATGTCATTATTGTAAAAAACATGAATGATCGCTGGCCGGGGCTTTCTGGGCAGGATACGGAAGGCCAGATGCATGCTGATAATCTGGAGCGCCTGGTGGAGGTAAAGTTTCCGGGGGACAAACTTGACCAAGAACAGTACGAAGATTACATGATAATTGTTGGGGGATATGGTAACGAGGAACGCATGACCATTCTGGAGATCCACGATTGTCGGCCCGAGGAGCAGCAGTGGAGCGATCAGGTGGTCAATGTGACGATGAAAGCCTGGAAGACCAGCGGGGCGAAATACTGGCCGCTGTTCCTGTACCCACCCATTTTCACCCCACGCCCGCCTGCCACCCCGATGCCTGCGAAAGTCGAACCCTGGACGTATGCCGGGAAAGCCGTGGCTGACCTCAGCGAAGGGGTGATTAACAATATGGCTGCCGGCTGGCATGCGCTGTCAGAAGAGATGCAACAAAAGCTCAGTCAGGCCGCGGGCTGGCTGAACGACAGTGGAGAATGGGTATACTCTCAGGGACATCAGGCATGGCGCTGGGTCAGTCAGACAGGACGCGCAGCGGCTTCATGGACGGATGAACAGCTTCGGGCTGCGTGGCTGAAAATCCAGAAAGCCACCGATATGAAACTGGATATGCTGAAACAGGTCGACTGGGTTCAGGTACTGACGGATGTGGCTGTCACGGTTGGCGTGGTACTTGTTGCAGTAGGTGTAGGGGTGTTAGTGGTGACGTTAGGTGTCCCGGAAGCGCTGCTGGCCGCATTTTTACTGATTATTCGTCTGGCGATCACTGCCTGGGAAGCGCTGGCAGCGGTTCTGGGAGCCGGAACCGTCGGTGCGCTGGCAACCCAATAAGGAAAGATAATGGAACTGAATGATTTAGAACTGAATTATATTGAAAAATGGCTGCCAGAAGCGTCGGTGAAGTACAAGGACAGCAGTCAGGCAGTAAATCTTGGCCTGATAATTACCGTTTTTTTTAAGGATGGTCATACACCAGAAGTGCGCCAGAAGATGGTGGAGTGTGTGGATCGTTTTTATGATCAATTTAAATCTTATCTGAAGAAAACGGTATATAGAAAAAAATGGACAGGAATTACGGGAAATAACTACCAGAAAAAAAGGCAAGAAATTCTGGATGCAACGCCAGAAGAGATTTTCTCATGGTATTTGGGGAGTTCAGAGAAAGACTATCATGCCCCTGACTATGAAATTATCATTATGGGGAAAAGGATATTCCATAATGACAGTAATCGTTCTGTTATCAAACTGACATTCCCGCTAACGATGTTAAAAGAATCGGATGGTAAAGAGCGTTACCAGTCCTGGTTAATGTGGCTGTGTAATACTTTTGCCGTTGAAAGTGGTTATGCTGGTCTGTCATTTGTTCTTCCTTACGAATTTCACCGGATGTTCCCTTATGAATATAAACTGGCTCAGCGCTTTCCCGGCGTGATGGTGGATTCTATTGGCACCCTTGAAGGCTCCGGGGCTGCAATCAGCCTGAAAGGGGCTTGTTGGTTCACTATCCTGGGCAATCCCTGGCTGGAAAAACTTGGCGGTGAAGAGAAACTTGCTCATCGACTGAAGAACACACCAGAGATTGAACTGCTGCCGTATGATGGAGGCCTTATTCTCAAGGCTGGAGCACTACCGCCTGGTCTGGGTGAGACACAAACTGAAGAATTACCGCCCTTACTGGTGAAAGTAAATCAGATAATTAAGCCTGTACGATTTAACGGTTCACGCTCTCTACATTTCTACTCTGAACATGAAAACTTCCAGTTTGATAAAGAATCCACAATGAAGTGGTACAGACGCTTCGATGAAGCCAGTGCTGCGCTGGATAAAGACGATGAAGGTAAGTCCTGGGAGCCGGTCAGGATCACCTGCTGGAGCGGCGAAACATCACCGTTTGACGGTCGATGGGCCTCCATTGTTAACGGGGCGACGCAGTACACCCAAACCCGCGTTGGGCAGATTATGCCGCAGTATGAAGATAAGCATGGTCAGAAGCACCCGGCCCGTTGGTCACTGCTGGAAAGGGATGATGGCGGCAGCGTGTTTGACATAGCTCCTGATGAGGGAAATTGATCATGCCGCGCAATTCGCCCTCATTATGCGAGATGCTTTATGGCAATTTTGTCGGTGATCTCGACCTTCAGCATATCAGTGAAGAAAATCAGATCATTTTGTCGGTTCTGGACAACATGCAACGGATCCTTAACTGCCGTGCAGGCACGCTAGCGCATTTGCCGGACTATGGCCTGCCGGATATGACCACAATTCTACAGGGGCTTCCCGGCACCGCACATAAGCTGATGTCGACGCTGTCTGCAGCCCTGTTGAAATATGAGCCCCGCCTGAAATCCATTAATGTCGTTCTGCTGGAGCAGAACGTCCCCGGCGAATTGAGTTACGCCATTGATGCCGAGCTGAAGGGCATTGGTCTCGTACGCTATGGCACCGAGTTTATGCCCGAGGGACGAGTGATGCTGAGACACCTGAAGCAACAGCAATATCTTGACACGACTACCCGTCTGTAAGGCCAGAGAACACCATGTCAGTAAAAGCACAGTTTCTCAAAAAACTGCAGGCCAGACAGCCTGCCCCGGTCTCGTTTACCAGCAAGACTCTGGCCGATATCGCAGAATTTCGCCTGCGCATCACCCAGCTTCAGGAGCAGATGGACGCGTGGCTGGTGGATACTGGACTGAGTGTGGAGGCGTTCACGGCATCCGTCACGGACCTGCTGGTGGAGGGCGGCGCTTTTGATATTTCCGGTATCGTCCTGTGTGTCGACGACCGGGCCGTAAAGTTTATGCCGGTATTTTTGTACGGTCAGGGCGTGACCGGGTGCGTGGAGGTGAACTACCATAATGAAGGACTCGTGACGCCTTTGGGGCGATTATTTATGCGGTCTGGAACGGTGAACAACTGGACTTTTACTCCTCCTGGTACATTATCCTGCCCCGGGCAGTGTTTTGATGAAAGTACATTTTTTAGTTTGATCCTGGCGCTTCTGCCATAGTTGCGGGTATTGCAGTACCCGTCCCCTCTGAATATGCAGAAAGCGAAGCTGCATAAACGACAATCTTCAATAGTATCCTGATACGCCTGATGGACAACTGGCCATGAATGACATGACTCCCCGCAAAATAAAAACCGGCGGCGACCCGCGCATGCTACCGGATTATGCCGCCCTGCGTGATGAACTGAGTAAGCTGACGCATCCGGCGCGCCCGGACGTGAACTGGCTTTATGTCGAAAAACTCTGCCTCTCACTGTTTGAGCAGAACGGTGTGGAGCTACAGACGGCAGCCTGGTACACGCTGGCCCGTATGCAACTTGCCGGCTTATTCGGGCTCAATGAAGGGCTGACGATACTCGAGGCTTTGATAAGTCATCAGTGGGGAGGGTTATGGCCGCAGCCAGTCCATGCCCGTATGGAAATCCTCAGCAGTCTGAGTCAGCGTCTGCAGCAACGGATGCGCTCGCTCCCGCTCAATTACAGTGACCTCAGCCAGCTGTATCAGGCAGAGCAATTGCTCACCAGCCTGGGCGAAGTATTGCAGCGTCTGGAGCTTAAGCATCTGAGCCAGCTCGATGCCCTGCGTACTTTGATGCACAACAGCGCTGTCCGGCTGGAAAACAGTGATAACACAACCAGCACCGGACCGAACATTCAGTCGGGCATCGTGTTGCCTGCCACTGTGATGAATGGTGCGGCAGCGGCCACAAGAGACCTTGCTGGAGGTGATACGCCAGAGAGCGCAGTGAAGTGGGTGTACGTTGCGCAGCCGGAACCGCAGCCGAACGTGGAGGTGCTGGCAGTAATGCCTGCGCCGGTTAAAAAATGGAAATCTTTCGCTGCCGGGATGTGTACCATGCTGGTGATAAGCGCTGCCGCAGTGTGGGGCTGGCAGTATCTTCACCGTACTGATCCACTACTGACCCATCTTGCAGCCTCACTGGCACCATTACCTATACCTCTCACTCCTGAACAACTGGATATGTTGCGCCAGCAATCTCCGTCAGCACAAACTGTGATAGCACAGACACAACAGCAGATTGCCCGACTGGACAAGCTTCCTCCTGACTGGAATCTTGCTTACAGCCGAAAACTCACAGAACAGGCTCAGGCGCTGTGGCCGGAACAGGCTAAACCTCTGGCACAGCAGTGGCAGCAACAGATTAATATCTCAGTACTTCCTCTCGATACAATTAACGGCTGGCATGAAGGGATGACACAGCTTCAGGCACTTGCCGATAAACTGAATGCGCTAGATGGTCAGAGAGGAAAATACATTACCGTCAGTGAACTTAAATCGCAGGTCTTTGGCATGCTGACAAGCTTCCGGCAGACCGTGCCGGTGGAAGAACAGCTTCGGCAGTTGAAGCTACTCCCTGAAGATTCGCTGCAGCGTCAGCAGCAGGTCCAACAGGCTGAGCAGCACCTCCGGGCTCAAATATCTACGCTGGCGCAGGAAAAACAACGCGACTGATACCAGGGAGGTCTGACATGGTGGATAAAACGCAGCGTCACCGTAATCACTGGACACCGTGGTCGGTTGCCGAAATTACGTTTGTGGAACAACACTATGGTCAGCTGTCTGCCCGTGAAATCGGGGAACGGCTTGGCAGGTCTACCAATGGGGTGGCCCGGATTGTTCAGCTTTCAGGTCTGTCCCGTGGCGTGACGCCACCCTGGTCGGAAGAGGAGCTGGCATTGCTCCGGACCCACTATACAGAAGGTATAGAGTATGTAATGTCATTGTTACTCGGGCGTTCACGCAAGGCTATCTGCCAGCAGGCATCCCTTGCCGGGCTCACTGGTCGCAGTAGCTGGAGCCTTGAAGATAAGTCCTTTCTGGAAAAGCATTACGGCAATCTGCCAACAAAAGAAATTGCCGCCAGACTGGGCAGAAGCGTCAGTGCGGTGAGGGCTGCAGTGGTCAAATTTGGCCTTGGAACATGGAAAAACAGACCCTGGACGGAAAGCGAGCTGATGTTGATGCAGGCACATTACAGTAAAGGGATTGATAAAATAAAAGCGTTGCTGCCAGCCCGTACCCGGGAGGCCATTTTTGCCCAGGCCGGAAAAATGGGGCTGACAGAGGCCCGGCTTTGGCTGCCTGATGAAGACAGCCTGTTAAGAGCCATATATCCTGAGTCTGGTGCCCGTGGGGTAAAGGAGAAGCTTCCCCACAGGACGATCCCGGCGATAAAGCACAGGGTAACCAGTCTGGGGCTGAGGTCCTTCAAAAGGAAAAAACGGGTATCAAAGGTAAGACATGATGGTGGAGGATGAGGTTGCACAAAAGCTGGAGGCTGCTGGTCTCTGGCGCAGGGCTGCCAGTCGCTGGCTTGATGTGATGCAGCACAGAAAATATTGTTTTTCCTGCGCGAAGCCCATCAACTCCCCGGAGAAACTGGATGTGATGGAAATCGCGAGGGCTGCAAAGACTACTCAGGAGCGGATAGGACTGAGTCAGCCAGGAGGGGTCAATAAACGGTCTGATGTTAGAAATACGCATACGTCTTGAAAAGCAGTAATATCATTATGCTAACTGGCTGCTCGCTAACGATAAAAGGAGATCATGTGAGCCAAGAAGATGATGAGAAGTATCCAGCCAGTGCCGTATCCTCGTGGAGCGGCTTCGTTTATCAAGGGAAAATTGCGTTATATCACACTCTTAAACTGATTCACGATAACGATCTGGACTTCGAGCTGCAGCTAGACAGCAGTGACGACTTCGCTATTTATAAAAACGGAAAACTCTACACCGCCCATCAAGTCAAAGCTAAGATAAGTAAATATCGAAGTGGTTATATCAAGGCGCTGGAACAGTCAACTTTAATCGAACACGATAAAATCAAGGGGACAACTCGTTACTTCCATGTATCTGTCCCGCTAGATGAGACAGGCGATCACAGAGGCACTAGCGGAGAAACAGTAAAATTCTATCGCTATGGAGACAACTATCATTGTGGTTTGGATGAGATTGAAGGACTGACCAAAGAACTCATAAAAAAATTATGTGAAAAACAGTCAATCATTGTCAGCGATAACCTTATAAATTTTAACTACTGCTTACTGTCAGAAAAAATTAGCACCAAGGCAATACATAACCATAAATTGAATCAAGTTGACGGGATCTCAGAAGACAAAGCCGCATACGAGGGTCGTATCAAGGCCCGGAGTATTTTAACGGAACTGCTGACCGAAAACCCCTACCAGAATAGGGATTACTATGCAGTTAAATTAAAGGCCAGGCTCCAAACCCATTTAGAAGAAAGGTTGGATCAGATGCTACCAACAATGAGTGATGCCACTTATGAGAGAGCCAGACTTCTGAGTGAGCATATTCGCAAAACGCATATCAAAGAATTAAAAACCCTTTGCCAGATGATGAAACCATCCGAGCGGTTTCAAGACGTTCAGAAGAACGACATCAGGCGATACACCAAGCTGATACAGGCTATTTCGATGGAACCTATATTCAACCATCTTCCGCACTATCTTGACAGCGTAAATCGGTTCTACGTACCTACCGCTCTTGACGTGGATGAAAGCGAAGAGTGTGAGTTTGACATGATCCGTGAAATGAAAAACAACGGAGATCTGCTGAGACTGCTTTTTGAGTACAACCATTTAATCGCCAGTAAAGCGGAAACCTCATTCACTTTTAATACAAAATTCACGAGCTCGGATGACTTTGACAACAAGCAAACCACTGAAAAGTTTGAGAGCAACATCACCAAGTCGCTATGCATTAGTGTCATAACAAAAGACGACGCGGAGGAACGACTGAATGATAAAACAACTCATTAATGAAGCACTTCTGGCCCATGACTTTGTCAGTAAACTCGACATGGACAACACAAGCTTTTATATTCGCGAGTCTGGATCTGCTATCAGGTTTGCAGTCCTACATAATCTTGACGATCTCCTGGATCCGGCCGAACTAAATAACAGAATCAATCAACTTGCTCCTGACGAATTTCTCAGAAACCCAAGCTTTAAGAAAAACTGCGACTTGATTTGTATCCATCGCCTTGATGTTCTGGCCAGGTTTAAGGATCACGAAGAAGAAATTTTTGCAATTGAGGAAGATCCGCACTTTTATAAAAAATATGTCCTCTATTACAGTGTTGCGGAAGAAAGCGTGCTCGCTAATTTTACCTACGACAAACTGGTATCTGTGATTTCTGACAAAAAGGAATTTCTTGAATATAAAGAAAACCCTCTTGTTGCAACACAATACAGTTTTGCTGCGAAGACCTTTATCAAGCTTCCATTCTTAGAACTACCTGGTCATCAAGGGAACCTTGTGTCCTTGAGGTTGCAAGCTGCTGAAGCTGTAGCTGAAACCGACCTGAACGATATATATTCGACTATCCAGCAAGTCACAGACAAAAACGCTGACGACTTTATCAAGGAAATGATTCGTAATGAAATGGCAAATATCCAGGATTGAAGTCTCTAGTTTCAAAGCATTCAAGAATATTTTATTGGACCTTGGCGGGGCGTCCTTGCTAACTCTTGACGGCCCAAACGGTTATGGCAAAACAAGCATTTTCGACGCAATCGAACTGCTGCTTACCGGCCAGATCAATCGAATACAAAATCTATTCAATACATTATTAACCAGGAACAAGAGAGACTATGCAGACAATCTCTTCTGGAACAGTCGCTCTGGCGATAACGATCTCTGCATCAAGATTGAATTCATTAATGATGGTCGCAAACTTGTTTTAGCCAGACATTGCCCTGCGGCGATATTCAAAAAACCAGCAAACAATCGTGCAGACAAATATGGGAACTTTAGGCTTTATGAGCTACCAGAATTTGAATCATCTGATTTCACCAAGAACAATCTGCGCGACAACAACTTCCTGGACGAAATTTTCGGAAAAAATTTCAGGGAAAACTTCTCTTTCCTTAACTATCTCGAGCAAGGACAAAACCGACTGTTACACACTCGGGTAGACGAACGTAAGGAGAAACTTGGAAACCTCTTTAACATCAGCGATGTTGAAGCTGAGATCGAAAACTGCAACACTATCTACACTAAACTTACAAGGTACATCAACAATCCAGAACGCACGGTAAAAGTTGCATCACTTAAAGAAGAGATAGCCACCCTGAGGGACACCTTGCAGGCAGAGGCTGGGGTAGTTGAGTACAAAAAGCTCTCGACGACTGATGTCCAACCTGGATGGGACAAGGAGATACTGTTCTCATCGTATTCTGCGGTAGACCATGCAGCCTACCAGGAATCAGTTCGTAAGATTATTGCCCTTCTGCCACTCAAAGCCACGATAAAAACCAGGATTCACAACGAGACAATCGATGCTGCCATCGAGCGTAATGAGGAATCAATGAGAAGCCTGGCTCGGTTCGGTAAAGACCTTGGCAAGCTTGATGGGCTTGAAGCTATCAAGCAGGAGATTGATGAATTAGAGCGCTCAGCAAACATCATCAAACGCGGTGCTAAGGTCATCAAGGTCGAAGAAGCCCGATCACTACCAAACTGGAAAGATGGGCGCCTTGAGTGGTTTGAGTTACAAATTGAATCCCGAAACAGACTAGCGGAAAAAAGCAGCACCAACGCGAATGTCGTAGCCGAACTGGAACATCTGAAAAAGCAACTGCTTGAGGAACATAAAAAGTCCTATCCCGACGATAAGATGTGCCCCCTCTGTGGCGCTGACTGGGAAGATCACAAATCAATGGTTGATGCCATTGAAGCAAAAACTAAGCAGATCTCTGATTCGCTAGGGCAGGACGGTAAAGACTTAGTTATCCTTATTGCTGCTATGGACGCTGAGCTGAAACTCATCAACACCCATATACAAGACCGCCTGAAACTTCTTACGCCTACCTTTGAACCAAATCTTCATGTGGCGCTGAGCAGAATTAAGCTTCGGCTCCCGGCAATTATCCAGCTACTGGAGAACCTGCAAAGCGAAAATATTCAATTTACTTATGCATTCACGGAAATTGATGACGTAGTAGATGAACGATTTGAAAAGCTTAAGGAAATTCTAAGAAATAAAAAACAGGTTGAAGCTGATGCCTTAGCGCTGCCGGAGGATTGGCGAGAAACCACAAATCGCGCTTTCAAAGACTTACAGGACTTCTATATAGTCACGGCTGAAGATCTGAAGGACAAAGAGAAGTACATATCGATTAAAGCTAATGAGGCTCAAAATTCCAGGCTCCAAACCTGTATTACCGAGCTTAAAGTTATCGAAAAGGAAACTAAGGCAGCCCAAAAAGCACAAGATAAAATCGAAAAGCTCCGCAGTACACTGAAGAAGACAGAGCAAAGTTATACCGACCAGACAATTTCGGCTATTGAGTTCATATTCCACATCTACAGTGGCCGTCTGATCCAAAACTACCAACGTGGCCTGGGCCTGTTTATCAGAGCCGAGAAGGTACGCAATTAAGGTTCCTGACTGCCGAGAAGTCTGAGCACGATGCAGTGATGTCCATGAGTTCTGGGCAAGTGTCCGCCCTCAGCCTTGCCTTCTTCCTCTCGCTCAACAAAGTCTATTCACAGGTGCCTCTAATCCTGATTGATGACCCGTCTCAATCCCTGGATGAAGTCAACGTTGCATCCCTGACCGATCTACTCCGTTGTGAGCTCAAGCATTGTCAGTTGGTTGTCTCCTCACACGAGGACGATATTTCAGCTTATATGCGCTACCGGTTCGACAGAGCAGGTTTGGCAACAAGTTCGCTCAACATGCAGCTTTTGGCGAAAGAAGCTTTGTAAATGCGACACATGACCACCTGGTAGAGCCTGGCGTCGCTACAAAGATCTTCTGACAGCCCTCGTAGTGAGGATAGAATGTGTCTATCTGGATCTTTACCGTCGACGCTGACATGAGGACGAAAACCGTATCCAGTAGAAATATTACGTGAATGAAGGCCCTCGTGTTGCCAGAAGACTGACCGGACGGACGAAATCTGCTGTTGTAAACCAGAGTTATGCTCTTGGTCTCCGCCATCCGGTGAAGGTCAGGTGGTATGAGGATGAGCGGGATACTCAGCGAGGCATGGCGCACGGTGACGGGTACTGATAGAAACGTCGCCAGTATGGCGTCTTTCATTATCAAAGGTGTTCATTATTCATGGTTTATCGCATGAAAATATAAAGCCGTCTGGCATATCGATATGTCCGTCAACTTCAATACAGGTGAGTCATAATGTCGTTGTATCAGCGAGTTCACTATTTTACTGTTCAGACATGCAAACGTGTTTTCCGACACCCTGAGTACGGAATCGTGCGGTTTGATGACATGATTGCAAACGCAGATGAGTATGGTTTTGAAGTTGTGTATGTTGCCGGCATTTCGTTTGAAAATTTACCCCTTCATTATCGCCATTTCTTCATTCCGGAAAGCATGTTTTCAGCTACGGGGTTTCTTTGCGATTTCTGGTCCCGCAGTTATTCAAACAAGTATGTAAAGGAAATAACCGGGAAGCCGGATGTACTGATTATTGATCGGCGACTTGAAGTATGTCTGGATGCTGCATTTTTCGACTGGCTGGAAAGGGAAGATATTGCGTATCAATATCCCGCTGGGGGAGATAAAAAATTTTCCTCAACGGTAAGGCATCATCAGAGTTATCCGCATATTTTTGCTCATGGGGAAGGCGTTCCGGAACTGGTGGGCGGAGTGAGGGAGCCCTGGCCACTTTCGCTAGAAAGGCTGAATGCTCAAGACGAAAAACGGACCCGCCTTAGCGATAATCTGTCACCCGCGATCCGGGAGGCTATTGCGAGGTTATATCCGACAGGATATCGACCTGAATGGCCGCTAAGCCAGCCGATTCCTGATGATTTCCAGATAAACGAAACTTGTCTCTGCGTGGCATCCTCTAATGACGTCGCACTCAACTCTGCTGGCTGGCGTCCTGCCAGGCAAACGGCTTATGGTTTTGAATACGGATATGCGGTTAATAACATTGAGGTACCGGATGATGATCCTGTCTCCGTCGTCTGGCAGAAGGAAATGCTGATTGCGTTACGTTGCCTTGAGTCACAGTTTGACCGGCTGGCACGGGGACTAACCCGTCAATTTAAAGGTGATCATTATTCTGTCATTTTAAATCAGATTAAAAAGAATAAATACCGGACACTATTGCCCCTCAGCAGGGCTGAACAGGATGTACTCTTCGGACTGGTGGGACTGGATACGGGCGATCCAAAAGGGAATATTGTCTATGATCTGTCGAAAACTGGTGTAGCTGATACCGTTTCGTTATGGGAACATATTACTAATGGTGGCGATCAATACCAGTCTTTTGAAGTAAGGCCGAAATCGGGGATTGATGATCCGGCATACCGGTTATTTGCCGTTATCGGGCATTGTGCCAGGTATTATCTGATGTCTCATCGGACCAGTCGCTCCTGCCACGCACTGGATAATGGCCGTTGTATCAACTATGAGCCAAATCAGTCTCTGAATGTTCGCAGCATGGATTACAGAAAATTGCTGAATATGGCGCTGAAGGGAGAGTCGGAGAAAATGGTTTCTATATTAAATGAGTACCTTGAATACTGATTTTTTCATTTATTAGATATCGCGTGAGAGTAATGTGGCGTGGGAATAAAAACACGTTTCTGAGTGCAACCGAACGAGAAAAGAGGCTTTCTGACAGGAATATAACTATGGTGGAAAGGTATCAGATAATTAAGGTGTAATGGGTAATTTAACTTCTTACCTCACATAGAATTTTATTTTTATTTGTCTGTATTGAATATAAGTGGGATATACATTGATAGACGCTAACGAAGAGCAGGAAACTTATCGCGATTTCCGGACCCGTCTCCTGAAATATTGTAAGTTGAATACAACAAGTTGTGGTCATCAGGTTTTATTTGATGGAACTATACCTCCTCATCCTTACGGGAGACTTCGAAAGCTGATTATTGAATTTCGCGAGCAAGTTTCTTTTCGCTACCTGAGAAACCCTGATGAAATAGGGTGTGAGCATCATGTTCGACGTGCTTTGGGGATCCCGCTATCTACTTCTCTGTATCCAAAACGTTGGTCACTGCTAAGACATATCGCGCAAATATTTGTTCCGCTACGTTTCACTATGCGTCAGATGCACTCAATTTTGCTTCAGGTGCGCACTTATGAGGGGCGGGAATATATATTCAATAAATATTTTTCGCGGATGTTTCCTCTGGAATCAGTGAGATTCACCGCTGGCATTGATTTCGCCTTAAGGCGTTTAGACCTCCCTTCTACATGGGAAGAATTTCAGGCGCTACAGCGTCTCGATCCTGACTGGATAAAGGCGACTTATGATGTAGGGATTCGTAATGTCAGCGACATCGTACCCTATGGTCAATATGGTCACTTTAAGTTGAGGGGGTATTTTGCCCGGATACTCGTCAAAGAGAAAATTGTGACTACCCGGGAAGAGATTGAATGGCTAAATTACAAGGGGGACGATTATTGTCGATACTATATTGACGATGTGGAGATTTATCCTCGTGTAAAGAATGTAATTCAATTATTGCTCAGCAGCGGTATTGATAGGGAATATATTGCAGGTGTGTTTCGTTATCCGTTAACTTCCTTTAATCCACCTCAACTTATTACAAACCTGAGCATCATGCATAAAAATGGTCAGGTTGATATAAGCGCTTTATTTGATGAGGCTGGAGATATGTTCTGGCGCACCTCACCAGAAAATTGGTTCTTTGTTCTGAATATACTGGGTGCTGTATCAGCAACAGACGTTATGAAATTCAGAAGGTTACTCAATTCTCATCGTACGCTTTCTGTAGATTTTGCCGAAGAATTAAAAAAACTTGGCGCTGATATTAGTGGGTTGGCTCAATGCCAGTCGCTGATACTGACTGTTAGCGGTCAGGAAAATAGTCTAATTCCTGTAGAACAACTTTACATGCTTGCGGCAGAACCACATTTGATGAGTATTGAACAGATCTCGCTATGCGGTGATTATCTCTCTGAGCCAGAAAAATTATCGGACTTTCTGACCGTACTGACTAAATATGGATATGGGGCTGCCTCCGCCATACTTGCCTTCCAGGTTTGTTATAAAAACTCATCAGGTGACTTGCTGGATGTATGGTTAAGTATATTAGATGGTCGAGGAAAAGGTCAGGAGTTTGAAGTTATAGCCGATTGGGTGGCAAAGGCCCTGAGAGGGGGACATTCAGCAGGGTACATATATTTATTAGGTGTGGTTCCTGTTTCCGATTTTAAGCAATTACAGCAGATATCACCTGTTGTTACCCTCGGACCCAGTATGTTGACTTTTCTCGTTGAGAATTGTGGTTTATGCAGTGTTCAGGCGCTCAGAAACTGGTACTTCCATGCTCGTGGTATTCACGGGCTCGATCGTTGGTGGCGAATTGATGATGTCTATTATCTGCTGCTTGAAGATGCTTTTAATCGAAACAATTTCAGCTTCGTCAAGGGCAACCGACATTGTATTGTTGATGCTGTCACTACCCGCGTCAGAGGCGTTTTAGGGAGCCGGCCTTACCGCGCCGATGAAGAAATGAAGGCATCGTACGACAAAGCCTATGAGGCACAGTCTGCAAGTGAGTTACAGGCATTGCTTCCCGTTTTACCGCTGGTGCTTCAACAGACAGGCGGTATTCTCCTGAAGAGCGTTGTGGGTAGTGCATGGGATGCTCCTGAGATACTCAATGCTAAACTGACCGCGCTGACTCCCCTGATTAATGACTTACTTTGTGGTAAGGGGCCTTCATCACCCGTACTGGATGCGCTTGAGGTGGATGCAATAGCGCTATTGTACCGTTCTTCCACTGAATCGATTGGCATGAACTGGGCAAAACTAGTTGGATATGAGACTCACCTGGCAGGGATGAGACTTCGCAGCCATTATCCGATGGTGTGGCAGGGTTCAGTCCGTCAGTTGAAAAATTCGCTTGAACGAAAAAGCTTACTTGCGATGGCTGCAGCTGCGGCGTATAGCACGAAGTTCAGAAACGAGGGATATGGTGATATTTTTGTGGCATGTAAGCACCTGAAAGCAAGAAGATTATATCACGCCGCCAGTGACCCATGGGCTCTGGCGGCCCATCTGGGAGTGTTACTTTCAGCCGCGCAAGCCGATTCTGTAGTCGCTGAGTGGATTTCCAGAGATCTGGAGATTGTTGCTCATATGGCCGAAGAAGGGGAGCAAACGTTCGAACGGATTGAGCAACTGGAGAAGCTTTTTTACAGTACCCTGCCTGATGCCCTCAGTGAACATTCTGCCAGATTTCTCCGGCAATTCGACGACTCAGACGCTGCATTTCTTGCAGAGAGGCTTGCCGGAAATAGAGTATGTTCAGCGGGTGGTGGAGCAGAACAGTTGCTTGAAGGATTCCGGCTGGCTCAGGAGCTAGTTTTGACTGTATGTCAGCGCTGGATAATCAGAGAGAAAAGCAAATTCGTGCAGGATAAATCCGGGGAGCTTACAACAATGTTGTCTGCCTTTTTATCCAAACATCCTGCTGCCTTCTTTGCTAAACAGACAGTCGGTCTGTGTACGCGTAACAATACTCTAATGTGGGAAGAGCCCCGGCATGCCCATTTGGTAGTTTTTAACCAAAAGCAACGATGTGTGGCGGGTATGGCCCTAATCTACATTGAACCGATTAAGGTACTGCATTCAGATAAAAACTGCCTCATCATTCGGGCCATTAACCCAACTGACGAGATGCTGGCCACACACACGAGTTCGTCTATTGTTGATGCCTTTTTCGATGTGGCTATCCAGATTGCAAAAGATAACGCATTAGCGGCTGTGGCATTTCCATACCATAACGGTGTACACCTGCTATCGAATCATCCCGCCATCGAGAAGGATATTGATAAGCGCTATATTAAGCCTTCGGTAAGACAATTCTATGGACAACCTGATAATGAATATGTGGAATGGCGAATAAAACCACGTGTGATTGGTTCCACATTTTTTGCCTACGAACTGGGTGATGAAAAAGTCAGTGAGCTTTACGCTATTTGGTCCGGGGAAGTTAAAGAGGATAGCGCCAAGGGAGCACTTCTTCATAGGAATCATGTTGTTTCCGACCGCATTTCCGAAAAAGCATCTGAACGAAAATGAAGGTTATGAGCTGTTCGGTGGCGGCTAATCATCTGTTGTGAGCCTGCCATTCATTCTGTGTCATTGCCGTCGTATTGGGGGGAGTGCGTTCAGGCAATCACCGAATCCGATAACAAAACGATTAATTACCAGCCGTCAGTTTATGCATCTATGCGCGCTGCAGCCAACGTGGTGCCCGTATCCGCGCCTTTCGGGTTATCACTTGGCTTTTAGCGCTTACCCTGAATATCTCCTGTACTCTTCATTGCGTTACATGACGTAGTGTTGTTTTTATCGCCAACCTGGTGTATATTTAACCAGTGCTGTATACGACCCCAGTGTCAGAGTTTAATCCAGGACAGGAGAACTAATGACCACATGCTCTGAGCGTTTTTTAAGCTACGATGATATTTGTAAACGTCCTGCTTTTGATCCACATTATGAGATCAGCCCTGATAATTTTCATAAACTCATTGGTAAATATTCTTTTAAGGAAAGGCATATTTGTCAGGTACGTACAAATAAAGGTATTTGTCGTCAGAAACACAATAATGGTTGGCTGGGTGTTTCTCTGGAAGGTGTTGAAGCACTGATTGGTTGTGATTGTGCGGTAAACTATTTTTCAGCCCATGATGACTTCATCCGGGAAAAGAATCGTGTTAATGATGAACTTGACCGGAAAGAAGCACTTGAGAAAATGTCATTATTACTCGGAAAAAAACTGGAAACGGCGAGTTATATTGTGGACCTTGAAAAAACAGTCAAAAAGGTTGAAGGTAAACTAAGCGAAATTTATAATACCTTCCCCAATGAGGTTTTGCGTTTTCTCTATGATGCTCGGAGAACAAATAACTGGGATGTGTTTGTTGATGTGCAAAAATTCAAAACAGTTGAAGATGAAAATGGAGAAATATTCCCCCAGGAGAGCTGGATTAAAAGTAAACTGGGAAAAGTTAGTGCCATCTCTCCATCAATGGATTTAAAACGTCTTTTAGATAACGTGACAGATCTCAGGAAATTTTACAACTCATTCGCCACGGTCAGGCCTGATGATTTAGCTGATATAAAAACACCGAAACTTAAAAAACATGTTAAGCGACTTGGTCTGAAGGATGAATATGCACAGTTGATAGTGAAATATAATGAGGAAGTTAGCGCGTTTTTAAAAGAATCCAATATGGAACTTCTAATATATGTCTGTGATAGTAATAAAGAACAATTCTTAACTACGCAGGCGTTGATGAGATTGTCTGGTTTAAAAGCCACTCATAGTATCTACATTGATAAACGTTTGAAAAGTATTAAGGATAAAATGGAAAAATTATTCGGTGGCGATTACATACGGAAGAGTGTGCGCTAATTACTAAAAAAAGAATAACACGCTAAAGCTCAGCCCTTTATGGGCTGAGCTTTTATGCTGAGGTATTTGTACCTTCCAGCCTATCAATATAATCAGCGTACCACTGCATCATTTCACGGCGATTCTCAAGATATTGCGCGTGGTTGTAGGTTCCACGAATTGAGTTTTTATCCACATGAGCCAGTTGCATCTCGATCCAGGCTGTATTAAACCCCTGCTCATGCAAAATGGTACTCATGGTGTGGCGAAAGCCGTGGCCGGTAGCCCTGCCATCATAACCAATGCGTTTGATCACCATGTTGATACTGGCCTCACTCATCGGTTTGTTGATATTACAGCGCCCTGGAAATACCAGTTGGTACTGACCAGTGTAGGTACGGAGTTCCTGCAGGATCGCCAGAACCTGATTTGACAACGGTACCAGATGTTTGCGGCGTTTCTTCATACGACTTTCTGGGATCGTCCAGATCGCATTCTCTAGGTCAAACTCGAGCCATTCAGCTGCACGTAGCTCAATCGTACGGACCCCCGTCAGTAGCAACAGGCTGGTTGCCATACGTGTAATGCAACTGCCATGGTAACCGGCCAGGCTGGCAAGGAACGCCGGTAATTCAGAAGCCTGAAGGTGAGGGAAGTGTTCTGTCTTTGGTGCAGTCAGTGTACCGGTGAGTTCCGCTGCCGGATTAATCGTTGCACGTCCTGTTGCGATAGCATAACGGAAGATCTGATTGCAGTACTGCCTGACCTTACGTAGTTTTTCCAGCGAACCTCGCTTTTCAATCAGCCGTAAAACTTCCAGCATCTCCAGAGGCAGGATCTCCGCGACAGGACGTTTGCCTACATGCGGGAAGATATCCTTCTCCAGTGCTTCCAGAACGCTCTCAGCGTAGCTTTCCGACCATGAGATAGACTTGTGCTTATGCCACTCGATAGCGAGCGCCCTGAAGGTATTTACGACGGATATCTTTTTGGCCAGTTTTTCGAGCTGCTTTTTCTCACTCGGATCACCACCCTCAGCAATCACCTTTCTGGCTTCATCGCGTTTTACACGTGCATCAGCCAGAGAGATTTCAGGATAAACGCCTATAGATAACTTTTTCTCTTTACCGGCGATACGGTATTTCATCCGCCAGTATCGTTTTCCGGTGGTGGTCACCAGGAGAAAAAGGCCACGTTCGTCAGAGAGTTTATAGTCTTTCTCTTTAGGCTTAGCGGTCTCGACCTGCCGGGCTGTCAGTGCCATATGGGGGCCTCAAATTTCATTGAACAAGAAGAGCCCCCTGAAAAGCCCCCAGATGCAACTTGATTTAGAGAGAGTTGAGTTGAGGTCAGTGGAGTTCGAAATGTCAGAAAGTGATGTATGGCAGTGATTATACTTGAGTTTTGTGGAGTTTGGGAGACGTACATAGAAGTGAAAGTGGTGCCCGGACTCGGAATCGAACCAAGGACACGGGGATTTTCAATCCCCTGCTCTACCGACTGAGCTATCCGGGCAACGAGGCGCATTAAACCCGATTCGCTTCGCTTCGTCAACGAAATTTCTTCAAATCAATGCAGACTGCACAATCTATCACCACATTGCTGCTAATGCACGCATTCTCAGGCAAAAAATGCCGTCCAGGCGGCGGAAAGCGGCATTGCCAGCAGCAGGGCAGGAAGCATATTCACAACCGCAAACATTTTGATGCCACAAATACGCAAACCGGTTGCTAGCAGCAATAGACCGCCTACGGCGCTGAAATCGGCCATCATAGCTGGCGTCGTCAGGGGCAAAATCAGTGCTGCACAGGTGGCAAGCGTTAACTGGATTGCCAGCATCGGCATGCAAATGGCGGATACCGCGATTCCTAATGAACAGGCAAAAATGATGGCCGTGAAGAAATCCAAAAATGACTTGGCGATTAAAATATTCGGGTCGCCTGTCATCCCTTCATGTATCGCACCGAAGATCCCGGTACCGCTGGCGCAAAACAGCACAATGATAGCCACATAGCTTTGAATAAAGGATTCGTGCGTTACGTTGGCGTCCGAGCGGGTGAAAAGCTGCTGCGCTTTGGCTACCGCAGCATTGATCCCTTTTTCCAGATGACAAAACTCGCCAATTAACGCGCCGACGAGCGTTGCCAGAACCATCACCGGTAGATTGGCGCATTTGATAACCAGCAAGATACCAATCCCTAACGAGGCCAGCCCGAAAATAGAGGTCATGGAGACCCGAATACGTTCTGGTATATGCTGGCTGAGCAGCGCGCCGAGAATGCCACCAAATAAAATGGCGCTGGCATTAATAAAGGGTCCGATTACCACATTTGCTCCTGCTTACCCATCATCGTCTTGATACTAAAGGCAATTAGCTGGGTGAAATTATGTTTCAGATTGCATTATTATGCCGCAACTTTCAGACGAAATGCTTGCTTATCTGTAAGGTTTCGCACAGGATTTTATCTTGCGCCTGTAAGTGAAAGGTGCCATGATTGCGCGAATTTTATCCTGTCTGAATGGGGCTGCCTGGGATGATATTACTCCCCCTACATCGCCTTCAACATCGCCTTTTTGCGCGACGTTTGCCCCTTCCCGCGACTTATCTTTACGCTCCCACCATGCGGTGAGGGCAGCGCACGCTCACTGCAGGATAACAGTAAAATCAGAGGCTATCTGCTTTTACTGATGTCTGGCGGGCGGGGCTGGTAACCAGTTTGACCTGTCATTTCGTGGGCAAAGCCATGCGGCGTTGTCCGGGACTTTTGATTTTCCCGAAACGGGTTATTGCGCTTATGAAATCAATGAAAATTGCCGCCAGTAGTGAACTGGTTTCTCGTCTGTCCAGCCATCGTCAGGTGGTGTCGCTGGACAGTACTGATTTTACTGACGTTGCGGCAGTCGTCATTACCGTTGCGGACAGCCGCAGTGGGATCCTGGCTTTGCTGAAACGCACCGGTTTTCATCTACCTGTGTTTCTGTTCGCAGAGTCTGATGTTGATATGCCTGCGGGCGTTAATGCGGTAATTCGCGGTCAGGATCAGGACTGGCTGGAGCTGGAATCTGCGGCCTGTCAGTATGAGGAAGAGCTGCTGCCGCCGTTCTATGACACGCTTACCCAGTATGTCGAAATGGGGAACAGCACGTTTGCCTGCCCGGGACACCAACACGGTGAGTTTTTTAAGAAGCATCCTGCGGGCCGACATTTCTATGAGTTCTTTGGTGAGAATCTGTTTCGCGCGGATATGTGCAACGCTGACGTTAAGCTTGGCGATCTGTTGATTCATGAAGGATCAGCGAAACATGCGCAGAAATTTGCTGCGAAAGTTTTCCACGCGGATAAAACCTACTTTGTGCTGAATGGGACCTCTGCGGCCAATAAAGTGGTCACCAATGCGCTGCTGACGCGCGGCGATCTGGTGCTGTTTGACCGCAATAATCATAAATCGAACCACCACGGGGCGCTGATCCAGGCGGGTGCTACGCCGGTTTATCTGGAAGCGGCGCGTAATCCGTTTGGCTTTATTGGCGGCATTGATGAGCACTGCTTTGATGAGGAGTATCTGCGCCAGCAACTTCGAGAAGTTGCGCCGCAAAAGGCTGATCAACCGCGCCCGTTCCGTCTGGCGATCATTCAGTTGGGTACCTATGACGGTACGATCTACAACGCCCGGCAGGTGATCGACAAGATCGGTCACCTGTGCGATTACATCCTGTTTGATTCCGCATGGGTCGGTTACGAGCAATTTATCCCGATGATGGCCGATGGGGCGCCGCTGCTGCTAGAGCTCAATGCTAACGATCCGGGGATCTTTGTCACTCAGTCGGTACACAAACAGCAGGCCGGATTCTCGCAAACCTCGCAGATCCATAAAAAGGATAACCATATTCGCGGCCAGGCGCGGTTCTGCCCGCATAAGCGTCTGAACAATGCGTTTATGCTGCATGCTTCCACCAGCCCGTTTTACCCGCTGTTTGCGGCGCTGGACGTTAACGCCAAAATCCATGAAGGCGAGAGCGGCCGTCGGCTATGGGCGGAATGTGTGACGCTGGGGATCGAGGCCCGCAAAGCGATTATTACCCGCTGTAAGCTGCTTCAACCGTTTATTCCTCCGGTAGTAGATGGCAAACCGTGGGAAAGCTATCCGACACAGGTGATTGCCAGCGAGCGTCGCTTCTTTAGCTTCGAACCTGGTGCTAAATGGCATGGTTTTTCTGGATATGCACGCGACCAGTATTTTGTCGATCCCTGCAAACTGCTGTTAACCACTCCGGGCATTGATGCGCAAACCGGGCAATATACTGAGTTTGGTATTCCGGCGACGATTTTGGCGCATTATCTGCGTGAAAACGGTATCGTGCCGGAGAAATGCGACCTTAACTCGATTCTGTTCCTGCTGACCCCGGCAGAAAGCGCTGAGAAACTGGCGCAACTGGTCGCGATGCTGGCGCAGTTTGAGCAGCATATTGAAGACGATACGCCGCTGGCAAACGTGCTGCCCACCGTCTTCAACAAGTATCCGGTACGTTACCGGGATTACACGCTGCGTGAACTGTGTCAGGAGATGCACTCACTGTACGTCAGCTTTGATGTGAAAGATCTGCAAAAAGCGATGTTCCGTCAGGAGAGTTTGCCTGCCGTGGCGATGAACCCGCAGGATGCTAACAGCGCCTTTATCCGCGGTGATGTTGAACTGGTGCGTATTTGTGATGCCGCTGGTCGCATTGCGGCAGAAGGCGCGCTGCCTTATCCTCCGGGCGTACTGTGCATGGTACCGGGCGAAGTATGGGGCGGGGCGGTGCAACGTTACTTCCTGGCATTGGAAGAGGGCATAAACCTGCTGCCGGGCTTCTCGCCGGAGCTGCAAGGGGTTTACAGTGAAACGGATGCAGACGGTATTAAACGTCTGTATGGATATGTTCTGAAGTAAGCGTCATCTGACCAAATAGGGCCACCATCAGGTGACCCTATTTAATCAATAAAGATTAGTGCGTGATAGTCTGGGCGCCTGCCGGAACGCGTACGTGTTTGTATTTAAACAGCGCAACGAAGGCAAAAGCCAGAACCAGCGAGTAACCTGCGAAGATCAGCCACACGGTCTGCCAATCGGTAATACCGTTCAGCGTATAGTGTTCAACTACTTTACCGCTCACCAGACCGCCCAGAATACAACCGAAGCCGTTGGTCATCATCAGGAACATGCCTTGTGCGCTGGCGCGGATTTCAGGGCGAACTTCTTTCTCTACAAACACGGAGCCAGAGATGTTGAAGAAGTCGAAGGCGCAGCCGTAAACAATCATCGACAGAACCAGCAGCACGGTACCAAACGGTGTTGGATCGCCGTAGGCAAACAGGCCGAAGCGCAGCATCCACGCCACGATACTGATAAGCATCACGTTCTTAATACCGTAACGGCTTAAGAAGAACGGGATGGTCAGGATAAACAGCGTCTCGGAGATCTGCGAAATCGACATCATCACTGACGCGTGTTCAACGATGAAGCTGCCGGAGAACAGCGGATTGTTATCGAAGCTGTGCAGGAAGGTATTACCGAACATATTGGTAATTTGCAGCTCTGCGCCCAGCATCATAGAGAAGATGAAGAAAATCGCCATACGCTTGTTTTTAAATAGCGCGAAGGCATCCAGGCCCAACATGGAAGACCAGCTCTGGTTTTTCTGCTGATTGGCGACCGGGATATGCGGCAGCGTCAGGGTAAACAGCGCCAATACGACGGACAGCGTCGCGCCGATATACAGCTGCATATGGCTCAGTTCAAAGCCGGAGAAGCTTACCGCCCACATCGCCAGAATAAAGCCGATGGTGCCCCAGATACGGATTGGCGGGAAGTCTGTAACAATATCCATCCCGGCTGATTGCAGGCGATAGTAAGAGATGGTGTTGATTAACCCCAACGTTGGCATATAGGCCAGTGAGTTAAGCAAGATCACAAAGAACATGGCGCCTGGCGTGGTGACTTCGGCTGCGGCGAACAGCGTTGCTGCGCCGACCAGGTGACAAATGGTGTACACCCATTTCGCACTGATCCATTTGTCAGCCACGATCCCTAACAGCGTAGGCATAAACACGGCGGCGATCCCCAGCGAGCTGTACACCGCGCCAATGGATGCACCATCAAATTTAAGGGTGACAAACATATAGGAGCCGAGGGTAGTGAGCCAACTACCCCATAAGCAGAACTGCAGAAACGAGAGAACTTTCAGCTGCAGCTTAAGATTCATGTTAATTTCCTCACACCGTAATGCGGATGAATGTTTTAAAAGGCACATTTGCCGTGGCTATATGATGTGATTCTATCAACGAGAGGCACTCTTTTTTTGTTACCTGTGACAAATATTTGCAAACAATTTCGGATTGCAAAGCAAAACAGTGATGGAGTTAACGTTTTTCCCTCTTCAGGCCCCCGTTTTAGGGGGCAAGAGAGGGATACATTAGCGGCGACGATATGATTTTTGTGCGGAATTGACCTTGTAAAGATATCGGCGTGATTCAGCAGATGGGTGTCGGGTGGTCAGCGTTTGATAAACGTCCCCAGGGGACATGCTGTTAATGATGTTTGCGGCCTGAATTTTATCGTTCGAGAACACGCGCAGCACGCTGCCCGCGCCGCCGTTATACGCGGTGATCACCGCATAGCGACGCGAGGTCGGATTATCAATGCCGCCCAAATAGACATTATTCAGCATTGCCAGATAGGCAGTACCGGTATCAATGTTGCTGGCCGGGTCAAACAAGAAGCTACGGCTTGGCGTGCCTGAGCGCCCCTGCGAACGGAACACATCTTTTCCGGCGCTGTGTTGTACCACCTGCATGAGTCCCAGCGCATCGGCATGGCTGACCGCATACGGGTTAAACGAGGATTCGGTTTGCATGATGGCCAGAATCAGTGACTCGTCGACGCCATACTTACGTGAAGCCTGACGTACCATGCCGACGTATTTATGCGCGCGCTTATCAAGGTGGTTCGGGACCAGATTGATCGTCACGCTATAGATGATACGCAAGCCATTGCTGCGCTTTTTCAGTCGCGTTTGTAGCAGGTAGTTGGCAAAATTGGTTGCACGTCCCTCCCAACGAATAGGCTGGCCGGTATTATCGACTACCTGCCCGTACAGGAACGGCTCTTTGGAAATCTTAATGTCGTCGACATCGGAATAGAGGTCGATAGAACCCGGATCATCGCCCATCAGCAACGTCTTGATAATCGCTAGACGCAGATGTCCGGCGGGATCTGTCCCGGCAATGGTCTCGACGGTTATCGTACCGTCATCAAAATTGATATGGCTGCGGGTTTGATACTGATCGGTATACTTTACGTAGTCCTTCGGACCCGCAATCAGCACTTCCTTAAATCCCCACAGATTCTCAATGTTATGGGCAAATTGCCCCATCAGAATATCAAAACCGTTGGTATCCTTGACCCAGGCTTCGTTATAGGAGTCGCCTTTTTTGGTCGAACTGGAACAGGAGATGAGCAACGGCGCGATAACAGCAAGCGCGAGAAATTTTTTCATCATTCCGGGAGTGCGTGTTGTGTTTGTTGTTGTATCGTTTTGCCGGATGGCAGTGCAAGCACCCTATCCGGCCTACGAGATTGCCAGCAAGCGATGCTTATTTTTTTTCTTCAGGCGTATAGCCTTCAATATGCACATCCTTACCTTCAAACAGGAAGTTAATCATCTCCTGTTCCAGTAACTTACGGTGTTCAACGTTCATCATATTGAGTTTCTTCTCGTTAATCAGCATGGTTTGTTTATGCTGCCATTGCGCCCATGCTTCTTTAGATATCTCGTTATAGATGCGTTTTCCCAGATCGCCCGGGTACAGCTGAAAATCCTGTCCTTCTGCTTCGCGTTGCAGGAAAGTGCAAAAAATCGTTCTGCTCATAAAAAATCCTCTTTATCGACCGGTACGTTAAACATGTGTGCCGGCACGTAATTGCTGTAACAAACGCTCCACGGGGGCCGCCAGTCCGACCGACGGCGGTTGCGCTAAGTTATACCAGAGCGCGTTGCCTTCATCCATGCATGAGGTGAATGAGGACACGGGAAGCCACATAGGCACAATATCTAAGTGGAAATGGCTAAAGGTATGGCGAAACGCATTAAGTTGGGTCAGATTATCTGCGTTAATTTGCCGTTGCGCCAGCCAGTTGCGTAGCCCATCCTCATCATCAAACTGCGGAAAACAGTATAAGCCACCCCATAAGCCGCTGGGTGGTCGCTGCGCGAGCAACACCTCGTTTTCATGCTGCATCAGTAAAAAATAGCCCGTCCGTTCTGGTAATGTCTGTTTGGGCTTTTTACCTGGGTACAGCGCCCAGCTTGCATCGGCGCTCGCCACACAGCCATTTTCCAACGGACACAGGGAACATTTGGGTTTTGAGCGCGTACAGACCATGGCGCCTAAATCCATCATCGCCTGATTAAACCGCTCAACCCCATGGGCTGGCGTAACCTGCTCGCTCAACTCCCACAGTTTCTTTTCGACCTCTTTTTTACCCGGCCAGCCGTTTACAGCATAACAGCGAGCCAGCACTCGTTTGACGTTACCGTCAAGAATCGGAAAATGCTGACCCAGGGAGAGCGAAAGGATCGCGCCTGCAGTTGAACGTCCCACGCCTGGCAGGGCGGCCACTTCATCAAAGGTTTGCGGGAATGAGCCGCCGTGCAGCGTCACAACCTGTTGCGCGGCTTTATGCAGATTACGCGCTCGGGCGTAATAGCCCAGCCCGGTCCATAAATGCAGGACTTCATCCAGCGGCGCATGGGCTAAATCCGTTACCGTTGGGAAGCGCGCCATAAAGCGCTCAAAGTAGGGGATAACGGTCGCAACCTGAGTTTGTTGCAGCATCACCTCAGAGAGCCATACTTTGTAAGGCGTCTTATCAATTTGCCAGGGCAGCGTTTTCCGCCCGTATTTGTCGTACCAGCTCAAAACCTGAGCCGAGAATTGAGACGCTTGCATGATTACCGTTTCATTATTGCCGGGGGCAAGATTGCAGCACAGCGGCAACGGGGTGTAAACCGGAACTTTCCGCTGCTCACTTTCTTCCTTTACTTGCATCCGGCAACTAACTTTGGATAATGCCCGTTTTCAGAACTCAAACACAGCAGACTAAACTTTTATGAAGAACGACGTCATTTCACCGGAATTTGATGAAAACGGCCGCCCGCTGCGCCGGATTCGTAGTTTTGTTCGTCGCCAGGGGCGACTGACGAAAGGGCAGGAACACGCGCTGGAAAACTACTGGCCGGTGATGGGCGTTGAGTTCAGCGAAGAACCTGTGGATTTCGCTGCGCTGTTTGGTCGCGATGCGCCAGTCACGCTTGAAATTGGTTTTGGTATGGGGGCTTCGCTGGTGGCGATGGCGAAAGCGCGTCCGGAGCAAAATTTCCTCGGCATTGAGGTTCACTCACCGGGCGTTGGCGCGTGTCTGGCTTCAGCTCATGAAGAGGGCGTCGAGAACCTGCGTGTCATGTGCCATGATGCCGTCGAAGTCCTGCATAAAATGATTCCTGACAATTCTTTATCTATGGTTCAGCTGTTTTTCCCTGACCCGTGGCATAAAGCACGTCATAATAAACGCCGTATCGTTCAGGTACCGTTTGCTGAGCATATCTTAAGCAAGCTGAAGCTGGGCGGCGTGTTCCACATGGCAACCGACTGGGAAGCCTATGCGGAGCACATGCTTGAAGTGATGTCATCGATTGATGGGTATAAAAACCAGTCAGAGAGTAACGATTACGTACCGCGCCCGGAATCGCGCCCGGTAACCAAATTTGAACAACGTGGTCATCGTCTTGGCCACGGCGTATGGGACTTAATGTTCGAGAGGGTGAAATAATGGCAAAGAACCGTAGCCGTCGTCTGCGTAAAAAAATGCACATCGACGAATTCCAGGAAGTAGGATTTTCGGTTGCATGGCGTTTCCCGGAAGGTACATCTGGAGAGCAGGTCGATCAAATTGTTGATGATTTTATCAATGAAGTTATCGAACCGAACAAGCTGGCCTTTGACGGCAGCGGCTATCTGGCCTGGGAAGGTCTGATCTGTCTGCAGGAAATCGGCAAATGCACCGAAGAACATCAGGCTATCGTGCGTAAGTGGCTGGAAGAGCACAAACTCGAAGAAGTGCGCACCAGCGAACTTTTCGATATTTGGTGGGACTAAGTAGCAAAGGGTCGGCAAATGCCGGCCCAATTTGTATTGAGGGAAAGATATGATGCGCAAAACGCTGCTGGCGGCAGTCCTAACGTTCACGGCGATGGCCGCACATGCTGATTATCAGTGCAGCGTCACCCCGCGTGACGATGTGATTTTGAGTCCACAAACGGTACAGGTGAAGGGTGAGAACGGCAACCTGGTCATAACCCAGGCCGGTGATGTCACCTTTAACGGTAAACAGTACAACCTGAACGCCGCGCAGCGTGAACAGGCCAAAGATTATCAGGCGGCGTTGCGTAGCAGTCTGCCGTGGATTGATGAAGGTGCCAGAGCGCGCGTGGAGAAAGGTCGCGTGGCGCTGGATAAAATCATCGCCAAAGAGGTCGGCGAAAGCAGCAACATGCGTGGCCGCTTAACTAAGCTGGATGCGCAATTGAAAGAGCAGATGAACCGCATTATTGAGCATCGCACTGACGGCCTGACCTTCCATTATAAGGCGATTGATCAGGTTCGCGCGGATGGACAACAGCTGGTCAATCAGGCGATGGGCGGTATTTTGCAGGACAGCATCAACGAGATGGGGGCGAAAGCCGTGCTCAAAGGCGGTGGTAATCCGCTGCAGGGCGTGCTCGGAAGCCTCGGAGGTTTGCAAACCTCAATTCAGAACGAATGGAAGAATCAGGAACAAGACTTCCAGCAGTTTGGCAAAGATGTTTGTGCCCGCGTCGTGACGCTGGAAAACGATCGTAAAACGCTGGTTAGCACTCTGAAATAATCTTCACCTCTTTTTAACGGCACAGAAACATTCTGTGCCGTTTTATTTTGTATTTTTCTGTTTTTTTGATATCCATCTCTAAGAATAACAATTTGATGGAGATATAAATCTGGTTAATTGGATGGCGTCACATTATTCATCTGTAAGATAGACATAATGCTGCAAATTCAAGTAACTGGAGAAATAACATGGAGTTTTTCAAGAGAACGGCACTTGCCGCACTGGTTATGGGTTTCAGCGGCGCGGCGCTTGCACTGCCAAACATCACTATTTTAGCTACCGGCGGGACGATTGCCGGCGGTGGTGACTCCGCAACAAAATCTAACTACACGGCAGGCAAAGTCGGCGTAGAAAATTTGGTTGATGCCGTACCTCAGTTGAAAGATATCGCCGTTGTGAAAGGCGAGCAGGTGGTGAACATCGGCTCCCAGGATATGAATGATGAAGTCTGGCTAACGCTGGCGAAAAAGATTAATACCGAGTGTGATAAAACTGACGGCTTCGTGGTAACACATGGTACGGATACCATGGAAGAAACCGCCTATTTCCTCGATCTCACAGTCAAGTGCAACAAGCCGGTAGTGATGGTCGGCGCAATGCGTCCGTCTACGGGTATGAGCGCTGATGGCCCGTTCAACCTGTATAACGCCGTGGTAACCGCCGCAGACAAAGCCTCTGCCAACCGTGGTGTGCTGGTGGTGATGAACGACACCGTTATGGATGGTCGCGACGTGACCAAAACTAACACCACGGATGTCGCTACTTTCAAATCCGTTAACTATGGTCCGCTGGGTTATATCCATAACGGTAAAATCGACTACCAGCGTACGCCTGCGCGTAAGCACACCACATCCACGCCGTTCGATGTATCTAAGCTGACCGAGCTGCCGAAAGTTGGGATTGTTTACAACTACGCTAACGCCTCCGATCTGCCAGCCAAAGCATTGGTAGACGCGGGTTACGCCGGGATCGTCAGTGCGGGTGTAGGTAACGGTAACCTGTATAAAACTATTTTCGATACGCTGGCAACTGCCGCGCATAAAGGTACTGTTGTGGTGCGCTCATCCCGTGTACCAACGGGCGCCACCACCCAGGATGCTGAAGTTGATGATGCGAAATACGGATTTGTGGCTTCAGGCTCTCTGAACCCGCAAAAAGCGCGTGTTCTGCTGCAACTGGCTCTGACCCAAACCAAGGATCCTAAGCAGATCCAGGAAATGTTTAATCAGTATTAATGGCATAAAAAATGCCCCTACCGTAGCGTTGGGGCATTCTCCAGAAGCAGTTACTCTTCGTATTTACATCAACCCCAGCATCTGTGGAATAAACAGAGAGATCTGTGGAATGTATACGATCATCATGAGTGCGACCAGCAATGCGGCGTAAAACGGCAGCAGGGGTTTGATCAATTGCTGGATCTTCACGCCAGAAATCGAACAGCCTACAAACAATGCACTTCCTACCGGCGGTGTCAGCAGACCAATGCACAGGTTGGCGACCATCATGATGCCGAAATGTACCGGATCCATACCTAACTCTTGAGCGATTGGCAAGAAAATGGGGGTAAAGATCAGGACTGCCGGTGTCATATCCATAAAGATCCCAACAACCAGTAGTACAATATTGATTAACAGTAGGATGATCAGTGGATTATCGGAAATACCCATTAATGTGTCACTGATCATGTAGGGAATATCGGCATTGGTCATTGCCCAGGACATGCCGACAGAGAAGCCGATAAGTAACAGTACGATAGAGGTCATCACGACTGATTCCAGGATCAGCTTTGGTAAATCACGCCATTTTACTTCCCGGTAAATCAGCACCGAGAGAATGAAGGTGTAGACGACCGCAATCGCTGAGGCTTCTGTTGCGGTAAAGATCCCACCTAAAATACCCCCCATCACAATGATGACCAGTAACAGACTCGGTAGCGCATCCAGAAGTGCTTTTACTGCCTGTGCGCAGGTTGGCCTTTCCGACAGGGGATAACCACGGCGTTTGGCGATAATGGCGCATACCACCATGATCGAAAGCCCCATCAGGATCCCTGGTAAATAACCCGCCATAAACAACGAAGCAACTGAAACACCGCCAGCAGTAAGAGAAAACACAATTAACACATTTGATGGTGGAATTAACAGCCCGGTAATGCAGGAGGAAACGTTAACGGCTGTCGAAAAGGTTGGGTCGTATCCTTGCTTTGTCTGAATAGGATTAAGCGTACCGCCAACGGCTGCAGCAGCGGCAACGGCAGAGCCGGATATCGAACCAAACATCATGTTTGCCAGCACGTTGACATGACCAAGTGAGCCGGGAACTCGCCCAACCATCACCTGCGCCAGGTTAATTAGCCGGATGGCGATCCCACCGCTGTTCATCAGCGTACCTGCGAAAATGAAAAACGGGATCGCCAATAGGGCAAAATTATCTAATCCGTTTGCCAGACGTTGAGAGACAGTGATAACGGCAACATCCCAAGGAAACATCAGCAGCATTGAGGCTACAGTGGCGATACCGATAGAGAACGAAATAGGTACGCCAATGAACACCAGGACAAAGAAGCAGCCAAACAGGGTTAGTGCGATATAGCCTTCCATCAAATTACTCCCTGCGAAGATTGTTTCAGTTGCTGAATATTTTGGTGAATAAACCACAGGGCATAGAACATCATGACTGCGCCGCTGAGCGGCAGGATGATATACACGTAACCCATTGGAATTTGCATGGCCGCAGAAACTTGCACCGTTGCCAGCGTTTTATTAATCAGCTTGATACCGCCGGTAACGATGACTGAACCTGCAAAGCCAAAAATCAGCAGATTAATGAATAAGCTCAATAACGCCTGTTTACGTTTATTAATCGACATGAACAGTAGATCGATAGACAGGTGGCGCTGGGCGCCTACGGTATAAGCTGCACCTAATAATCCGACCCAGATCATTAAGAAGCGTGCCAGTTCGTCAGTTAAGGTGCTGGGCTGATTGAGCACGTAGCGGCTAAAAACTTGCCAGACTACGCACACTACCAGCGCAATCATTACGATGACCGAAAATGCGGCAATGACGCGGTCTACCGCAAGCTTAAGGCGGTTAAGTATCATGGTGAGTTTCCTGGTGAAACAGGGCCAATCAATGGCCCAAAGGGTTATTGTACTGCGTCTTCAAACTTCGCTAGCAGAGCTGCATGTTTTGGGTCTTTTTTGAAGTCATCAAACAGCGGTTGAACAGCGGCGCGGAAAGGGGCTTTATCAACTTTGATAATCTCGCCACCCATAGCTTTTGCTTGAGCGCGGGTATCAGCATCGATTTTATCCCACAACTTTTGTTGATAAGCCTCGGAATTTTTAGCCGCTTGACGAAGGATCTGTTGTTGCTCCGGGGTCAGCTTATTCCATGTTTTGGTTGAGATAACGAGAAAATCTGGAATAGAGGCGTGCTCATCTTCGGAGAAGACTTTAGCTATTTCGATATGACGTGTTTGCACCCACGATGGAACGTTATTCTCTGCGCCATCCACTACACCTTGTTGCATAGCGGTATAAACCTCACCGAAGGAAATGGGGGTCGGCGATCCGCCCATCAGTTCAACCATTTTAATGGTTGTGGGGCTGGGTTGAACGCGGACTTTCAGACCTTTCAGATCCTCTGGTTTGGTAATAGGTTTTTTGGCATAAAAACTACGCGTGCCGGCAACGTAAGCAGATAACGCAAAGAATCCCTTTTCTTTTGTGGATTCCATAATGTCTTTACCTACCTCACCAAATACAACGTTATTGAAATGGTTTTGATCTTTAAATAAGAAAGGTAAATTATAAATGGCATAAATATTATCAAATGACTCTAAATCACTGGCAGAACCTTTTGTCATATCCAACGCGCCATTTTGTAACAACTCCATCGTTTCTCGGGCATTACCCATTTGGCTACTGGGATATATACGTACAATCATTTTACCGTCGGAGAGTTGTTTTACCTCTTTGGCCATTTCTTCGAAAGCCTGGTGAACCACATGGCTACGTTCAAGGTTGTGTGCCAGTTTGAGAGTCACTTTTTCAGCAGCATTTGCGCCAGTGCTAAGTAGCGCCAACAAGGACGCACAGACTAGCGAGCGGGAAAAGGTTTTGATTTTCATAAGTAAGCTCCGTGCTTTAAGGTACAGTAATTGGTTGACATCTGATGATGGTTCACCTTTTTCTGTATGATAAATTAATATAGTTGTCAGACATCTATCCACTATATAGATCACATACCTTTTGCATGGCAGCAGTTTGATCTTATTTTGTGCGCTGTGTTCAATATATTTATGTTGGTGAAGAGGCTATTTAAAATGAATAAAATAATTAATATGGTTATTGTCAATAAATGACGTGCATTGTACTCGGTTTTTCCGAGTACAATATTTAGAGGAATTTGTAGAAGAAAATGCGCCGACAGGCGCACAGAGATTACTCCGCCAGAAACAGCTCCAGCAGAGAATTCAAAAATAGCTTACCGTGTTGGGTAATCTGCCAGTATTCATCGCATTCACTCAGATAGCCCTGGGCAATGGCCTCATCGATCTGTCGACGAATAACGTCTTCGGTAAGCCCGGTATATTGCGTGAACTCCGCGCGAGGCGCGGCTTCCAGCAGCCGGAAACGGTTCATAAAGAACTCAAACGGCTTATCGGCCTCGGCGACATCTCGCTGGCTTTCCAGATAACGTCCTTGCATGTATCCGCGCGGATGTCGCGTTTTGGTAGTGCGCAGGATGCGACCGTCTGGGAAAGTGACTTTGCCGTGCGCGCCGCAGCCAATGCCTAGATAGTCGCCAAAACGCCAGTAATTTAGGTTGTGCTGACACTGATAACCCGGTCTGGCGTAGGCTGAGGTTTCGTACTGCTGATACCCCGCGGCGGTCAGCAACTGGTGGCCTTGCTCAAAAATATCCCACAGCGCGTCGTCGTCCGGTAATACCGGTGGTCGGGACCCGAACAGCGTATTCGGTTCGATGGTCAACTGATACCAGGAAAGATGCGGTGGGTTGAGCGCGATGGCCTGCTGTAAATCGCCCAGCGCCTCTTCCAGCGTCTGATCCGGTAAACCGTGCATCAGGTCGAGGTTAAAGCTGCGTAGTCCCAGACCGCTCGCCAGGTGCGCTGCACGTTTGGCTTCTTCCGGCCCGTGAATACGTCCCAGACGTTCGAGTTTGGCGGAGCTAAAGCTCTGTACACCAATGGAGATACGGTTTACGCCAGCACGTTGATAATCCACAAAGCGATCGGCTTCCACCGTACCGGGATTCGCCTCCATCGTGATTTCTGCATCTGCGGCGAGATTCAGCCGTGCACGCACGCCGTCGAGCAGCGTTTGCATTGCCGGGCCAGAAAGCAGGCTCGGCGTACCACCACCGATAAAAATCGTCTTTACCTCGCGGCCCTGGGCGTGGGCCACCTCAGAATCCAGATCGCTCAGCAGATGCTGCACATAGTCGTCATGAGGAACTTCGCCTTTAAGCGCATGCGAGTTGAAGTCGCAGTACGGGCATTTCTGCACGCACCACGGGATGTGAATGTAAAGACTTAACGGCGGAAGCTTAACCATTACGCAGGGCATCCAGCAGCAGCTTCAGCGCTTGTCCGCGGTGAGAAATCGCACTCTTTTCTTCGCGGGTCAGTTCGGCGGCGGTTTTCCCTTCGGAGGGCACAAAGAAGATTGGGTCGTAGCCAAAACCACCGTTTCCGGCAGGTTCACGGGCAATAACGCCCGGCCAGCGTCCGTGGCAAACCACAGGTGTTGGATCGTCTGCATGGCGCATATACACCAGCACGCAGTGGAATTGTGCCTGGCGCTTGTCATCAGGAACATCCTGCAGGGTGTGGAGCAGTTTTTCCAGGTTCTGCTGATCGGTTGCATCTTCGCCGGAATAGCGGGCTGAATAGATGCCCGGCGCGCCGCCAAGGGCATTTACCGCCAGACCGGAGTCATCAGCAATGGCGGGTAAACCGGTAATTTGCGCGGCATGACGTGCCTTCAGAATGGCGTTCTCAATAAACGTCAGCCCGGTCTCTTCTGCAGAATCAACACCCAGATCCGTTTGGGCAACAACATCAAGACCGAAATCACTCAGAAGAGAGGCGAGTTCACGCACTTTACCGGCGTTGCCGGTCGCGAGGACAACTTTTTGCATGGGATACCTAATCAGTTAGCGCCGCAATTTCGGGCGGGATCTGTTGCGGATGAATGATTTTAACCTGTTTGTGACGACCAAGCTCGCCCTTCTCAATGACGACCTGGCTTTTTGCCACGCGGAACTGTTTACCGAGAAACTTCACCAGATGGCTATTGGCTTGCCCATCAACCGGTGGGGCGGTAATGGCGACTTTTAGCTCGTCGCCATGTAAACCTACAATACTGTCACGGCTGGCTTTAGGCTGAATGTAGAGCCGTAAAACCAGACCGTTATCGCAGGGGGTAACGGCACTCATAGCGCCATCCACAGCCCCGGCAGCAGCATGTTACCTGTCGCCTGTAACACTTCTGCGATGCCCATGTTAATGACATACAGCAGCAGAACCAGGATCATTGGCGAGAAATCGATCCCGCCCATGCCTGGAAGTAAGCGACGAATAGGACGCAGCAGCGGATCCGCCAGTTGAATCAGCACGTACTCCACAGGGCTGCGGCCCTGGCTGACCCAGCTCATAATCGCCATCACCAGCAGAACCCAGAAAATCAGCAGTCCGATGGTCTTCAGGACAATCAGCACGGCGGCGATCCAGATAATCGGCTGGAACGTAACCACCTTAAACAGCACGATAGCCTTGATAAAGCTCAGAACGAGCGCAACTAATGCCGATGCGCTGTCAATTGGCCCCATCGGCGGAATGATACGGCGTAACGGCCCGATAATGGGCTGAGTGATTTTCACAATAAACTGCGAGAACGGGTTGTAGAAATCGCAGCGAGACCATTGCATCCACACGCGCAGCAGCAGCGCCATGGTATACAGCTCAATTACCGTTGAGAGCAGGAAGGTCAACGTATTCATGGTGTTCCTTAGTTTTCCTTATTTTTTAGTGTAATCACGAGCACCAAAAATGGCAGTGCCGATGCGCACCATCGTGCTACCCGCCGCAATGGCGGCATCCATATCATCAGACATCCCCAGTGAGAGCGTGTCGATACTTGGGTAACGTGTTTTCAACCCGGCAAATGCTACCGCCATTTGCTGTGCAACTTCAAACTGCCTTACATAATCTGACTCTGGCGCCGGAATCGCCATCAAACCACGCAGGGTAATGCGTGGCAGCGCGGCGACTTCAGCGGCCAGTGCATCAAGCTCTGCAAGCGGAATACCTGACTTACTGTTCTCATCGCTGATATTAATCTGAATCAACACATTGAGCGGCGGCAGTTCCGCCGGGCGCTGTTCGCTCAGACGGGCAGCGATACGCAGACGATCAATCGTATGGCACCAGTCAAAATGTTCAGCGACCAGACGACTTTTGTTCGACTGCAGCGGGCCGATAAAGTGCCACTGCAGATCGTTAACGCCTTTTTCCTGAAAGTAGCGGATCTTATCCACCCCTTCCTGGACATAGTTTTCACCGAAGGCACGCTGCCCTGCGGTCATGGCTTCTTCGATGGCGCTCGCAGGTTTGGTTTTGCTGACTGCAAGCAATATAACTTCTTCTGAAGACCGCCCGCAACGCGTCGCGGCGGCTGAGATTTTGTCCCGGACATGTGCCAGGTTATGCGCGATATCGTTCATTTTCCGAGGATGTTCATATGAATATGGAAGAAATAGTGGCCCTTAGTGTAAAGCATAACGTGTCGGATCTACACCTGTGCAATGCATGGCCTGCGCGCTGGCGCATAGGTGGAAAAGTCGAAATAGCACCATTTACTCCCCCTGACGTGGAGAATCTGCTGATGTGCTGGCTCAGTGAGCAACAACAGGTACAGTGGCGGGAACAGGGGCAGATTGATTTTGCCCTTACGCTGGTGGACTCCCGGCGTCTACGCGCCAGCGCATTTGCTCATCAACAGGGAACCTCGCTGGCGCTAAGATTGCTACCGCTTGAATGTCCTCGTTTAGACGATCTCCAGACCCCGGAGGCCATACCTGAACTGCTGCACGGTGAAAATGGATTAGTTCTGGTCACTGGAGCCACCGGCAGCGGTAAATCAACCACCCTGGCGGCGATGGTGGAGTACCTTAATCAACATATTGCGGGGCATATTCTGACTCTGGAAGATCCGATTGAATATCGCTACACCAGCCAGCGTTGTCTTATTCAACAGCGGGAGGTGGGCGTACACTGCGCTTCTTTTGCTGCCGGTTTGCGCGGCGCGTTACGCGAAGATCCCGACGTCATTTTGCTGGGCGAGCTGCGCGACGTGGAAACTATTCGTTTGGCCTTAACGGCAGCGGAGACCGGGCATCTGGTGTTGGCAACCTTACATACGCGAGGGGCGGCGCAGGCCATCGCGCGGCTGGTGGACACCTTTCCCGCTCAGGAGAAAGATCCGGTGCGTAACCAGCTGGCAGACAGCCTGCGGGCGGTACTTTCGCAAAAGTTGGAGGAAGATAAGCAGGGAGGACGCGTGGCGCTATTCGAACTGCTCGTCAACACTCCCGCCGTGGGCAATTTGATCCGCGAAGGGAAAACGCATCAGCTACCCGGTGTGATTCAAACCGGGCAGCAGACAGGTATGCAGACGTTTGCACAAAGTCAGCAGCAGCGCCAGGCGCAGGGGCGACTTTAGTAGCCCTGCTCGAAATAGCTTTCAAGGATAATAACGGCAGAAGCGGAATCTACTTTGCCTTTATTTAACGCCCGGTATCCGCCTTGCTCAAACAGGCCTGAGCGGGCTTCGACGGTGCTCAAACGTTCATCGTGCAGCGTTACGGTTACGCCAAAGCGACCGTGAATGCGGTTAGCGAATTTGCGCGCGCGCGCAGTAAGGGGTTGTTCGGTGCCATCCATGTTGAGCGGCAGGCCGACAATGATTTCGTCCGGCTGCCACTCTTTTAGCAGACGTTCAATCAAACTCCAGTCTGGCGTACCGTCCTGTGCTTTGATGGCGGGCAAGGGTCTCGCCGTACCGGTAATGCGTTGACCAACCGCGACGCCGATACTTTTCGTACCAAAATCAAAAGAGAGTAATGTTCCGCTCATCAGGCGTGTCCCGCCACGCCAGGCATGGTCTGAATATCAATCCCGATAAGCTTCGCCGCATCGCGCCAGCGGTCGGCAATCGGCGTTTTAAATAAGATGTTGAGGTCTGCGGGAGCAGTGAGCCAGGCGTTATCCAGTAGCTCTTGTTCCAGTTGACCTTTTTCCCATGATGAATAGCCCAGCGCAACCAGCACTTCAGATGGTTGCTCCTGTGTACCCAGGGTTTCAAGTACATCGCGGGAGGTGGTGATGATCGTGTTATCTGAAATGCGAATACTGGAGGCAAAGCGTGACGGCGGGGTGTGTAGAATAAATCCACGGTCTTCCGCCAGCGGGCCGCCGAGCATCACCGGTTTGTCCAGACGAATGGCAGGATCGCGTGCTTCTGGAGTAATCTTCAGCTTTTCCAGAATCCCTTCAATTTGTAAGTTTTCCAGAGGCTTATTGACGATAATCCCCATTGCTCCGTTCTCATTGTGTTCACAGATATACACCACGGAACGGCGGAAAATCGGATCCTGGAGAGCAGGCATGGCAATTAGAAAGTGATGCTGTAAATTCATTGTCAGAGGTTCTGTTTCCTGGTTCAAAAAAGCAACAGAGCCCAGTATGTGGGCAAAGCGCGAAGATGTCACCCTCTGAAGATAGCTTTGCCGGATGGCGGCTTCGCCTTATCCGGCCTACGGGGTGCGAATGTAGGCCGGATAAGACGCGAAGGCATCGCCATCCGGCAACTTATTTATTTCTGCAAACGTGCCTCGATGGCGTCCATCAGCATACCGGTAATCGAAACCGGGAACTCCGCTTCAATTTCACGAATACAGGTTGGGCTGGTGACGTTAATTTCCGTCAGACGGTCGCCAATGATATCCAGACCGACAAAAATCAAACCTTTTGCTTTCAGCGTTGGCCCAATGCGACGTGCAATTTCCCAGTCGCTGTCGGTTAATGGACGCGGCTCGCCACGACCGCCGGCTGCCAGGTTGCCACGGGTTTCGCCGCCTTGTGGAATACGCGCCAGGCAGTACGGAACGGGTTCGCCATCGACCACCAGCACGCGTTTATCGCCGTCTTTAATTGCCGGCAGATAGTTCTGCGCCATGCAATAACGGGTACCGTGCTCGGTCAGCGTTTCGGCAATGACGCCAAGGTTCGGATCGCCTTCCTTGACGCGGAAAATAGATGCGCCGCCCATGCCGTCCAGCGGTTTGAGAATGATGTCGCTGTGTTTTTGCCAGAAGGCTTTCAGCTGCGCTTTGTTACGCGTGACCAGCGTTTCCGGTGTCAGGTCGGCAAACCATGCGGTGAACAGCTTCTCGTTACAATCGCGCAGGCTCTGCGGTTTGTTGACGATTAGCGTCCCTTTCTCCTCTGCACGTTCCAGAATATAGGTTGCATAGATGAACTCGGTATCAAACGGCGGATCCTTACGCATCAGAATGACGTCCAGATCTGCCAGCGGGAGATCCTGCTCGCTATTGAACTCATACCATTTGTCGTAGTTCTGCTCTACGCTCAGGGTACGCGTACGGGCGCGGGCTTCACCGTTGATCAGATAGAGATCGGCCATTTCCATATAATGAATTTCGTAACCGCGACGTTGCGCTTCCAGCAGCATAGCGAAGCTGGAATCTTTCTTGATGTTGATGCTTGCGATGGGATCCATCACGATGCCGAGCTTGATCATTGTTCTTCTCCGTTAGCCCAGATCGCCAAAACGCACCTGTAGCGCGGTGATGGCGGTGAGCGCAGTTGTCTCAGTACGCAGAACGCGAGGTCCTAACAGAATATCAGTAAACTGATACCGTGCGGTCATGGCAATTTCATCTGCCGACAGCCCACCTTCGGGGCCAATCAGCAAGCGGATGCGTTCCACCGGGAGCGGCAGCGTATTGATGCTGGCGCTGGCGCGGGGATGCAGGTTCAGTTTCAGACCTTCATCCTGTTCGGCGCACCACGCTTCCAGATCCATCGCCGGGCGAATTTCAGGCACCCGATTACGACCGCACTGTTCGCAGGCGGCAATGGCGATTTTCTGCCACTGCTGGAGCTTCTTGTTCAGGCGTTCGCTGTCCAGTTTAACGCCGCAGCGCTCAGAAAAAAGTGGCGTAATGAGGCTTACACCCAGTTCAATCGATTTTTGGATAGTAAATTCCATTTTTTCACCCCGCGACATCACCTGGCCCAGGTGGATGTGCAGCGGCGATTCTCGATCGTCGAGTTCAGCGTTAAGCACCTTCACGTCCACGCTTTTCTTACTGGCGTGGGTGATTTCGGCGTCGAATACCTGATTGCTGCCATCAAACAGCTGTAGCGCCTGGCCTGGCCCCATACGCAGCACGCGGCCGATATGGTTGGCTGCATCTTCACACAGTGAAATTTGGCTGCCGGAAGTGAGTGGCTCAGGGTGATAAATGCGAGGAATGCGCATAGTTAAACATCCGCGTCATGGCCCTGAGCTGCAAAAGGCCAGGGCATGGTTAAAAAATATTGCTGCTAGTGTAGGTTAGCTCTTTTGCGCCTGGCAAGCGCGTTGCACATAGGGGTTATGGTTCCCCTGTACCTTCGCAATGCGTTCGTCGCGCTCACACTCCCAATCGGTGACCGGATACTGCTTATTCCAGGCATTAAAAAGCTGAGTTTGCTGGCGGGAGAGCGTCAGGTTGTATTGGTCGCGCATGTAAAAATAGGTACGCGCGATGGCGCCACGGGCGCGGGCTGGCGGCTCGGCAACTTTCTCTTTGAAGTCAACCTTCATGGAGCATTGTCCATATTGGCCTTCACCACCGTTCCACTGGCTGTACATAAAGTTTGCGCGATCGCCATTGACCTCACCCACCGCGGGCTGCAGGTTATGCATATCGCTTTCCATTTTGCGATAGACCGGATCTTTAGCGCAGTTTTTACGCCCTCCGTCCTGCCAGCACTGGCGCTGATGACCAAATTGCCAGGCGGGGACAACGTGTTCCCATTCAATTCGACTGGCGCGGTTTTCATTTTTTCGCACTTTATAGCCGCAGGATTCGAGGTCAACGACCCCTTTTTTTCCTTGCCAATTAATTTTACATCCGCAATAGAAATCGCCTGGCGCATCGGCGTTAACTTTAACGCCCGCTGCTTTTGCCTGAGAAAAACTGTTGATGCCTTCGGCTAAAACCGAGCCTGAAAACGCAGCGGCTAACAGGGCCGCAGCAAAAGAAAGATTACGGTACATCACGAACTCCGTGTCAAAACGAGCCCGCAACGTAGCGAAAGTCATTCCTGTATGCAATCAGTTAGATCAGAAAAGTTCCTGATAATTCTGAAGATTATTCTGCAACCAGCGGTTCACCGCAGTGAACGCAGCGGTAGGTGGCTTCGCCGCGTACAACGCGGTTATGGCGGCGGACGGTCAGTTGGTGCTCCTGACACTTACAGCGGTATGTAAAGGTCTTACGCTGCACGGATTGCAGCTCAAACTGATGCGTGCGCCGGGCCGGTACGCCTAGCACGCTCTCCATCATCCATTTCCACTCTTTCCCGTGCGGCGGTACGCGGCCAAAGTGTTTCCACACCAGTAGATGCGCCAGTTCATGGGGCACCACTTCGTTAACGAACGCGTCAACATTCTCTATCAGCAAAACTGGATTAAGACGAATTTCGTAGGTTTGTAGCCACGCGGTACCCGCGGCGGTTCCGCGCTGTTGGTAAACCAGCTTTGGTTCCGGGTATTGGCGTTCGAGCTTGAGATTGGCCTGAGCGAGTTTTTCCCGCAGGCTGCGCATAACGGCTTGCTGGATGGCGATCGGGAGACGGGAGGTTTTCATAACGCCAGAGGATAGTGCGACAGGGAAGGGACTGCAAGAGGAAGGCTCCCTCCCACGGGGGAGGAAGCCTAACGAGATTAGTCGTGTGCGCCAATTTCGCGCAGTTTACGACCTTTCATCAGGTTACGTTCAATGTGTTCCAGAGAGACGTTTTTAGTTTCAGGGATCAGCCACAGGGTCAGGAAGATGAACAGTACGTTCAGGCCACCGTAGACCCAGAAGGTGTTGGCGCTGCCCAGCGAGTTCAGCATCGTCAGGAAGGTTGCGCCGACAATCATGTTGGCAATCCAGTTAGTTGCGGTAGAGCAGGTGATGCCGAAATCGCGACCTTTCAGCGGCTGGATTTCAGAGCACAGTACCCAAATCAGCGGACCGGCGCTCATCGCAAAGCCAACGATAAACATTAGCAGCATCAGGACAGCGAAGTATTGTGCGGCTGGCGAGTGAATACCCACGTGCATCATTGTACCCAGCACGCCCATACCGACGGCCATGACGATAAAGCCGAGGATCAGCGTAGGTTTTCGGCCCCAGCGGTCAACCAGGCCAATGGCGATAAAGGTTGCCAGCACGTTGGTCAGACCGACAATAACGGTCCCCCACATCTGTTCGGTGGTGTTGGTGTAACCCGCCAGCTCAAAGATTTTTGGCGCGTAATACATAATGACGTTCATCCCGGTGAACTGCTGCATCACCTGTAACAGGACGCCGAGGAAAACCGCGCGGCGGAAGTTGCTGTTTTCTTTAAACAGCGCCCAGCCGCTCTGCTTCACTTGCAGGCTTTCACGAATTTCATCCAGCTCGCGTTTGGCTTCAGCGCTGGTGTCACGCAGACGCAACAGAACGCGTTCGGCATCGACAAAACGACGTTTAGCCGCAAACCAACGCGGGCTGTCCGGCAGGAAGATGACGCCAACCAGCAGTAACAGGGCAGGGATGATGATCACGCCCAGCATCCAGCGCCATGCGCCGCTGTAGCTAAATGCCGTATCGGAAAGATACGCACCTAAAATACCGATAGTGATCATTAACTGATACATAGAAATCATGCTGCCGCGAATTTTTTCCGGGGCGATTTCGGACAAGTACAACGGTGCGGTATAAGACGCAACGCCGACTGCCAGGCCGAGCAGCACGCGGGAAACCAGCAGCACTTCAACGTTTGGCGCTGCGGCGGAGAACAGCGAACCGGCAACAAACAGGATTGCGCCGATCATCAGGCTTTTTTTACGCCCCAGCTTGAAGGAGAGCCAACCGCTGCCGACGGCGCCCACTGCCGCACCAAACATCATGGAACTCACCACCCATTCCTGAGTGTGTGGGGTAATTTGGAACTCGTCGGTGATGAATGGTAAAGCACCGGCAATAACACCGATATCCAGGCCAAAAAGTAATCCAGCCAGGGCTGCCAGGAAGCAGACAAAAAATGTCATGGCTTTGTTGGAATGCCCCGTTTTTTTATTGTCAGGCATGATGCCCTCCGTTGGGTAGCTAGTTTTGTTGATGTTAAGGGTAGGTGAGTACGGGGTAAAAAAATGCGAATCACATCACATTAGTGTAATCGGTTACACTGGCATTCATGTGGATTATTGTTTAATGAGTTGAAAGTTAACATTATTTATTATTATAGAATAAAGTTGATTGGCTGATTTTAAGACAATGCTGAAATATGATGTAACAGTGATGCAATGCTGGTAACGAAGAGATGTGAATTCAAGGTGGATAGAAATACCGTGCTATGTAATCGCTTTCATTTGTTATTGAAGCAAATGAAATTAGCGTGGTTATAGCGATGGGGGATGGGAAGCAAATGACATAAAAAAAGACCAGCACGAGGCTGGTCTTCATAAGCATTGAGCCGTCGGGGAATTACTTCAGACCGGCAGCTTCACGCAGCAGGGCGGCTTTGTCGGTTTTTTCCCATGGGAAATGTTCGCGACCAAAGTGACCGTAAGCGGCGGTTTCTTTGTAAATCGGGTGCAGCAGATCCAGCATCTGAATCAGGCCATACGGGCGCAGGTCGAAGAACTCACGCACCAGCAGGGTCAGCTGTTCTGAAGGCACTTTTTCAGTACCGAACGTTTCCACCATGATAGAGGTCGGTTCAGCCACGCCGATTGCGTAGGAAACCTGAATCTCACAACGGTCAGCCAGGCCAGCGGCAACGATGTTTTTCGCTACGTAGCGGGCTGCATAAGCTGCGGAACGGTCAACTTTAGACGGATCCTTACCAGAGAATGCGCCGCCGCCGTGACGGGCCATGCCGCCGTAGGTATCAACGATGATTTTACGACCCGTCAGACCGCAGTCACCCATTGGACCGCCGATAACGAAACGACCGGTTGGGTTGATGAAGAACTTGGTTGAAGCTGTCAGCCATTCAGTCGGCAGTACCGGCTTGATGATCTCTTCCATAACGGCTTCTTGCAGCGATTTCTGATCGATATCTTCAGAGTGCTGAGTCGACAGAACAACCGCATCAATACCGACGATTTTACCGTCGTCATACTGGAAGGTTACCTGGCTTTTTGCATCCGGTCGCAGCCAGGATAAGGTGCCGTTTTTACGCACTTCAGCCTGACGCTGCACCAGACGGTGAGCATAGGTAATCGGGGCTGGCATCAGCACGTCGGTTTCGTTGGTTGCATAACCAAACATCAGACCCTGGTCGCCTGCGCCCTGTTCCAGCGGATCCGCACGGTCAACACCCTGGTTGATGTCCGGAGACTGTTTACCAATCGCGCTCAGTACCGCACAAGAGTTGGCATCAAAGCCCATGTCGGAATGCACATAGCCAATTTCGCGAACCGTGTTACGGGTGATCTCTTCGATATCAACCCATGCGCTGGTGGTGATCTCACCGCCAACTAAAACCATGCCGGTTTTGACGTAGGTTTCGCAGGCAACGCGTGCTTTCGGATCCTGCTCCAGGATTGCATCCAGCACGGCATCAGAGATTTGGTCAGCGATTTTGTCAGGATGCCCTTCTGATACGGACTCGGACGTAAAAAGGTGTTTTGCCATATTTAATTTCACCTAAGGAGAATGTAGTTAGCTCAAACTGTCGAGTGGAATAGCCATGTGTAGAAGATTCTACCATGAGTCTGCAGATGACGGACACTGGCAGTCTGAGTGTTAATCGGTATAGATGGATTAACATCTGGACGGCTATTTTAAGTCGGTTCTGCGCCTGATTTCCAGCTTTTTTTGATTGAGCTCGCATTGTATTGAAAATGTAACTGGAAATTTTTCCTGACGGTGCTGGCAATGCGCGTATTTATCTTTTGCTTTTTCGTACTGTTGTCGGTATAAAACGCGGCGCGCGGCTCATATCCGTCATACTTCAAGTTGCATGTGCGTTGGCAATACTCGGCCCAGTCACTTACTCCTGTAAGCGCCCGGGGATTCACTGCGTTGCCGCCTTCCCGCAACTCGATTTATTGAGGATAGACAAAAAAGCACACGACGTTTTCATCGTGTTGCCACTTCCAGCCGGGTTAAAACTTTAGCTTTGGCTTGTGGGTTCGTTCCGTCAGGAGCAACCGTGGAGGTGATACGAGATAATGAACCGTTGTATTCTGCTGAATCTGTCGCACCGTTCTGGTGTACATATGTCCCCCGCAATCTGCATCTTGCATACCTGCCGATGTTATACCCATCTCGGCGCTTCTCAGGACTCCAGGGCCGGCAACGGTCACTAAGAACTGAACAAGGGCGCTCTTGGTAAACAAGAGTTTTCTCGTGGTTTCGCCGAACCGTCAGCATTAAGTTCGGTTACGTGTTTACATTGATATGAAAAAGAAACCGGTCGCACAGTCGGAGCGTCAGCACTATCTGCTGGAAATTCTGCCTGTATTTGGGTTGTTATCGCGTCTTCGGATTGCGATAGTAGTCAACTGTTTTACACTTGTTAATAAAATTTGAGGTTCGCTATGTCTGACGACATTTCTTTGGGTTCGCCTTCGTCAGCAGGCGAACACGGTGTACTACGCTCCATGCAGGAGGTTGCAATGAGTTCCCAGGAAGCCAGCAAGATGCTGCGTACTTACAATATTGCCTGGTGGGGTAATAACTACTATGACGTCAATGAACTGGGCCACATCAGCGTGTGCCCGGATCCCGACGTACCAGAAGCGCGCGTTGACCTTGCTGAGTTGGTGAAAGCCCGTGAAGCGCAGGGCCAGCGTTTGCCTGCATTGTTCTGCTTCCCGCAGATCCTGCAACACCGTCTGCGTTCGATTAACGCCGCGTTTAAGCGCGCCCGTGAGTCTTACGGCTACAACGGTGACTATTTCCTCGTTTACCCGATCAAGGTTAACCAGCACCGTCGCGTGATTGAATCGCTGATCCACTCCGGCGAACCGCTGGGGCTGGAAGCCGGTTCTAAAGCTGAACTGATGGCCGTTCTGGCTCATGCCGGAATGACCCGCAGCGTGATCGTGTGTAACGGCTATAAAGACCGCGAATACATCCGCCTGGCGCTAATTGGCGAAAAGATGGGCCATAAGATCTATCTGGTCATCGAGAAGATGTCTGAAATCGCTATCGTGCTGGATGAAGCTGAACGACTGAATGTTGTTCCGCGTCTGGGCGTGCGTGCGCGTCTGGCGTCGCAGGGTTCCGGCAAATGGCAGTCCTCCGGCGGAGAGAAATCGAAATTTGGCCTGGCGGCAAACCAGGTGCTGCAACTGGTAGAAATGCTGCGCGAGCGCGGTCGTCTGGACAGTATTCAGTTGCTGCACTTCCACCTCGGCTCACAGATGGCGAACATTCGTGATATTGCCACCGGCGTACGTGAGTCGGCGCGTTTCTACGTTGAGCTGCACAAGCTTGGCGTAAATATCCAGTGCTTCGACGTGGGCGGTGGCCTGGGCGTGGACTACGAAGGTACCCGTTCGCAGTCTGACTGCTCCGTAAACTACGGCCTGAACGAATACGCGAACAACATCATCTGGGCCATTGGCGACGCCTGTGAAGAGCACGGTCTGCCGCACCCGACGGTAATTACCGAATCCGGTCGCGCTGTTACCGCGCATCATACCGTGCTGGTGTCTAATATTATCGGCGTTGAGCGTAGCGAGCATACCGAAGCAACGCCTCCGGCTGACGATGCGCCGCGTGCCCTGCAAAGCATGTGGGAAACCTGGCAAGAGATGCATGAGCCGGGAACCCGTCGTTCGCTGCGTGAATGGCTGCACGACAGCCAAATGGATCTGCACGATATTCACGTTGGGTACTCTTCAGGCACCTTTAGCCTGCAGGAACGCGCGTGGGCAGAACAGCTCTATCTGAACATGTGTCACGATGTGCAAAAACAACTCGACCCGAGCAACCGCGCGCACCGTCCGATTATCGACGAGTTGCAGGAGCGTATGGCGGATAAGATTTACGTCAACTTCTCGCTGTTCCAGTCGATGCCGGATGCGTGGGGGATCGATCAGCTGTTCCCGGTGATGCCGCTGGAAGGGCTGAACAAAGCTCCTGAGCGCCGTGCGGTTCTGCTGGATATCACCTGTGACTCTGATGGCGCTATCGACCACTATGTTGATGGTGACGGCATTGCGACCACCATGCCGATGCCGGAATACGACCCGGAGAACCCGCCGATGCTGGGCTTCTTTATGGTGGGTGCGTACCAGGAGATCCTTGGCAACATGCACAACCTGTTCGGTGATACCGAAGCGGTTGACGTGTTCGTCTTTCCTGACGGCAGCGTGGAAGTTGAGCTATCTGATGAAGGGGATACCGTGGCGGATATGCTGCAATACGTGCAGTTGGATCCGAACACCCTGCTAACTCAGTTCCGTGACCAGGTGAAAAACACCGATCTGGATACCGAGTTGCAGCAGCAGTTCCTCGAAGAGTTTGAGGCAGGACTGTACGGATATACCTATCTCGAAGACGAGTAATTAAGATATATCTGCTTGAGAGCCGGCTTATTTATATAAACCGGCTCTTTTTTTATTAATGAAATCTGAAATATGGTGGCAACTCTTTCTTTTATCTTTTTAGAACTCTACTGTTGCCGATGTAATAACTCGGAAACAGAAAAGGAATCGAGATGAAGGGATTTAAGTGGAACGTGTTTTTTGCCGTAATTTTTTTACTTGCTGGTGGCTGTTCCGTGCCCGCATATTATAGCAGTGCACCTTCGCCAGGCGTGGGAACGGCCTGGGGCGGCGACGTGCACTCAACGGTAACGGGCGTATCTGTAGAACGTGCGGAGCGCGACCCTGCCGAAGTCATATTAATAAATTATTCTGCAAAGTATTCGACGGGTTACGATAGAGTATACAGCATACGCATTAGTGATTTGGAATATGCTGTTCGCGATGCTAATTTTAATTCTATCCCTATTACCCGTCTTTACAACTCTTCTGTTGGGCAATGGCAATATAGTCTTCCAGCCAGGGTGGGGACAAATTATCAATTGTATGTGCGCAATCACAGTCGAGATACGAACTATGAAATCGTCGCGACTGTAGATGGGCTTGATGTACTTAACGGCAAACCTGGTTCGCTGAATAACAGCGGTTATATTGTTAATGCGGGAGATTCGCTGGCAATCAAAGGGTTCCGAAAAGATAAGTATACTGAAGCCGAATTTCGGTTTTCTGATGCTTCAAACTCCTACGCCGCTAACTCTGCGCAGGGTGACAAGCGCAACATCGGAGTGATTGGTTTCGCCGCATTTGCTTTGCAGGGCCTGGTCGTAAAAACGCTCCCGCCTTGCTCCGCGCAGGCATTCCCGGCGGACAGTAATGGTTATGCCCCGCCGCCATGTCGTCAATAAACGCGCTGCTTGAAGCGGGGAAGTTTTAAGGCGATAATTACACAAAATCTGTTTTAAAAAATCTAACCCTTCCTCGTCGGGCCTAACGACGCGGAAGGGTTTTTTTATACCGACGAATATGAGGTTTTTGCCATGAGCACCTTAGGTCATCAATACGACAACTCCCTGGTTTCTAACGCCTTTGGTTTTTTGCGTCTGCCGATGAACTTCATGCCGTATGACAGCGACGCCGATTGGGTGATCACCGGCGTACCGTTTGATATGGCAACGTCTGGCCGCGCGGGCGGTCGTCATGGTCCGGCTGCGATCCGTCAGGTTTCCACTAACCTGGCGTGGGAACACAATCGCTTCCCGTGGGACTTCGATATGCGCGAGCGCCTGAACGTGGTGGACTGCGGCGATCTGGTTTATGCGTTCGGTGATGCCCGTGAAATGAGTGAAAAACTGCAGGCGCATGCTGAGAAGTTGCTTTCTGCCGGTAAGCGCATGCTCTCTTTCGGCGGTGACCACTTCGTCACGCTGCCGCTCCTGCGCGCGCATGCTAAACACTTTGGTAAAATGGCGCTGGTACACTTTGATGCCCACACCGACACCTACGCTAACGGCTGTGAATTCGACCACGGTACCATGTTCTACACTGCGCCGAACGAAGGTCTGATCGATCCGAATCACTCTGTGCAGATCGGTATTCGTACAGAGTTCGACAAAGATAACGGCTTTACCGTGCTGGATGCTTGCCAGGTGAACGATCGCGGCGTAGATGACATCATCGCCCAGGTTAAGCAGATTGTTGGTGATATGCCGGTGTATCTGACCTTTGATATCGACTGCCTCGATCCGGCGTTTGCTCCAGGAACCGGTACGCCCGTGATTGGCGGTCTGACTTCCGATCGCGCGATCAAGCTGGTACGTGGTCTGAAAGATCTGAATATCGTCGGGATGGATGTGGTGGAAGTGGCTCCGGCCTACGATCAGTCAGAGATCACCGCGCTGGCGGCGGCTACGCTGGCACTGGAAATGCTGTATATCCAGGCGGCGAAGAAAGGCGAATAACGGGTTTCGGACTATTTTGCCGGATGTCGCTGACGCTAGTCCGGCCTACATTATTGCTGAATTTGTAGGCCAGATAAGGCGTTCACGCCGCCATCCGGCACTGTTCGAGGATTATTTTATCCCGTCTGCGCTCATGCGATCGCGAATGTGTTGCGCACGTTCTGCAGATGCCGGGTGATCGTCAAACATTGAGCTTTGGCGTCCTGCTTCCAGTTTAGCCAGTTTCTCAAAGCTGGTAGCCAGTCCTGCCGGATTGATCCCACGTTTGCGCAACAAATCATACGAGTAATCATCCGCTTCGGATTCCTGACGCTGGGAGAACTGCGAGTTCACCAGTTTCTCGCCAAGATCGCCCAATTGCGACTGCGACAGGCTGCCGACAATGCCGCCAGCGGAAGCCGCTGCTGCACGTACGGCGTTAGTGCCCAGCGCGACCTGCATGCCTTTTTTCACGTGACCCAGCGCGACGTGGCCCATTTCGTGGCCGATCACCGCTTCAACTTCGTTATCGGTCATCATATCCATCAGGCCGCTGTACACGCGGATACAACCGTTCGCCATGGCAAAGGCATTCACATCTTTCGCCATATAGACTTTGTAGTTCACCGGCTGGCCGTTAATGTTGTCGCCAAGCGCGGCGGCGATTTTGCCAAGACGCGTTGCGTACTCGCTGCTGGCAGGGGCGATAGTAGCCTTGCTGTCCATATCTTTACAGGCCTGATCGCTCAGCGCTTTTACCTGAGTATCGCTCAGACTATAGGCCTGAAAAGCCTCTGCGCCAGAAGAAAGCAGTCCGTTTGAGTCCATGTTCTGGCAGCCGGTCAATGCCGCCGCCATGCTCGTAGCAAGCAGTAAAGCGCGAATTTTCATTTTTTCTCTTCCGCACAAAGTCAGGATTTTTCTAAAAAATGCGTCGTTTGCAGGTAAACCGACGCTCGGCCTTAGTATAAAGAAAAGAACATTCAGCGGGCGAGAAGATTGCGCAACTTGCGCGCATGATCCAGAGATTTCTGAAGCGGTAAAAGGATGCTCCATGTACATGACACGCGGCTTGGGTTACATTGTTGGCACTTTTTTCCGGCGTAGCCCAAAACGCGCTGTCGTCAAGTCGTTAAGGGCTCAGCCTTCATTATCCGATCTGGAGTCAAAATGTCCTCACGTAAAGAGCTTGCCAATGCTATTCGTGCGCTGAGCATGGACGCAGTACAGAAAGCCAAATCCGGTCACCCGGGTGCCCCGATGGGTATGGCTGACATTGCCGAAGTCCTGTGGCGTGATTTCCTGAACCACAACCCGACTAACCCGTCCTGGGCTGACCGTGACCGCTTCGTGCTGTCCAACGGCCACGGCTCCATGCTGATTTACAGCCTGCTGCACCTCACCGGCTACGATCTGCCGATGTCCGAGCTGCAAAACTTCCGTCAGCTGCATTCCAAAACGCCGGGTCACCCGGAAGTGGGTTACACCGCGGGTGTTGAAACCACTACCGGTCCTCTGGGTCAGGGCATTGCGAATGCTGTGGGTATGGCTATCGCCGAAAAAACGCTGGCGGCGCAGTTTAACCGTCCTGGTCACGACATCGTTGACCACTTCACCTATGCTTTCATGGGCGACGGCTGCATGATGGAAGGTATCTCTCACGAGGTATGTTCCCTGGCCGGTACGCTGAAGCTGGGTAAACTGGTAGCGTTCTACGATGACAACGGCATCTCTATCGATGGCCACGTTGAAGGCTGGTTCACCGATGACACCGCTAAGCGTTTCGAAGCTTACGGCTGGCACGTGGTTCGTGGCGTTGATGGTCACGATGCTGACGCGATTAAGCGCGCAGTTGAAGAAGCTCGCGCTGTGACCGACAAACCGTCCCTGCTGATGTGCAAAACCATCATCGGTTTCGGTTCCCCGAATAAAGCCGGTACCCACGACTCTCACGGTGCGCCGCTGGGTGATGCAGAAATCGCACTGACCCGCGAACAGCTGGGCTGGAAATACGCGCCGTTTGAAATTCCGTCTGAAATCTACGCGCAGTGGGATGCGAAAGAAGCAGGCCAGGCAAAAGAAGCTGCATGGAACGAGAAGTTCGCTGCTTATGCGAAAGCCTTCCCGCAGGAAGCCGCTGAATTCACCCGTCGTATGAAAGGTGAAATGCCGTCTGACTTCGACGCAAAAGCGAACGAGTTCATCGCTAAGCTGCAGGCTAACCCGGCGAAAATCGCCAGCCGCAAAGCGTCTCAGAACGCGATTGAAGCGTTTGGTCCTCTGCTGCCTGAATTCCTCGGCGGCTCCGCTGACCTGGCACCAAGTAACCTGACTCTGTGGTCTGGTTCTAAAGCTATCAACGAAGATACTGCCGGTAACTACATCCATTACGGTGTACGTGAATTCGGTATGACCGCTATCGCTAACGGTATCTCTCTGCACGGTGGTTTCCTACCGTACACCTCCACCTTCCTGATGTTTGTGGAATATGCCCGTAACGCGGTGCGTATGGCTGCGCTGATGAAACAGCGTCAGGTGATGGTCTATACCCACGACTCCATCGGTCTGGGCGAAGATGGCCCGACTCACCAGCCGGTAGAGCAGGTAGCTTCGCTGCGTGTGACCCCGAACATGAGCACCTGGCGTCCGTGTGACCAGGTTGAATCTGCCGTTGCATGGAAATACGGTGTAGAGCGTCAGGACGGTCCAACCGCGCTGATCCTCTCCCGCCAGAACCTGGCACAGCAGGAACGTACCGAAGAGCAACTGGCGAACATCGCGCGCGGTGGTTACGTGCTGAAAGATTGCGCCGGTCAGCCGGAACTGATCTTCATCGCTACCGGTTCTGAAGTTGAGCTGGCTGTGGCTGCCTGGGACAAACTGACCGCTGAAGGCGTTAAAGCGCGCGTTGTTTCCATGCCGTCTACCGACGCGTTCGACAAACAGGATGCCGCTTATCGCGAGTCTGTACTGCCGAAAGCTGTTTCCGCACGTGTTGCAGTGGAAGCGGGTATCGCAGACTACTGGTTCAAATACGTGGGCCTGAACGGCGCTATCGTTGGTATGACTACCTTTGGTGAGTCTGCACCGGCTGAGCTGCTGTTTGAAGAGTTTGGCTTCACTGTCGACAACGTTGTCGCGAAAGCAAAAGAACTGCTGTAATTTTGATTACAGGTGAAAACGGGTCGCTTATGCGGCCCGTTTTTTTAAAGTAATTAAATTTATTTGGTCGTGTGCAACCCGAAAATGTAGATTTGCATCACAAATATGATATTTAGCGATGTTTTATATTTGTAACTTGAATCACATTATTTCTGTTGACTTTTATATTTCTTTTCTCAATTCATTGTTTTTAAAGGCATCACCAAAAAACATTCTGCGCTGTATGTAGTTTTCTCCTCGATTGATTTCATTTCGCCGTGCGCGTATTTTATTTTTAACGCTAACTCGTACCCTAAAAATAAAATAAGGAAAATGTATGCGGCTGATTGATTACTTTCCCGAATCATCTATCTCAATAAAAAATTCAGCAAAGAACTGGCAGGAGGCAATTGACTTTTCTATGTCATCCTTACTTGCCAATCATTATGTCAATTCAGATTATATTCAGGCCATTAAAGACTCAACGATTAACAATGGTCCTTATTATATTTTAGCGCCAGGCGTCGCCATGCCGCACGCTCGACCGGAGTGTGGTGCGTTAAAAACCGGTATGTCATTAACGCTTCTCAAACAGGAAGTGAAATTTTCCGAAGACGATGAAGGTATCAGATTATTAATCGGATTGTCGGCGGCTAATGCTGATTCACACATTGGCGCTATTCAGGCCTTAAGCGAATTATTATGTGAAGAGGAAGCACTAACCGCTTTGTTAGCGGCTAAATCAGAAAAACAATTGGCGGATATTATCGCTCAAGCATAATTAACGGTTTCCTTTCAGGACATTATTATGGAAAACAAGTCTGCTCGTGCCAAAGTCCAGGCTTTTGGTGGGTTTTTGACTGCAATGGTCATTCCCAACATCGGCGCGTTTATTGCCTGGGGTTTTATTACCGCATTATTTATTCCTACTGGTTGGATGCCGAATGAGCATTTCGCCAAAATTGTCGGTCCGATGATTACCTATTTACTGCCCGTCATGATTGGCTCCACAGGGGGACATCTGGTTGGCGGGAAACGCGGTGCGGTAATGGGGGGCATTGGTTCTATTGGCGTTATTGTGGGCGCGGATATCCCGATGTTCCTTGGCGCGATGGTAATGGGGCCGCTTGGCGGTTGGGTGATTAAGCATATCGACCGTCTGCTGGAAAAACGCATTCCTGCAGGCTTCGAGATGGTTATCAATAATTTCTCTCTTGGTATTGCGGGAATGCTTTTATGCTTGCTGGGGTTTGAAGTTATCGGCCCGGCGGTTCTCATTGCCAATAATTTTGTGAAGGAGTGTATTGAAGCGTTGGTTCATGCGGGCTATCTGCCGTTGCTATCCGTAATCAATGAGCCGGCAAAAATCCTCTTTCTGAACAATGCCATCGATCAGGGGGTGTATTATCCGCTGGGGATGCAGCAAGCTTCTGAAACGGGAAAATCAATTTTCTTCATGGTGGCATCTAACCCAGGGCCGGGATTAGGTTTGTTACTCGGCTTTGCTATCTTTGGCAAAGGAATGAGTAAAAAGTCTGCGCCAGGCGCCATGATTATCCACTTCCTCGGTGGTATTCATGAACTGTATTTCCCGTATGTGCTGATGAAGCCTCTGACCCTGATCGCGATGATTGCCGGGGGAATGACCGGGACGTGGGTATTCCACCTGCTGGACGGTGGGTTAGTTGCGGGGCCAAGCCCAGGATCCATATTCGCCTATCTGGCATTAACGCCGAAAGGTTCTTTCCTCGCGACCATTGCAGGAGTCACCGCGGGAACCGTTGTTACTTTTGTTATTACCTCTGTCATCCTGAAAATGGAAAAGAACGTTGAAACAGAAAGTGAAGATGACTTTGCTGAATCAGCCAGAACCGTCAAAGCGATGAAGCAGGAAGGGAAATTCTCTTATAAAAACATTAAACGTGTCGCTTTTGTCTGTGATGCAGGAATGGGTTCCAGTGCTATGGGGGCAACCACGTTTCGTAAGCGTCTGGAGAAAGCGGGATTGAATATTACTGTGACGCATTATGCTATCGAAAACGTTCCGCAAGATGCCGATATTATTGTCACCCATGCCAGTCTTGAAGGTCGTGTTAAACGTGTAAGTGAAAAGCCATTAGTGCTGATTAAGAACTATATTGGTGACCCATTGTTGGATGATTTATTTAAACGCATTACTGCGAACTAGCCTTCTTATATTTTTGGAGTGAATATGAAAACGAAAGTTGCTGCCATATATGGCAAGCAGGATATTCGTATCCGCGAGTTTGAACTGCCTGCAATTACAGATAATGAATTGTTAGTAAGCGTAATATCCGATAGCGTTTGTTTGTCTACCTGGAAAGCAGCAGCATTGGGGAGCGATCATAAACGCGTACCGGACGATCTGGAAAATCATCCGGTTATTACCGGACATGAATGTGCAGGTATCATTGTTGAGGTGGGAAAAAACCTGACGGATAAATATAAGAAAGGTCAGCGTTTTGTGTTGCAACCCGCGATGGGATTGCCTAGTGGATATTCAGCGGGATACAGCTACGAATATTTTGGCGGCAATGCGACATATATGATTATCCCGGAAGTGGCGATTAACCTCGGATGCGTTTTGCCTTATCACGGCTCTTATTTTGCTGCCGCCTCATTGGCAGAACCGATGTGCTGCATTATTGGCGCGTATAACGCGAATTTTCACACCACGCCTTACGTTTATGAGCATCGCATGGGGATTAAGCCAGGGGGGAACATTGCGCTTCTGGCCTGCGCCGGGCCGATGGGTATTGGTGCAATAGATTATGCCATTAACGGGAATATTCAGCCGTCGCGCGTGGTGGTGGTCGATATTGACGAAGCACGACTGGCGCAAGCTAAAAAACTGTTGCCCGTTGAGTTGGCGGCTGAAAAGGGGATTGAGCTCATCTATGTGAATACTACTGGCATGGATTCTCCGACAGCGATGCTGCGAGCGTTAACTCATGACGCAGGTTTTGATGATGTCTTTGTGTATGCGGCAGTGCCTGCAGTTGTTGAGATGGCTGATGATTTACTCGCGGAAGATGGTTGCCTGAATTTTTTTGCCGGCCCTACGGACAGTAACTTCAAAGTGCCGTTTAATTTTTATAACGTGCACTACAACAGCACTCACGTTGTCGGGACATCCGGTGGTTCAACGGATGATATGAAAGAGGCCATTGCGCTCAGTGCAACTGGCCAACTGCAACCGTCGTTTATGGTGACGCACATTGGCGGCCTTGATGCCGTTCCGGAAACTGTATTGAATTTACCGGCGATCCCCGGAGGTAAGAAGCTGATATATAACGGCGTTACCATGCCACTAACCGCCATTGCTGATTTTGCCGAGAAAGGGAAAACTGACCCATTATTCAAAGAACTGGCGCTACTGGTGGAGGAGACGCACGGTATCTGGAATGAAAAGGCAGAAAAATACCTTTTGGCACACTTTGGCGTTGATATCGGGGAGGCGGCGATATGATGTCGCTGGCATGGCCGCTATTTCGTATCACGGAGCAGGCTGCACTGGCAGCCTGGCCGCAAACCGGGTGCGGCGATAAAAACAAGATTGATGGTCTGGCTGTGACGGCAATGCGGGAAGCATTGAACAGTATTGCCATTCGCGGACGCATCGTTATTGGCGAAGGGGAGATTGATCAAGCCCCGATGCTGTGGATTGGTGAGGAAGTGGGAACCGGCACCGGACCTGAGGTAGATATCGCCGTTGATCCTATCGAAGGAACCCGAATGGTGGCTATGGGGCAAAGCAATGCGCTGGCCGTCATGGCGTTTGCCCCTCGCGGCAGTTTGTTACACGCTCCTGATATGTACATGAAAAAACTGGTTGTTAATCGGTTTGCGAAAGGGGCGATTAATCTGGCGCTGCCGTTGGCAGATAATCTGCGTAATGTGGCAGAGGCGTTGGGTAAACCGCTGGAGCGACTGCGGATGGTGACGCTGGATAAGCCGCGCCTTCAACCAGCGATTGCCGAGGCGACACGGCTTGGCGTCAAGGTCTTTGCTCTGCCCGATGGTGACGTGGCCGCCAGCGTGCTGGCCTGTATGCAGGAGAATCCTTATGATCTGATGTATACCATTGGCGGCGCGCCTGAAGGGGTTATTTCAGCCTGTGCGGTTAAAGCGCTGGGGGGTGATATGCAGGCCGAACTGATTGATTTTTGCGAAGCGAAAGGAAATAACGCAGATAATCGTCTGATTGCGGCACAGGAACATCAGCGCTGCGCGGAAATGGGCGTTGAGATCAACCGGATCTACGCGCTGGACGAACTGGTAGGAGGAAATAAGATCCTCTTCAGCGCGACAGGAGTCACGGGCGGCGATCTTGTGAAAGGGATCCAACAGGTTGCGAATGGTGTGCGCACGCAAACTTTACTGATCGGCGGCGCGGATCGAACGTGTAATATAATAGACTCTCTGCATTCATGGTGATTTATCGAGAAACGAATGACGACGCTGACAGAAGACGATGTGCTTGAGCAACTGGATGCTCAAAATAATTTACTCTCGTTTATGACGACGGCACATAACATTTTGCTCCAGGGCATTAAGCGCTTTCTACCGTCGCTGTTCGTTAATAACGATGAAGAGATCGTGGAATATGCAGTGAAGCCGTTACTCGCCCAGAGTGGACCGCTTGACGATATCGACGTTGCGTTACGTCTGATTTATGCGTTGGGAAAAATGGATAAATGGCTTTATGCCGACATCACCCATTTCTCTCAGTTTTATCAGTACCTGAACGAGCAGGATAATATCCCCGGTTTTGCCGATGACATTACCTGGGATTTTGTCAGCAACGTGAACAGTATCACCCGCAACGCAACGCTCTACGGTGCGCTGGAGTCGATGAAATTTGCCGACTTTGCTGCGTGGTCCGAAGTGCGCTTTAGCGCAATGGTCAAGACGGCAATGACGCTGGCAGTGACGGCGATTTTAAAGGAATTAACGCCGTGAAAATCAAACTAACGGTGAATGGGCTACAGGTTGAAGCACATTACCGTGATGATGAGATAGAGAACGTCCACAAACCGTTATTACAACAGCTGGCAAAAATACACGCCACTCACCCGCAGCGACGAACGATCGTTTTTCTCAGCGCACCGCCTGGTACGGGTAAATCGACGCTGACCACCTTCTGGGAATATCTCTCCCGTCAGGATCCTGGCCTGCCGGAGATCCAGACGCTGCCGATGGATGGCTTCCATCACTACAACACCTGGCTGGATGCTCATAACCTGCGAGCATACAAAGGTGCGCCGGAAACCTTTGATGTGGATAAGCTTGCACAGAATCTACGTTTGATAAGGGAAGGGGAGGGCACCTGGCCTCAGTACGACCGGCAAAAACACGATCCGGTAGAAGCGGCTATAACAGTGACCGCGCCGATTGTGATTGTGGAAGGTAACTGGTTATTACGCGATGATGAAAGGTGGCGGGCGTTAGCTGAGTTTTGTGATTACTCGCTGTTTATTCGTGCACCTGCCAACGCGCTCCGTACACGATTGGTAGGCCGTAAACTGGCGGGCGGACTATCACAAGCTGACGCTGAGGCGTTTTATGAGCGTACCGACGGACCGAATGTTCGTCGGGTACTGGAAGCGAGTCTGCCTGGTGACCTGACGCTGGAGATGCTGGAATCTGGTGAATATCGGATTGCGTGAAGGCCAATTATTCCAGTAAGCCGTAATGATTATTACGGCTTACTGGAATAATTTCCCCCGGTCTCAGCGGGAAAAATGTGATGTGCGTCAGATAACTGTTTTCTTTGGCTGGACAATCATTCCTTTTATTCCGCGTTTCGCTTATTCTAGCTGAAGCGTTTCAGTCGATTAAATGTTCGACAATTAACCAATTAGTCGCAGTTTGCGACAGGTAAGGTTTCCCTGAGCGATTTGCTGCATTACTCTGTCTGCCACATCGTTTCTGAGAAATCCTTGCAGGAGACCTATGACCGTACGCGTAGCGATTAATGGTTTCGGTCGCATCGGACGCAACGTGGTTCGTGCTTTGTATGAATCCGGGCGTCGGGCGGAAATCACCGTGGTGGCAATCAACGAACTGGCGGATGCTGCAGGCATGGCGCATTTGTTGAAATATGACACCAGCCATGGACGTTTTGCCTGGGATGTTCGTCAGGAACGTGACCAGCTCATCGTTGGCGATGACGCGATCCGCATTCTGCATGAGCGAACGCTCGATGCGCTTCCCTGGCGCGAACTGAGTGTCGACGTTGTGCTGGATTGTACGGGGGTCTTCGGCAACCGCGAACACGGCGAGGCGCATATTGCCGCTGGTGCAAAAAAAGTGCTCTTTTCACATCCTGGTAGTCACGACATCGACGCAACCGTTGTGTATGGCGTTAATCAGGATCAGCTGCGCGCTGAACACCGGATCGTTTCCAACGCCTCCTGCACCACGAATTGCATAATACCCGTCATTAAATTGCTGGATGATGCTTACGGCATTGAGTCTGGTACCGTCACCACGATCCACTCCGCGATGCACGATCAGCAGGTTATTGATGCCTATCATCCTGACCTGCGTCGCACGCGAGCGGCCAGCCAGTCTATTATTCCGGTTGATACCAAACTGGCGGCGGGCATCACGCGAATTTTCCCGCAGTTTAACGATCGTTTTGAAGCGATTGCGGTGCGTGTACCGACCATAAATGTGACGGCGATCGACTTAAGCGTGACGGTGAAAAAACCAGTAAAAGCCAGTGAAGTCAACCAGTTGCTGCAAAAAGCAGCACAAGGTGCATTTCATGGTATAGTTGACTATACGGAATTACCGTTGGTCTCTGTAGATTTTAACCACGACCCGCACAGCGCCATCGTTGATGGTACGCAAACGCGCGTGAGTGGCGCTCACCTGATCAAAACGCTGGTCTGGTGTGATAATGAATGGGGCTTTGCTAACCGTATGCTCGACACAACGTTAGCGATGGCTGCTATTGGTTTCAGGCTCGACGCTTGAGCGTCGACAAAACTTTATGAATCAACGAGAGGATTCACCATGTCTGTAATTAAGATGACCGATCTGGATCTGGCTGGTAAACGCGTTTTTATCCGTGCGGACCTGAACGTACCAGTTAAAGAAGGGAAAGTAACCAGCGATGCGCGTATCCGTGCTTCCCTGCCGACCATCGAACTGGCCCTGAAACAGGGTGCTAAAGTGATGGTAACTTCCCACCTGGGTCGTCCTACCGAAGGCGAGTACAACGAAGAATTCTCTCTGCTGCCGGTTGTTAACTACCTGAAAGACAAACTGTCTGCTCCGGTTCGCCTGGTAAAAGATTACCTGGACGGCGTTGAAGTCGCTGCCGGTGAACTGGTTGTTCTGGAAAACGTTCGCTTCAACAAAGGCGAGAAGAAAGACGACGAAGCACTGTCCAAAAAATACGCTGCGCTGTGTGACGTATTCGTAATGGACGCTTTCGGTACCGCTCACCGTGCGCAGGCTTCTACCCACGGTATCGGTAAATTCGCCGACGTAGCTTGCGCAGGTCCGCTGCTGGCTGCTGAGCTGGATGCGCTGGGTAAAGCGCTGAAAGAACCTGCTCGTCCGATGGTGGCTATCGTTGGTGGTTCTAAAGTTTCTACCAAACTGACCGTTCTGGACTCTCTGTCAAAAATCGCTGACCAGCTGATCGTTGGTGGTGGTATCGCGAACACCTTCGTTGCTGCTCAAGGCCACAACGTCGGCAAATCCCTGTACGAAGCTGACCTGGTTGATGAAGCTAAGCGGCTGCTGACGACTTGCGATATCCCGGTCCCGACTGACGTTCGCGTAGCGACTGAATTCTCTGAAACTGCACCGGCTACGCTTAAATCCGTTAGCGATGTAAAAGAAGACGAGCAGATCCTGGATATCGGCGACGCTTCTGCACAGCAGCTGGCTGACATCCTGAAGAATGCGAAAACCATTCTGTGGAACGGCCCGGTTGGCGTGTTCGAATTCCCGAACTTCCGCAAAGGTACTGAAATCGTTGCTAATGCTATCGCAGACAGCGAAGCATTCTCTATCGCAGGCGGCGGTGACACCCTGGCAGCAATCGACCTGTTCGGCATTGCTGACAAAATCTCCTACATCTCTACTGGCGGCGGCGCATTCCTCGAATTCGTGGAAGGCAAAGTACTGCCAGCAGTAGCCATGCTCGAAGAGCGTGCTAAAAAGTAAGACATTGATGGGCAGGGAAACCTGCCCAATTATTAGCGCGCTGTCGAGCGCGCCCCCTTTCCAAGGCCGAAGATACAGGACTCGCAACATGTCTAAAATTTTTGATTTCGTAAAACCAGGCGTAATCACTGGTGATGACGTACAGAAAGTTTTCCAGGTAGCTAAAGAAAACAACTTTGCTCTGCCAGCTGTTAACTGCGTTGGTACCGACTCCATCAACGCCGTTCTGGAAACCGCTGCAAAAGTTAAAGCGCCGGTAATCGTACAGTTCTCCAACGGTGGTGCTTCTTTCATCGCGGGTAAAGGCGTGAAGTCTGATGTTCCTCAGGGCGCTGCAATCCTGGGTGCTATCTCTGGTGCGCATCACGTTCACCAGATGGCTGAACACTATGGTGTTCCGGTTATCCTGCACACTGACCACTGCGCGAAGAAACTGCTGCCGTGGATCGACGGTCTGCTGGACGCGGGTGAAAAACACTTCGCAGCAACTGGCAAACCGCTGTTCTCTTCTCACATGATCGACCTGTCTGAAGAGTCTCTGGAAGAGAACATCGAAATCTGCTCCAAATACCTGGCGCGCATGTCCAAAATGGGCATGACTCTGGAAATCGAACTGGGTTGCACCGGTGGTGAAGAAGACGGCGTGGACAACAGCCACATGGACGCTTCTGCACTGTACACCCAACCGGAAGACGTTGACTACGCATACACCGAGCTGAGCAAAATCAGCCCGCGTTTCACCATCGCAGCGTCCTTCGGTAACGTACACGGCGTTTACAAGCCGGGTAACGTAGTTCTGACCCCGACCATCCTGCGCGACTCTCAGGACTATGTTTCTAAGAAACATAACCTGCCGCATAACAGCCTGAACTTCGTCTTCCACGGTGGTTCCGGTTCTACTGCTCAGGAAATCAAAGACTCCGTAAGCTACGGCGTAGTGAAAATGAACATCGATACCGATACCCAATGGGCTACCTGGGAAGGCGTTCTGAACTACTACAAAGCAAACGAAGCTTACCTGCAGGGTCAGTTGGGCAACCCGAAAGGCGAAGATCAGCCGAACAAGAAATACTACGATCCGCGCGTATGGCTGCGTGCTGGTCAGGCAACTATGATCACCCGTCTGGAACAGGCTTTCAAAGAACTGAACGCGGTTGACGTTCTGTAATTTACGCCGTCCAACGTGACATGAGGCCCGCAAATGCGGGCCTTTTTTATTGCCATTTCAATGTGCTGCTGACAGAGAATTCTGTGATCTGTTTGGCAAAATCTGAGTTTATTGTTTACCCTTGTCAGGTTGCCAGTCCCGTTAGGGCGGCTTTATTTCTCCCGTTTGGGTAAGCAAAAAAGGAATATTGAATGGAAGATTTGAATGTTGTCGACAGCATAAACGGTGCGGGCACCTGGCTGGTCCGCAATCAGGAACTACTGTTGAGCTATGCCGTCAACATCGTTGCGGCTCTCGCGATTGTCATTATCGGTATGATCGTGGCGCGTATCGTATCAAACACCGTTAATCGCCTGATGCTGGCGCGTAAAATTGATGCCACCGTTGCCGACTTTCTTTCTGCACTGGTGCGCTACGGTATTATCGCTTTCACGCTGATTGCCGCGCTGGGTCGCGTTGGGGTGCAAACTGCCTCCGTGATCGCCGTTCTCGGTGCCGCAGGTTTAGCTGTCGGTCTGGCACTGCAAGGGTCGCTGTCCAACCTCGCCGCAGGCGTGCTTCTGGTGATGTTCCGTCCGTTCCGCGCGGGTGAATATGTAGACCTTGGCGGCGTTGCGGGAACCGTGCTTAACGTGCAGATTTTCTCCACAACTATGCGTACCGTAGACGGTAAGATTGTGGTGATCCCAAACGGTAAAATCATTGCCGGGAACATCATTAACTTCTCTCGCGAGCCGGTCCGTCGTAACGAATTTATTATCGGCGTGGCCTACGACTCCGATATTGATCAGGTGAAAAAAATCCTCACTGATATCATCCAGTCTGAAGATCGCATCCTAAAAGACCGTGAAATGACGGTGCGCCTGAATGAGCTGGGCGCTTCCTCGATTAATTTCGTCGTACGCGTCTGGAGCAACAGCAGCGATCTGCAAAGCGTCTACTGGGATGTACTGGAGCGTATTAAGCGCGAGTTTGACGCCAACGGTATCAGCTTCCCGTACCCGCAGATGGATGTGAACTTTAAACGCGTGAAAGAGAACGCGACCGAGTAACTTCAGCTAAAAACGCCCGCCAGAGAGAGGCGGGCGTTGATTTATCTCGTCTTGTTAAGAATTGCGCTGACACCCTGCATCAGCTCGCCAACATCGTTTATTCCTTTACTTTCCTGTTGGGCAATCCATTCGGCCTGAACGTGCTGATACCCGGTAGCGGCTTGCCACGCATTCAGCTCGCTGTTGGTCAGGTAATGAACGTGTGCACCCTCTTTTGCCATCTTTTTCGCCATTGCGGTCAGGCTTGCGTCCTGCACTGCGCCAATACGCTTTTGCGTCATGGCGGCGGCCCGATTGATGGCTGCGCGATCTTTCACGTCCAGGCTATCCCAGACGTCTTTATTCATCACCAGAAGATAAACGTGTCCGAGCCAGAGCGAAGGGGAGAGCTGAATATAGGGGGCCGCCCGCTGGGCATGGATATCATCTCCGCTGTCGAGGTTAACCATCAGGCCGTCAAGCTGTCCGGTCTGAAGCGCATCGGTAATTTTTTCATTCCATGGCATGCTGACCGGCACGCCGCCCGCGTTGCGTAAAAATGATTGATGCCAAAAGCTGGCGGTCCGCCATTGGCTTGCATTCAGCTGTGCCAAATTGACGTTCGGTTTGGTAGTAAAAAATCCAACCGGATAGCCGAGGAAAAACTGAAGATTCACCAGATTGTTGTTTTCCAGCTCGCGACCAAACTGGCGATACTCGCGGAAAATCCGCTGAAAGGCGTTAACCTGCGCTTCACCACGACCCGGTCCGAGGGGGAAGCTCTTAAAAATCTGGTGTCGCGGCAGTTGTTCGGGCGTGTACTCAGGGACCACGATCCCCATATCCGCCACGCTGCCCTGGCCGATAGTTTTTAAGGCGTCATAGCTGGTGGACAGCTCGCCGTTCCAGTGAGCGTCGATTTTCAAACGTCCAAGCGACTCTTGTTCGATCGCGCGAAAAAAAGTCTCTTTTATGAGCCGGGTACGCATGTTGCCATATGGCTCGTGATCGGTATAGCGCAGCGTTCTGTCTGCGCTGGCGACAGTGGGCCACAAACTGGTAACTACCAGCGAGGCACAGAAGAGAAAAATGTTCGCGTTATGCTTCATACCCATTCCTTTGGTATAGACAGATTTATCTTTCAGCATACCCCGGGTAACGCACAATCGCTATTGTCAGAGACTGAATATGGAGGGGAGTGTGCACGGTATTATTAATAATGCTAATTACTGATTAATATTATCCATTTCCTCTAATGAATCCCGCGCAGTATAGTCTGCCCACAAGACAATTATGTGAGATGTTTTACATGTTATCCTACTATTTTCAAGGGCTTGCGCTTGGTGCAGCCATGATACTTCCGCTTGGTCCACAAAATGCCTTCGTGATGAATCAGGGGATCCGTCGTCAGTATCACATCATGATTGCTTTACTCTGCGCCATCAGCGATTTAGTGCTGATTTGCGCGGGTATCTTCGGCGGTAGCGCCTTGCTGATGCAGTCGCCATGGCTGATGGCGCTGGTCACCTGGGGCGGGGTCGCATTTTTACTCTGGTACGGATTCGGTGCGCTAAAAACGGCGATGAGCAGTAATCTGGAACTGGCCAGCGCCGAAGTGATGAAGCAGGGGCGCTGGAAAATTATCGCCACTATGCTGGCGGTGACATGGCTCAACCCACATGTTTACCTGGATACCTTTGTGGTACTCGGGAGTCTGGGGGGGCAACTGGACGTTGAGCCTAAACGCTGGTTTGCACTGGGAACCGTCAGCGCTTCGTTCCTGTGGTTCTTCGGTCTGGCATTGCTGGCGGCCTGGCTGGCACCACGTCTGCGAACTGCGAAAGCACAGCGCATCATCAATACGCTGGTAGGATTAGTGATGTGGTTTATTGCTTTTCAGCTGGCAAAAGAAGGTGTTGCGCACGTTCATGCGCTGTTCAACTAAGTGTTGTCTGATGGACAACGCAGCGAGATCGGCTAAGCTTGCCTGCATGTGCCCTGAGTTTTGGGGTAATTAATGAAACATGGAGGAACGACCGTGAAGTTCAAAATAATGGCCCTGGCGGCATTAGTCGGATTCAGCGCACTATCGGTACAGGCAAATGAGTTGCCAAATGGACCGCACATCGTGACTTCCGGAACGGCAAGCGTAGATGCAACACCAGACATCGCCACCCTGGCGATTGAAGTGAACGTTGCTGCAAAGGATGCGGCTTCCGCGAAGAAGCAGGCCGATGAGCGCGTGGCGCAATATCTGTCCTTCCTTGAACAGAACCAGATAGCGAAGAAAGACATTAGCGCTGCAAACTTGCGTACGCAGCCGGACTACGACTACCAGAACGGCAAAAGCATCCTCAAAGGTTATCGTGCAGTGCGCACCGTTGAAGTCACGCTGCGTCAGTTGGACAAACTCAACGCTCTGCTTGATGGCGCGCTGAAGGCTGGTCTGAATGAAATTCGTTCGGTATCGCTGGGCGTTGCCCAGCCGGATGCTTACAAAGACAAAGCGCGTAAAGCGGCGATTGATGATGCTGTTCATCAGGCTGAACAGCTGGCCGCCGGCTTTAATAGCAAACTGGGTCCCGTTTACAGTGTGCGTTACCACGTTTCCAATTATCAACCGAGCCCGATGGTACGGATGATGAAAGCAGATGCAGCGCCTGCAACCTCCGCTCAGGAAACCTACGAACAGCCGGTTATTCAGTTTGACGATCAGGTTGATGTCGTCTTCCAGATTGAGCCTACAGTAACCAATAAGTAGTCTTGATAAGGCGTAAGTCGCCATCCGGCAAGATTTTAGCCTGATGGCGATGCTTACGCGTCTCATCAGGCCGACAAAACATTCCAGCCGGTTTTTTCTGTGAGCAACTGTAAAAATGAGACCTCACATTCAGTCTTTTTTTTCGTGGTAATGAGGATAGGCCATAGCGATTTTTAAGGGGACGCTATGGATATTTTTATCTCGAAAAAGATGCGTAATTTCATTCTGCTGGCGCAAACCAATAACATCGCCAGAGCGGCAGAAAAAATACATATGACCGCATCGCCTTTCGGTAAAAGCATTGCTGCACTGGAAGATCAAATCGGCTATACGCTGTTTACCCGTAAAGATAACAACATCAGCCTGAATAAAGCCGGACAGGAGCTGTATCAGAAGCTGTTTCCCGTCTATCAGCGCCTCTCTGCCATTGATAATGAAATCCATAACGCCTCTTGTCGCTCGCGGGAAATCGTCATCGGTATCGATAATACTTATCCAACGATTATTTTTGACCAGTTGATTAGCCTTGGCGATAAATATGACGGCGTTACGGCCCAGGCCGTTGAATTCAGTGAGAATGGGGTGATTGATAATCTGTTCGACCGCAAACTGGATTTCATTATCTCGCCGCAGCACGTTTCTCCCCGCGTACAGGAGTTGGAAAATCTGGCGATCAGCGAACTGCCTCCGCTACGTCTGGGGTTTCTCGTTTCCCGGCGCTACGAAGAGAAACAGCCGCAGGATCTGCTGCGCGAGCTACCCTGGCTGCAAATGCGCTTCCAGAATCGCGCCAACTTTGAGGCGATGCTGGATGCTTATATGCGGCCCTGTGGGATCAATCCGACGATTATCTACCGTCCGTACAGCTTTATGGCCAAGATTAGCGCGGTGGAGCGCGGGCAGTTTTTGACGGTGATCCCTCATTTTGCCTGGCGGCTGGTGAATCCGTCGACGCTAAAGTATTTCGACGCGCCCGGCAGCCCCATGTATATGCAGGAGTTTCTCTATTCGCTGAAAAATCATCGCTATACCGGCACCATGCTCCAGCATATTGCTGAAGATCGTGACGGTACGGCAAGTTAACCGAGCATCGATCCTGTCTCGAGAAGGTTGCGATGCAGATCGAACGCATGGCTGAGATCGTGATGGATATGCCCGCCGGGCGCTTTTTCCAGATAGCGGTGCAGGTAGTCCCGGTAAAGGGGATGCGCACAGTTATCGATAATCGTGTGCGCCCGCTGCATCGGAGATAACCCACGCAGATCGGCAATCCCTTGTTCGGTCACGATCACTTTAACGCTATGTTCGCTGTGGTCGACATGGCTGCACATCGGCACGATGGTTGAGATTTTCCCGCCTTTGGCAATCGACGGCGCCATAAAGATAGACAGATAGGCGTTGCGCTCGAAATCCCCGCTGCCGCCGATACCGTTCATCAGGTTCACGCCCGCAACGTGCGTGGAATTGGCATGGCCGTAGATATCAAACTCAAGCCCAACGTTGAGTGCAATGACCCCCAGCCGACGGATGATTTCCGGGTTATTGGAGATCTCCTGCGGGCGCAGCACAATTCGGCTGGCGAAGAAGTCCATGTTGTCGTAAATCTTCTGTAGCGACGGGGCTGAGATGGTCAGGCTGGAGGCGCTGGCACCGGTGATCTTGCCCGTTTCCAGCAGATGCACCACCGATTCCTGTAACACCTCTGAATACATCATAAAGGGCGGGATATCCGGATTCTCTCCCAGTCTCGCCATTACCGCGTTATTGATATTGCCCACGCCGCTTTGTAAGGGCAGAAACTCTGCTGGAATGCGTTTGTGCGCCATTTCTGTCAGTAGGAAAGTGACTACGTTATCGGCAATTTGTTGGCTGAGCGGATTGGTTTTATCCGACACATTCCCGGCATCGGGCAGCTCGGTATCCACCACCGCGACCACTTTCCTGGGGTCTATCTGCACGCACTGACTGCCCACGCGATCCATGGTATGAAATATGGGCACGCTGTTACGCCGCGGCGGTGCGCCGGGTATTACGATGTCGGCAAACTCAGCCACGCGTGGATTATGGTAATGATTCAACTCGATAATCACCTTTTTCGCCCGCAGCAGCCAGGTGGGTGCATTGCCAATACCGCTGGAAAGCCAAATCCGGCCATCCGGCGCAATGGCGGAAGCTTCAATGACGGCAACATCGATATCGCCAAAAAAGCCGTAATTAACCATCTGCGCGACTTCGCTCAAATGGAGATCGACAAACCTCACCTGGCCCTGGTTAATTTTCTCGCGCAGGCCAGATGAGGTTTGATAAGGCGCACGCCAGGAAACGGCATCCGCCGCGGATAGTGCATCATCAGCGGCGGCGCCAATTGACGCCCCGGTCAGCAGGCGGATCTGAAAAGGCTGCCCGTCCTGATGCCGTTCGCAGGCGCGTTGGGCAATTGCGGTGGGTAACGCTTTTGGCGAACCCGCGGGGGTAAAGCCGCTGAACGCCACCATATCATCGTGCTGGATAATTTCTGCCGCCTGTTCGGCGCTCATCCGTTTCATGGCCGTCTCCTTCGTCGGACGTGATTAATGGCCAACAAAATTAGGTTTACGTTTTTCCATAAACGCGTTCATCCCTTCCTGATAATCCTCGCTGTCATACACCGCGCGGCGCATGCCCTGAATGCGCTCGAATTCGTCAGAGTTCATGGTGTGTGCTTCGCCCAACACGCGCAGTTCTTCTTTGATGACGGCGATTGCCAGCGGCGCTTTTTCCGAGATGTGATGCGCCATTTGCAGGGTGAAATCTTCCAGTTCCTCGGTTGGAACGACATGGTTGAGGATCCCGACCGCCATAGCGCGTTGAGCGGTGATGGGCGAGGCGGTAAAAATCAGCTCCTTAACGATGTGAAAACCAGCGTCGCGGGTCAGGTTGTGGATGCCCACCAGGTTATAGGGCACGCCGAGGTTGACCGGGGTCATGGAGAAGGTAGACGTACTGGCTGCGATGATCAGATCGGAACTCATGATCATCTCAAACGCGCCGCCCCAGACGCTGCCTTCAACCATGGAGATCACCGGCTTCGGATATTTTTGGATCATACGAGTTATCTGACGCAGCGGATCGTCATAAGAGAGCGGATCGCGACGTCCGGTGGGGAGTTCATGAATATCATGCCCGGCAGAGAACACTTTGGCCCCGCTCGGGGCGCGCAGAATGATGCAGCGAATGTCCGGACGATTGAGGTCGTTCAGCGCCTGCATCAGATCGTCAATAAACACTTTGCTCAGGGCATTGAGCTTGCGGGCGTAATTGAACTCAATGACCGCGACTTTCTGGATGATGACCACGTTGACGTATTGATAAGACATAATGTTCTCTTTATTGAAAGTAATGATGCTGGATAAATTCGCTGATGTGCCGCAGGCCGGTGCGCGGCGAAAGATCATTGTTTTTGACGGCCAGCAGCGTCTGCTGGAAATACTGGTCGAAATCAGCCCGTGCAAACAGCAGATGCAGGGCTTCTTCTTCAGCCTGCTTGTGTAGCCATTCCACCGCCTGCTGCTGGCGGACTTTTTCCAGTCGACCGCTGGCGGTAAGGCACGTTTTAAAGTCGGTTATCGCCTGCCAAACCTCCTCAATGCCGCGTTTTTCCAGGGCGCTGCAGGTCAGAACCTGCGGCTGCCACTCGTCATATTTGCGGCGCAGAATATGCAGGGCGGATTCGTACATATGGCGGGCGATGGCAACGCTGGTACGGTTATCACCGTCGTCCTTGTTGATGACGACCAGATCCGCCATCTCCATCAGGCCTTTTTTGATGCCCTGCAAATCGTCGCCACCGCCGGCGATTTGCAGTGAGAGAAAGCAATCCACCATGCCTGCGACTTCGGTTTCTGACTGCCCAACGCCGACGGTTTCCACAATCACCACGTTGAAGCCCGCCGCCTCGCACAGCAGCATTAATTCGCGGGCGCGCTGGCTGGCGCCGCCTAAATGACCGCTGGAAGGAACCGGACGTATAAACGCAGATTCTGCGCGAGCCAGTTCCGTCATGCGGGTTTTATCACCCAGAATGCTGCCGCCGCTGACCGGGCTGCTGGGATCGACGGCGATCACCGCTACCCGTAACCCGCGGCGAATTAACAGCATGCCGAATGCTTCCAGAAAGGTGCTTTTACCCGCGCCCGGCGTGCCGGTGATCCCCAGACGCAGGGCGTTACCGGTGAACGGCATAATCGCGTCCAGCAATTGCGTACTCAGCGGCTGGTGGCGCGGGTGATTGCTTTCGACCAGCGTCATCGCCTGGGCGAGCGTAGCCCGTTCACCGAGTCGCAAGCGGCGGACGGTATCCTCAAGCGTGGCGGCGTTAATCATGATGCTGACTGATACGGGTTAACACATCGCGGACGCTGTCGAGCATTGGCGTGCCTGGGCCATATATGGCTGCCACGCCATGCTCGTGCAGGAAAGCGTAATCCTGTGGCGGAATAACCCCGCCGGCGACGACGCAAATGTCTTCGCGTCCCCAGCCTTTGAGCGCGGTGACCAGCTCCGGGATCAATGTCTTATGACCCGCCGCCAGCGATGATGCGCCAATGACATGCACATCGTTTTCTACCGCCAGACGGGCAATTTCCTCCGGTGTGGAGAACATCGGGCTGAGATCGACATCGAAGCCGAGATCGGAGTAGGCGCTGGCGATCACTTTTGCGCCGCGATCGTGGCCGTCCTGACCCATCTTGGCGATCAGAATACGCGGGCGGCGGCCATTTTCTGCGAGGAACTGTTCTGTTTGCGCAACAATGGTATCGAACTCATCGGCGGATTTATCGGACTGGTGATAGCTTTGCGCAATCACCCCAGTAACACACTGGCTGGGAACCAGATAACGGTCAAAGGCGGCCTCCAGCGCATCGGAGATTTCACCGAGCGTGGCGCGAACGCGGGCGGCGTTGACGGCGGCTGCCAGCAGATTTTCATTCTGCTGCGCGGCGTGGGTCAGCGCGGATAGCGCGGTTTTAACCGCATCATTGTCGCGGGTGGCGCGGATATGCTGCAGTGAGGCAATCTGCTCGTTGCGCACCTTCACGTTGTCGATCTCCAGCACCGACGTGTCGTCTTCTTTATCCAGCTTGTATTTGTTCACCCCGACGATAACGCGCTTACCCTGGTCGATCAGCGACTGTTCGCGCGCGGACGCTTCTTCGATCATCCGTTTAGGAAGTCCGGCTTCAATCGCCTTCGCCATGCCGCCTGCCTCATCAATCTGCTTGATGATCGTGCGCGCCTGCTTCACGATTTGATCGGTGAGTGATTCGACGTAATACGATCCGGCCAGCGGATCGACGGTGCGGCAGATCTCTGATTCTTCCTGAATGATGATCTGCGTATTACGCGCAATACGGGCGGAGAAATCGGTGGGCAGACCGAGCGCTTCATCAAAAGCGTTGGTATGCAGAGACTGGGTGCCGCCAAGCGTAGCGCCGAGCGCTTCAATGGTGGTTCGTACCACGTTGTTGTAAGGGTCCTGCTCGGTCAGGCTCCAGCCTGAGGTCTGGCAGTGGGTACGCAGAGCGAGAGATTTCGGGTTGGTCGCGCCAAAACTGCTGACCGCTTCGCTCCACAGATACCGTGCAGCGCGCAGCATGGCGACGTTCATAAACAGATCCATGCCGATGCCGAAGAAGAATGACAGGCGCGGGGCGAAGTCATCAATTTTCAATCCGGCGGAAAGCGCGGCCTTGATGTATTCAATACCGTCTGCCAGCGTAAACGCCACCTGCTGTACGCAGTTTGCCCCGGCTTCACCCATGTGATAGCCGCTGATGCTGATGGTGTTAAAGCGCGGCATGTTGCCTGAGCACCAGGCGATGATGTCGGCGATAATGCGCATGGAGGGTTTTGGCGGATAAATGTAGGTGTTGCGGCACAGGTACTCTTTCAGAATATCGTTCTGAATGGTCCCGGTGAGCTGTTCCGGCGTCACGCCTTGCTCCTGCGCCGCGACGATATAAAACGCCAGTACCGGCAGCACCGCGCCGTTCATGGTCATCGATACCGACATCTTATCCAGCGGGATCTGGTCGAACAGCACCTTCATATCTTCGACGGTATCGATCGCCACGCCGGCTTTGCCGACGTCGCCCGCCACGCGCGGGTTGTCTGAGTCATAGCCACGATGAGTGGCAAGGTCAAAGGCAACGGAAAGCCCTTTTTGCCCAGCGGCGAGGTTACGGCGGTAAAAGGCGTTGGACTCTTTGGCGGTAGAGAAACCGGCGTATTGGCGAATCGTCCACGGCTGCGCGGTATACATAGTGGCGCGCGGGCCACGCACGTAAGGCGGCAGACCGGGCAGGGTGCCCGTGACTTCCAGATTATCGAGGTCCGCTTCGGTGTACAGCGGCTTGATGACAATCCCTTCCGCCGTCTGTCTTTCCAGCGACTCAACGGTTTTTTCCCGTCGACTGAGTTCTTTATTGGCGAGTGTTTGCCACTCCTGCACGTTTGCCATTTTTTGCTCCGTATTACGCAATAAGTTGAATCTTTGCGAATACGGTGTGCTTTTTCATTTGGCTTGTCGCCAGCAAAAAATAGCCAACAGGACGTCGTTTTTTGCCGTGTGGCGTGTTTTATTTTGTGATGTATTTCAAAGACGTGGCGGGAATAGCATGAAATGAGGGGAAAGGATTGCAGGCCGGATGAGGCTTTACGCCGCTATCCGGCCTCTGTTCGAGGAGTTAATCCTGACGCAGTACGTTGTGGCCATAGGCCAACAGCGCGTCGGTGACGTTGCGCATCATGCGGCTTTCTGGTGCAAAGCGGTGCCAGTACAGCATCCGACGCTGGAACAGGCCTGGGGTTAAGTCGATAAGCTCACCGCTTTCCAGCTCTTTCTCAATCTGTAAGTGTGGGATCATGCAGCAGGTTGTTCCCTGACGGGCTAACTGGACGAAAGCTTCAGACGAGTTAACGATATGGCACGGTACGCTGCCCGGCGGCAGGTCGAAGTTTTGTTGCAGGAACGCCTGGTGCATATCATCAAGATGGTCAAACGCGACCGCCGGGGCTTTCAGCAGGGCGGAACGGGTGACGCCGTTTGGGAAATAACGCTCGGCGAAAGGTTTAGAGCCAACAAACAGGTAGTCCAGCGCGCCCAGTTTATCCACCAGACAGCTTGGCAGCGCCTGATGTTGAATACTCACCGCACCGACCACTTCACCCCGACGTAGACGTTCCTGGGTTCGGGTTTCATCTTCAACCTGCAGGTTCAGTCGAATCGGTGAATTAGCCAGTACCGGGGCCAGTGCCGGAAGTAACCAGGTCGCCAGACTGTCGGCGTTCACCGCCAGCGAAAGCAGAAGCGGCGTCGAGCCGGTTTGTTCATCGCCCAGCCACTCATCTTCCAGCAGTTCAACCTGGCGCAGAAGCGCCAGTAGTTTCTGTCCCTGTTCCGTTGGGCGCGGCGGTACGGTGCGCACCAGCAGCGGTTGTCCGAACATATTCTCAAGCTGTTTTATGCGCTGTGAAACCGCGGATTGCGTGATGCACAGCTTTTGCGCCGCGCGCTCAAATCCTCGTTCACGAATAACCGCATCCAGTGCTTGTAGTGTTCTGTAGTCCGGACGTTTCATTGCTTTGACGCACTCCTGAAATTTTTGCTTGTTCTGCACTATGACACAATTTTTGATTGGGTAAAGACGAAATCCGCCGCTTGCGAGCGGGTGTGGGGACATTTTTCTGCACAATGTTCTATAATGCGCGTGAATTTTCCCACCATATTCACACCACAGGCGAAACGATCATGACGCAGGATGAACTGAAAAAAGCAGTAGGATGGGCGGCACTTCAGTATGTACAGCCCGGCACCATTGTGGGCGTAGGTACAGGTTCAACAGCCGCACACTTTATTGATGCGCTGGGCACAATGAAAGGTCAGATTGAAGGTGCGGTATCCAGTTCGGACGCATCGACTGAAAAACTCAAAAGCCTTGGCATCCACGTGTTCGATCTTAACGAAGTGGATAGCCTCGGCGTATACGTTGACGGCGCGGATGAAATCAACGGTCACATGCAGATGATCAAGGGCGGCGGCGCAGCGTTGACCCGTGAAAAAATCATTGCTTCCGTGGCGAAGAAATTTATTTGCATCGCGGATGCGTCTAAAGAAGTCGATATTCTCGGCAACTTCCCGCTGCCGGTCGAAGTGATCCCAATGGCGCGCAGCGCTGTGGCTCGCCAGTTGGTGAAGCTGGGCGGTCGTCCTGAATACCGTCAGGGCGTCGTGACGGACAACGGCAACGTCATCCTCGATGTGCACGGTCTGGAGATCCTCGACGCCATCGCGCTGGAGAATGCCATCAATGCGATTCCAGGTGTGGTAACCGTCGGCCTGTTTGCCAACCGTGGTGCGGATGTCGCGCTGATCGGTACGCCTGACGGCGTGAAAACTATCGTAAAATGATCTGACGGGAGCGTCTTCTCCCGTTAAAAAAATTTTGGCAGGGCAAATTTGGTGACTTGTGTCACGTTTATAATATTGTCCTGCCGATCTCTCCAAAGAAAAAGTTATCGCCAGTATTTTCCTCTGACATTTCCCGTTGAATGACATTTCTTCAGCACGGCGACGCAAACGTTCATATTGCCGCAATATTATTTTTTGATATGTTGAAGAGACGGATGAAAATCCCACACACAACACATCAGTTTGAACAAAAAAGACAGGGTCGGGGAAATGGCAAAGGTATCACTGGAGAAAGATAAGATTAAATTTCTGCTGGTTGAAGGCGTGCACCAAAAAGCACTCGAAAGCCTTCGTGCAGCAGGTTATACCAACATCGAGTTTCACAAAGGTGCTCTGGACACTGAACAACTGAAAGAGTCCATCCGTGATGCCCACTTCATTGGCCTGCGATCCCGTACCCATCTGACTGAAGATGTGATTGACGCCGCAGAGAAACTGGTCGCGATTGGCTGCTTCTGTATCGGCACCAACCAGGTTGATCTAAGTGCAGCGGCAAAGCGCGGGATCCCTGTGTTTAACGCACCATTCTCTAACACACGTTCCGTTGCTGAGCTGGTGATTGGCGAACTGCTGCTACTGCTACGTGGCGTACCCGAAGCGAACGCCAAAGCGCACCGCGGCGTGTGGAATAAACTGGCTACCGGCTCTTTTGAAGCGCGTGGGAAAAAACTGGGGATCATCGGCTACGGCCACATTGGTACTCAGTTGGGCATTCTGGCGGAATCGCTCGGGATGCATGTCTTTTTCTATGATATTGAAAATAAACTCCCGCTTGGCAATGCCACGCAGGTACAGCATCTTTCCGACCTGCTCAATATGAGCGACGTGGTCAGTCTGCACGTGCCGGAAAATGCCTCCACCAAAAACCTGATGGGCGCGCGTGAAATTTCGCTGATGAAGCCGGGGGCGCTGCTGATTAACGCCGCACGCGGTACGGTTGTTGATATTCCTGCGCTGTGCGACGCATTAGCGACTAAACATCTGGCGGGGGCTGCAATCGACGTATTCCCAACCGAGCCGGCAACTAACAGCGATCCTTTCACTTCGCCGCTGTGTGATTTCGATAACGTGATCCTGACGCCGCACATTGGTGGTTCAACGCTGGAAGCGCAGGAAAACATCGGTCTGGAAGTGGCTGGGAAACTGACCAAGTATTCCGACAACGGCTCTACGCTGTCTGCGGTAAACTTCCCGGAAGTTTCTCTGCCGCTGCACGGTGGTCGTCGTCTGATGCACATTCACGAAAACCGTCCGGGCGTACTGACGGCACTGAACCAGATTTTTGCCGAGCAGGGCGTCAACATTGCCGCGCAGTATCTGCAGACTTCCGCGCAGGTAGGTTATGTGGTTATTGATATTGAAGCGGATGAAGATGTGGCGGAGAAAGCGCTGCTGGCGATGAAAGCCCTTCCGGGAACCATTCGCGCTCGTCTGCTGTACTGATTTCCTCTACATGGGCAGGCGGTTGACCTGCCCATCTTTCCTCTGATTTCCCTGCCTCAAAATCTCTTTCTGTAACGCATACATTCTGTTTTCGAGCTTTGCCGCAGTTGGCAACTAAAGGCAGCGTTGCGTGTTGTACAGCAATAAAAGGAATTTACGATAGGGGCGCAGCATAGCGCTGAAACGGGAAAGCCCCTACCGAAGCAGGGGCTCTAAAAAGGAAAGGGACGATGATGAGATACGTCATCATGCTGCTGATCCTGTTAATCATCGCTTGGCCAGCATATTAACAGAGAGTACGCAGGAGGGAGGTTCGCCTCCCTCACCCTTCACCGAGGAATTTAGGTCAAAAAAACGGCGCTGTCAATCGGCAAAAAACGGCTACCACTCCCAGATTTTGGACGGCGTCACCACCGCTGGCAGCGGGATATCCCACTCTTCAACCGGCAATTTTTCTACTAACTGGCAGTCATGCGCGAGCCCACGGGTTGGATCTTGTGCTGCTGCCAGTTTTGTAGCGTGCGGTCGTAAAATCCACCGCCCATGCCCAGGCGCTGCCCGTCCTCATCAAATGCCACTAACGGCGTAATCAGTACGTCCAGCTTTGACAGTGGCAATACGTCGCGTACATCAAGCCGTGGTTCCTGGATCTTTAAGCGATTGGTCACCAGGTCGCTGCGCGGATGATAGTGCAGGAACAGTAAATTACCGGGACTGAAGGGATGAAGAACCGGAAGGTAAACGCGCTTGCCCGCTCGCCACAGCTGATCTATCAGCGGCTGGGTATCGAGTTCACCATCGAACGAGAGAAATACCGCCACAGTATGCGCGAATACAACAGGGGGAAAACTGAGCATTCGGGTCGCGGCTTGCTGACCGTAGTGTCGTTGCTGTTCAGAGGTCAGCGCGCGACGACGCTGTCGAATCAGTTGACGAATTTCTTGCCGGGATAAAGGGAGTTCAGAAAGTAGTGTCATGGCTGTTGCCAGGTAGAAGGGAATCTCCGAGATGCCGCCGCAGGCTGTAACCCTTGAACCCTTGGTTCAAGGTGAATGCGTCGTCACAGTTTTAAGGCTTCTCGGACGGGCCGAGCATGCTCACCAACCATGGAGCGCCACATTCTTGTGGTATGAAATATCGGCTCAGGGGACTGGCCCGCTTGCAAACATCTCAGAGAAATTTTGTCTTCACGGTCACTCTACCACAGTAAACCGAAAAGTGTTATTCAAAGTTTTGGCCCGTTTTTTCGGTTATGCGACCCTGATCAAGCAACGCCTGTTCGATGGTCTGTTGTAGCATCCGAATACGTTGTTCCATGCTCGCCGCGTACTCACGCGTCTTCGCTTTTTCCTGAGTTAATTCATAGCTGATGTTCAACGCGGCGATGAAAACCAACTGCTCAGTATTTGTGACTCTAGTGCGAACTTTCAGATCTTGCAATCGCTGATTAAGATCGTCCGCAGCCTGATTCAACGCATCCCTTTGTTCAGGCGGGCAATTCACTCGCAGTGAACGGCCAAATATTTGGATATCGACGGGTTGTGCAGACATGCCACCTTCCTGCTGATTGACTGCGCTGCCTTCGTCTCCAGACCTTGGGTCCGCGAAGGGGCGACACTATAGCTACCCTGGTATCAAGATACAAGCCCTTTTCTGGTCCACCAGGGTCCAAAGTGGTAGCATACCATGAATATTCCTCCCTTTGATGACGAATGCTTATGTCTATACAGAACGAAATGCCTGGCTACAACGACGTTAGCCAGTTTTTGAACCAACAAGGGGCTGGATTAACCCCGGCCGAAATGCACGGCTTGATCAGCGGGATGATTTGCGGCGGCAACAACGACAGCTCATGGCAGCCGCTGCTGCACGACCTGACGAACGAAGGTTTGGCCTTCGGTCACGAGCTGGCTCAGGCACTGATGAAAATGCACTCTGCCACCAGCGATGCCCTCGAGGACGACGGTTTCCTTTTTCAGCTTTATCTACCTGAAGGCGACGACGTTAGCGTGTTTGATCGTGCCGATGCGCTGGCGGGGTGGGTAAACCACTTTTTGCTGGGCCTTGGCGTTACGCAGCCAAAGCTCGACAAAGTGACCGGTGAAACCGGTGAAGCGATTGACGACCTGCGCAATATCGCTCAGTTGGGATATGACGAAGACGAAGATCAGGAAGAGCTGGAAATGTCGCTCGAAGAGATTATCGAATACGTGCGCGTAGCCGCCTTGCTGTGTCATGACACGTTTACGCGTCAGCAGCCGACCGCGCCGGAAGTCCGTAAACCGACTCTGCACTAAGAACGAAACGCAAAGGAGAGTGTGATGAGCGAGATATCTCAGCAAGAATTCCAGCGTCGTCGCCAGGCTTTACTGGCACAAATGCAGCCCGGCAGCGCCGCGCTGATTTTTGCCGCGCCTGAAGCGACGCGCAGCGCGGACAGTGAATACCCGTACCGCCAAAGCAGTGATTTCTGGTACTTCACCGGTTTTAACGAACCGGAAGCCGTGCTGGTGCTGATTAAAAGTGATGACACTCATAACCACAGCGTTTTGTTTAATCGGGTTCGCGATCTGACGGCGGAGATCTGGTTTGGCCGCCGTCTGGGCCAGGATGCCGCACCGGCAAAACTCGGCGTTGACCGGGCGCTGGCCTTCAGTGAAATCAACCAACAGCTGCACCTGTTGCTCAATGGCCTGGACGCGGTGTATCACGCGCAGGGCGAATATGCCTGGGCAGACGAGATTGTGTGCACGGCGTTGGATAAACTGCGTAAAGGCTCCAGACAAAATCTGCACGCACCCGCCGCGATCATCGACTGGCGTCCAATGGTCCATGAAATGCGCTTGTTCAAATCAGCAGAAGAAATTGCGGTCATGCGCCGTGCTGGAGAGATCAGTGCGCTGGCGCATACCCGCGCGATGGAAAAATGCCGTCCGGGAATGTTTGAATACCAGTTGGAAGGGGAGATTCACCACGAGTTTACTCGCCATGGCGCGCGTTACCCATCCTATAACACGATTGTCGGCAGCGGCGAAAACGGCTGTATTCTCCATTACACCGAAAATGAAAGTGAAATGCGCGATGGCGATCTGGTGTTAATTGACGCCGGGTGTGAATACAAAGGTTATGCGGGCGACATTACGCGTACCTTCCCGGTAAACGGCAAATTTTCCCCTGCTCAGCGTGAAATCTACGACATCGTACTGGAGTCATTAGAGACCAGCCTGCGCCTGTATCGCCCGGGGACGTCCATCCAGGAAGTCACCGGCGAAGTGGTGCGCATCATGATTACGGGTCTGGTGAGGCTTGGCATTTTGCACGGCGAGATCGACCAACTGATTACCGAAAATGCGCATCGCCCATTCTTTATGCATGGTCTTAGCCATTGGCTGGGACTGGATGTGCACGACGTTGGCGTTTATGGTCAGGACCGCTCACGTATTCTCGAGCCAGGAATGGTGCTCACCGTCGAACCGGGGCTGTATATCGCACCGGACGCCGATGTGCCGCCTGCTTATCGTGGTATCGGCATTCGTATTGAAGATGACATCCTCATCACCGAGGACGGCAATGAGAACCTGACCGCCAGCGTGGTGAAGAAAGCGGATGACATTGAAGCCTTAATGGCTGCGGCGCGACTGCAATGAGCGTGATTATCGTTGGTGGTGGTATGGTCGGTGCGACGCTGGCGCTGGCCATTTCTCAGCTCAGCCACGGGACTCTGCCTGTTCACCTGATAGAAGCGAGCGAACCTGAAACTGACCGCCATCCAGGGTTTGACGCCCGGGCGATCGCGCTGGCGGCAGGGACCTGCCAACAGCTGGCGCGAATTGGCGTATGGCAGGCGATTGCCGATTGCGCAACGGCGATCAAAACGGTTCACGTCAGCGATCGCGGCCATGCCGGATTTGTGACGCTGGATGCGCAGGAATACCGTATTCCGGCGCTGGGCCAGGTGGTAGAACTGCACGATGTCGGGCTGCGTTTGTTTGCGCTGCTGCGTAAAGCGCCGGGCATCACGCTGCACTGCCCCGACCGTGTAGCCAGCGTGTCACGCACGCAGGAACGCGTTGAGGTTACGCTGGAAAATGGTGAGATGATTAATGGTCGCCTGTTGGTGGCCGCCGATGGCACGCGCTCCGCGCTGGCTACCGCCTGCGGCGTTGACTGGCAGCAACAACCCTATGAACAACTGGCGGTGATTGCCAACGTCACGACCTCCGTTGCGCATGACGGGCGAGCGTTCGAACGTTTCACGCAATATGGTCCTCTGGCAATGCTACCGATGTCTGATGGTCGCTGCTCGCTGGTGTGGTGCCATCCGCTGGAGAGGCGTGATGAGATTATGGCCTGGTCCGACGAACAATTTTGCCGCGAACTGCAAACTGCGTTTGGCTGGCGGTTGGGGCGTATTACCCAAGCCGGTAAACGCAACGCCTATCCACTTTCATTAACCTCGGCGCAAAAAGCCATTACCCATCGTACTGTGCTGGTGGGGAACGCAGCACAGACGCTGCATCCCATTGCCGGACAAGGTTTCAACCTTGGTCTGCGCGACGTGATGAGCCTGGCTGAGACGTTGACGCAGGCGCAAAACTGCGCGGAAGATATCGGTGATTATGCGGTGCTGGCACGCTATCAGCAGCGCCGCGAACGCGATCGCGAAACGACGATTGGTGTGACCAACAATTTGGTGTATTTGTTTGCCAATCGCTGGGCCCCACTGGTCGTTGGGCGTAATGTCGGGCTGATGGCGATGGAATTATTCACGCCTGCGCGCGATGCGCTGGCGGAGCGGACCCTCGGTTGGGTTGCGCGATAGATATAACCTGTAGGCCGAATTAAAAAAGCAGGCCTGATTAGCGCAGCGCCATCAGGCAATGTCGCGGAAGTAATGCCGGATGGCGGCTTTGCCTTATCCGGCCTACGGTTTTTGATTGTCCTATTTTCAGGAGCAAACAGTGCAAAGTGTTGATGTAGCAATTGTTGGTGGCGGCATGGTGGGACTGGCGGTTGCCTGCGGCTTGCAGGGCAGCGGGTTGCGCGTTGCAGTGTTAGAACAACATGTTCCGCAGCCTTTGGCGGCGGATGCACCTCCTCAGCTTCGCGTATCGGCCATTAATGCCGCCAGTGAAAAACTGCTTAGCCGACTGGGCGTCTGGTCCGACATTGTTGCCCGTCGCGCTTGTTGCTACCACGGCATGGAAGTCTGGGACAAAGACAGCTTTGGGCGTATTGCGTTTGATGACCAGAGCATGGGTTACAGCCATTTAGGCCACATCGTTGAAAACTCAGAGATCCATTACGCACTCTGGCAAAAAGCGCAGCGTTCAGCGGATATTACGCTGATGGCGCCCGCTGAGTTACAGCAGGTAGCCTGGGGTGAGAATGAGGCATTTCTGTCCCTGAAAGATGGCGCAATGCTGACAGCTCGCCTGGTGGTCGGCGCCGATGGCGCTAACTCCTGGCTGCGCAACAAAGCGGATATTCCGCTCACTTTCTGGGATTACCGTCATCATGCGCTGGTGGCGACTATCCGTACGCAGGAAGCTCACGGCGCGGTTGCGCGGCAGGCGTTTCACGGTGAGGGGATCCTGGCGTTCCTGCCGCTCAGTGACCCGCACCTGTGCTCTATCGTCTGGTCGCTTTCGCCGCAAGAAGCAGAACGCATGCAGCAGGCAAGCGTTGACGAGTTTAATCAGGCGCTGAATATCGCTTTTGATAATCGCCTGGGGCTGTGCAGCCTTGAAAGCGAGCGTCAGGCGTTTCCGCTGACGGGACGCTATGCCCGTCAGTTCGCTGCTCATCGTCTGGCGCTGGTGGGGGATGCGGCGCATACCATCCACCCGCTGGCGGGTCAGGGGGTTAACCTTGGATTTATGGATGCGGCGGAGCTGATCGATGAGCTGAAGCGGCTCCAGCGTCAGGGCAAAGATATTGGTCAGTATCTCTATTTGCGTCGCTACGAGCGCAGCCGTAAGCACAGCGCAGCGATGATGCTGGCCGGTATGCAGGGCTTTCGTGAACTGTTTGCAGGCGAGAATCCGGCGAAAAAACTGCTGCGTGATATTGGTCTGAAACTGGCCGATACCCTGCCAGGCGTAAAACCACAGCTCATCCGCCAGGCGATGGGACTGAACGATCTTCCTGAGTGGTTACGCTAGCGTCCGTAAGGACAATCTTAAGAGTTTGAGACCCGTCACACTTTCCACTCCCGGCCTGCGCGTCGGGGTGCTTCTCTCATTTGAAATAATCTAATTCCACGCCTTTTTTCGCATTAGTTTTTTTAATATTACGTTTTTTTCATAACGCCATTTTTGACAATTTTTCCACATTTAATGTTGGTTGGTGCTGTTAATTCCAGCTTGTATTTATTTTTTATTCTGATTATTTGCCGTATGGATGGACTTTTGTTCTGTCGGTGATTTTGCTGTTTTTGGCCATAAGCTAATGTGATGGTTAATTTTGCCTTATGGTTTAGCGTCTGTTTCGGTGGTAAGTTCAGGACAAAGAGAACGTTTGCGTCGTGGCCCCTGGAGCGGCTGCGGTGCTGGGTTTCGTGGCGAAAATTTCACCGCGAAAGAGTTGGTAGCCCCGCTTATTCAACGAGGAAAAGATGGCTCAACAGACTCCTTTGTACGAACAACACACGCTATGTGGCGCGCGCATGGTAGATTTCCATGGCTGGATGATGCCACTGCATTACGGTTCTCAGCTTGATGAACACCATGCTGTTCGCACCGATGCCGGAATGTTTGATGTGTCACATATGACCATCGTCGACCTGCGCGGTAGCCGCACCCGGGAGTTCTTGCGTTATCTGCTGGCAAACGACGTCGCGAAGCTAACGAAGACGGGTAAAGCCCTCTACTCCGGTATGCTCAACGCTTCGGGCGGCGTGATAGATGACCTGATTGTCTACTACTTCACTGAAGATTTCTTCCGCCTCGTTGTAAACTCCTCCACCCGCGAAAAAGACCTCTCCTGGATTACCCAACACGCTGAACCTTACGCCATCGACATCACCGTTCGAGACGATCTGTCGCTGATTGCGGTGCAGGGTCCAAACGCGCAGGAAAAAGCAGCCACATTGTTTACTGACGAGCAGCGTCAGGCGGTAGAAGGCATGAAGCCGTTCTTCGGCGTTCAGGCGGGTGATTTGTTTATCGCAACCACCGGTTATACCGGCGAAGCAGGCTATGAAATTGCTATGCCGAGTGAAAAGGCGGCAGACTTCTGGCGTGCGCTGGTACAAGCAGGTGTCAAACCTTGCGGTCTTGGCGCGCGCGACACGCTGCGTCTGGAAGCCGGCATGAACCTGTACGGTCAGGAGATGGACGAAGCCATTTCTCCGCTGGCGGCCAACATGGGCTGGACCATCGCGTGGGAACCGACTGACCGCGACTTTATCGGTCGGGAAGCGCTGGAAATGCAGCGTGAAAAAGGCCACGAACAGTTGGTTGGACTGGTGATGACCGAGAAAGGCGTACTGCGTAATGAACTGCCGGTGCGTTTCACTGATGCTTCCGGCAATCAGCAGGAAGGCATTATCACCAGCGGGACATTCTCCCCAACCCTGGGTTACAGCATCGCGCTGGCGCGTGTCCCTGCGGGTATTGGTGAGAATGCGATCGTACAGATCCGTAACCGCGAAATGCCGGTAAAAGTGACTAAACCTGTTTTTGTGCGTAACGGCAAAGCCGTCGCGTAATTCATCCTTTTTTGGAGATTGATTGATGAGCAACGTACCTGCAGAACTGAAATACAGCAAAGAACACGAATGGCTGCGCAAAGAAGCTGACGGCTCTTACACCGTTGGGATCACCGAACATGCTCAGGAGCTGTTAGGTGACATGGTTTTCGTTGACCTGCCCGAAGTTGGCGCAACCGTCAGCGCGGGCGATGACTGCGCCGTTGCGGAATCCGTAAAAGCGGCATCCGATATTTATGCGCCAGTAGGCGGTGAGATTGTTGCGGTTAACGACGCGCTCAGCGACTCCCCGGAACTGGTCAACAGCGAGCCGTATGCAGGGGGCTGGATCTTCAAAATCAAAGCCAGCGATGAAAGCGAAATTGAATCGCTGCTGGATGCGACTGCATATGAAGCTTTGTTAGAAGACGAATAAATACGCTTCATTCTTCACGTTGCAGGTGTGTTGGCTTTCTTGCACACCTCAGTTACTTACTGATGTAAGCTCCTGGGGATGTGCTGCGTCGCCGCCTTCCTGCAACGCGAATTTTTTGCGTATTCAGGTAAGTAGAGACACCTACGATTCACTGCACGTTTCAGGAACCATCGCCCATGACACAGACGTTAAGCCAGCTTGAAAATAGCGGCGCTTTCATTGAACGCCACATCGGACCGGACGCCGCGCAGCAGCAAGATATGCTGAATGCGGTTGGCGCCGAGTCGTTAAACGCGCTGATCGGCCAGATTGTGCCGAAAGACATTCAGCTCGCAACCCCGCCACAGGTGGGCGAGGCGGCGACCGAATACGCTGCGCTGGCTGAATTAAAAGCCATCGCCGGGCGTAACAAGCGCTTCACGTCCTACATTGGCATGGGCTACACCGCCGTGCAGCTGCCACCGGTTATCCTGCGTAACATGCTGGAAAACCCGGGTTGGTACACCGCCTACACCCCGTATCAACCGGAAGTCTCCCAGGGCCGTCTGGAAGCATTGCTGAACTTCCAGCAGGTGACGCTGGACCTGACCGGCCTTGACATGGCTTCCGCTTCTCTGCTGGATGAAGCTACTGCTGCAGCTGAAGCCATGGCGATGGCCAAACGCGTCAGCAAACTGAAAAACGCCAACCGTTTCTTTGTGGCGGCTGATGTTCATCCGCAAACGCTGGACGTAGTGCGTACTCGTGCGCAAACTTTTGGTTTTGACGTCATTGTTGATGACGCGGCAAAAGCATTGGATCATCAGGATGTGTTCGGCGTGCTGTTGCAGCAGGTTGGCACCACCGGTGAAGTGCACGACTACAGCGCCCTGATGACTGAGCTGAAATCCCGTAAAATAGTGGTCAGCGTCGCTGCCGACTTTATGGCGCTGGTACTGCTGACTGCACCGGGCAAACAAGGCGCGGATATCGTTTTCGGCTCTGCGCAACGCTTCGGCGTACCGATGGGCTACGGCGGCCCGCACGCGGCATTCTTTGCCGCTAAAGACGAATTCAAACGCTCCATGCCAGGCCGTATTATCGGCGTCTCCAAAGATGCAGCGGGTAATACCGCCCTGCGCATGGCGATGCAGACTCGCGAACAGCATATCCGCCGCGAGAAAGCGAACTCCAACATTTGTACCTCGCAGGTTCTGCTGGCCAACATCGCCAGCCTGTATGCCGTTTATCATGGCCCGGTTGGCCTGAAACGTATCGCTAATCGCATCCATCGTCTGACCGATATTCTGGCAGCCGGTCTGCAACAGAAAGGATTGAAGCTGCGTCATGCGCACTACTTTGACACTTTGTGTGTTGAAGTGGCCGATAAGGCTGCGGTACTGGCGCGTGCTGAAGCGGCAGAAATCAACCTGCGTAGCGATATCCATAACGCGGTAGGTATTACGCTCGATGAAACCACCACCCGTGAAAACGTGGTGCAGTTGTTCAATGTTCTGCTGGGAGACAGCCACGGTCTGAACATCGATACGCTGGACAAAGACGTGGCGCTCGACAGCCGTTCCATTCAGGACAGCATGCTGCGTGACGATGCGATCCTCAGCCATCCAGTGTTTAATCGCTATCACAGCGAAACCGAGATGATGCGTTACATGCACTCGCTGGAGCGCAAAGATCTGGCCCTGAACCAGGCAATGATCCCGCTGGGGTCTTGCACCATGAAGCTGAACGCTGCCGCCGAGATGATCCCTATCACTTGGCCGGAATTCGCTGAACTGCATCCGTTCTGCCCGCCAGAGCAGGCAGAAGGTTATCACCAGATGATCGGCCAGCTTTCCGAATGGCTGGTAAAACTGACCGGTTATGACGCAGTCTGCATGCAGCCGAACTCCGGCGCGCAGGGCGAGTATGCGGGTCTGCTGGCGATTCGCCATTATCACGAAAGCCGTAACGAAGGCCATCGCGATATCTGTCTGATCCCGGCCTCTGCCCACGGTACCAACCCGGCCTCCGCACAGATGGCGGGTATGCAGGTAGTGGTTGTCGCCTGTGATAAAAACGGCAACATCGATCTTGGCGATCTGCGTGAAAAAGCGGCGCAGGCGGGTGAAAACCTCTCCTGTATCATGGTGACCTATCCCTCTACTCATGGCGTGTATGAAGAAACGATCCGTGAAGTGTGCGACGTTGTGCACCAGTTTGGCGGCCAGGTTTATCTTGATGGCGCGAACATGAATGCTCAGGTTGGGATCACCACACCGGGCTTTATCGGTGCCGATGTCTCTCACCTTAACCTGCATAAAACATTCTGCATTCCGCACGGCGGCGGTGGCCCAGGTATGGGACCAATCGGTGTTAAATCGCATCTGGCGCCGTTCGTACCGGGTCATAGCGTAGTACAGATTGAAGGGATGCTCACCCGTCAGGGCGCGGTTTCTGCGGCACCGTTCGGTAGCGCATCCATTCTGCCGATCAGCTGGATGTACATCCGTATGATGGGCGCAGAAGGTCTGAAGCAGGCAAGCCAGGTGGCGATCCTGAACGCTAACTACATTGCCAGCCGTCTGAAAGATGCCTATCCGGTGCTGTATACCGGTCGCGATGGTCGCGTGGCACATGAATGTATTCTCGACATTCGCCCACTGAAAGAAGAGACCGGCATCAGCGAACTGGATATTGCCAAGCGTCTGATCGATTACGGTTTCCATGCGCCGACCATGTCGTTCCCGGTAGCGGGTACGCTGATGGTGGAACCGACTGAATCGGAAAGCAAAGTGGAACTGGATCGCTTTATCAATGCGATGCTGGCAATCCGCGCAGAGATCGATCGCGTGAAAGCCGGTGAATGGTCGCTTACAGATAACCCGCTGGTTAACTCCCCGCACACGCAAAATGAGCTGGTCGCGGAGTGGAATCACGGTTACAGCCGCGAAATCGCCGTCTTCCCGGCGGGCGTAGCGAACAAATACTGGCCGACCGTGAAACGCCTTGATGACGTTTACGGTGACCGTAACCTGTTCTGCTCCTGCGTGCCGCTGAGCGATTATCAGTAATCGACTGATTCAGCTATCTTTTAAAGGCGCTTCGGCGCCTTTATTTTTGGGGAGAATAGTGATGGCTATAGCACTGGTTACGGGGGGCAGTCGCGGCATTGGTCGAGCAACCGCGCTGCAGTTAGCGCTAGAGGGTTACACGGTCGCCGTTAACTTTCATCACAATATTCGTGCGGCAACGGAGGTGGTGAACAATATAGCCGCTGCGGGAGGAAAGGCGTTTGCTCTGCGGGCAGATATCAGCGATGAAAGCCAGGTCGGGGCGATGTTTGAGTCCATTGACCGCGAGGGCGAGCCGCTGACTGCTCTGGTGAACAATGCCGGGATTTTGTTTGAACAGAGCACGGTGGAAAGTCTAACCGCTGAGCGTATTAATCGCGTCCTGGCGACTAATGTTACCGGCTATTTTCTGTGTTGTCGGGAAGCGGTAAAGCGCATGTCGTTTAAGCACGGCGGTCAGGGCGGGGCGATTGTGAATGTCTCTTCGGCGGCGTCACGGCTTGGTGCCCCGTTCGAATATGTTGATTATGCAGCCTCAAAAGGTGCGGTGGACACGCTCACCACCGGCCTCGCGCTGGAGGTTGCGGCGCAGGGGATACGCGTGAACTGCGTGCGACCCGGTCTTATCTACACGGAAATGCATGCGTCAGGCGGTGAGCCGGGAAGGGTCGATCGCGTGAAATCCATGTTGCCTATGCAGCGCGGCGGACAACCGGAAGAGGTCGCGCAGGCGATTACCTGGCTGCTGAGTGAGAAGGCGTCTTACGTCACGGGCAGTTTTTTGGAGCTGGCCGGCGGGAAGTAATGCGTTGCTTGCCGGATGGCGGCGTAAATGTCTGCTCTGGTCTACAGGTTCAGTTCCCGTAAACCCGATAAGCGCAGCGCCATCCGGCAAAAAATTACAGATTCTCGCCGTTGCTGGCAATCACCGCTTTATACCACTCAAAACTTTTCTTACGCGAACGCGACATATCGCCGGTGCCGTCGTCGTGTTTGTTCACGTAGATAAAACCGTAGCGTTTGCTGTACTGGCCGGTGGTGAACGAGACGCAGTCGATGCAGCCCCACGGCGTGTAGCCCATCAGATCTACGCCGTCATACGTTACCGCTTTCATCATCTCTTCGACGTGGGCGCGTAGATAGTCGATGCGGTAGTCATCGTGGATGCTGCCGTCTTCTTCAACTTTGTCGTAAGCGCCAAATCCGTTTTCAACGATAAACAACGGCTTCTGATAACGTTCGTACAGTTCGCATAAGGCGTAACGCAGGCCGACCGGATCAATCTGCCAGCCCCAGTCGGATGCTTTGACGTGCGGGTTCGGCACGCTGCCCTCAAAACCGGAAATAGCATCGCCGCTACCGCCTTCCGCTTTTACCGCGTTGGTCATGTAGTAACTAAATCCGAGATAGTCGCAGGTGCCTTCACGCAGGATTTGTTCATCGCCAGCTTCCATTCGAATATTGAATTCGCGGCGCTCCCACTCGTTCAGTACATAAGATGGATAGTAGCCGCGCAGTTGAACGTCGGTGAATACATAGCGTTCACGCATCGATTCCTGCGCGAACATTACATCTTCAGGCTTACAGGTGTACGGGTATAGCGGGACCATTGCCAGCATGCAGCCGACTTTCATTTCAGGGTTGATGCGACGTGCGGCTTTCACCGCCAGAGCGCTGGCCACGAACTGGTGGTGCAGCACCTGGTACATAGTCTCTTCCGGGTTTTCATGCTCGGTATACACCACGCCGGAGCAGCAATAGCCAAACAGCGGTGCACGCCAGTTACGCTGGTTGTTGATCTCGTTGAAGGTCATCCAGTATTTGACCTTGTGCTTGTAGCGCTCAAAGACCACTTCAGCAAAACGGACAAAGAAATCAACGACTTTACGATTGGTCCAGCTACCGTACTGTTGAACCAGGTGTAGCGGCATTTCGAAGTGGGAAAGGGTGATGACCGGTTCGATATTGTACTTCAGCAGTTCATCAAACATGTCGTCGTAGAATTTTAGCCCTTCTTCGTTTGGCTGGGTTTCGTCCCCTTTGGGGAAGATACGGGTCCAGGCAATTGACGTACGGAAGCATTTGAAGCCCATCTCGGCAAACAGCTTAATGTCTTCTTTGTAATGACCGTAAAAATCGACGGCTTCGTGGTTGGGGTAGTACTTACCTGGCACGACGTCCTGAGTGATTTCTCGCGGAACGCCGTGTGCCCCCCCGGTCAGTACGTCGCAAATGCTGGGCCCTTTGCCACCTTTATTCCAGCCGCCTTCAACCTGATGCGCCGCAACCGCGCCGCCCCATAAAAAATCGTTTGGTAAGGTAAGTTTTTTCATCTGCGCTCAGTCTCAAATTAATACAATCTGATTTTGAGTCTAACAAAGGAAAGATAAATGTCACGATATAACAAAATAGCATTAATGTGATTTGTTACATCAAAAAAACATATTGTTTTTTTTACGCTATTCTTTTCGCCAGCTTGCGACCGAGTGATTCCAGAATATAAATAACGGGGATCTGCGTGGTTATATCGTATACCCCGGCAATGCGTGTCTGTGGAACGTGCCAGGAGAGATTAAAGTCGGCAAGTTTCGCGAGGCGCGAATGTTCATGGCTGGTGACCGACAGAACCTTACAGTTATGCAGACTGAACTGGCTGGCAAAGCGTAGGATCTCTTCGGTTTCTCCAGAAACGGAAAGTACGATCGCCAGCGCGTTTCTGGCCATATCATTAGTTACCGGGAAATAAGGGTCATCGATGTGGTTACTGAATTTTCCGACGTTTGAGAAAAAACGAGCGCCATATTTTGCCAGAGCTCCGGATGTTCCCGCCCCGACGAATATAATACGCTCGGAAGATAATATAATATCAACAGCCTGATCGAGTAATTTGTCGAACTCGTCGTTATTGACGCCTTTAAAGAAGCTGATAATTTCGCTGGCACCGAAATTAGCCTGTTGCGGTTCATTCTGCTCTAAATATAATTTGAAGCGTACGCGAAATTCTGAGTAACCTTCACACTTAAGCTTGCGGCAAAAGCGCAGTACGGTGGTGGTGGAAACGCCCACGGCATCCGCCAGTTCGCGAATGGTCATGTACATGACTTTGTCACGGTTTTTGATGACATAGTTGTAGACCAGCATCTCAAGATTGTTGAGACTGGCGATGGCAGCGTGGGAGAACATACTCACAATGGCAAAACTCACTCATCAGACTTCATCTACAGGGAATAATAACATGCAGCCAAATGACATCACTTTTTTTCAGCGTTTCCAGGATGACATTCTGGCCGGACGCAAAACCATTACGATTCGTGACGAGTCCGAATCACACTTCAAAGCCGGTGACATTCTACGGGTTGGGCGCTTCGAAGATGAGGGGTACTTCTGCACGATTGAGGTTGTGGGCACCTCAACCGTCACGCTGGATACGCTGACAGAGAAACATGCTCACCAGGAAAACATGACACTAGAAGAACTTAAACACGTGATTGCCGAGATTTACCCGGATCAAACACAATTTTATGTGATTGATTTTAAATGCCTTTGATTCTAAAGGTACGCATGTTAGCTGAATATTAAAATATAACATCATGATTTTTATGGATTGTTATTTAGTTGGCAAATATTTTAGCTAACATGTGTTCACTGGAACCATTCTCAGTTACGCTAGAGGAGCAATCACGATAGTGTTCGTTTCTCGGGAGTAAAATATGGTTCAGAAGCCATTAATTGCGCAGGGATATTCGCTGGCAGAGGAAATAGCCAATAGCATCAGTCACGGTATCGGGCTGGTGTTTGGGATTGTCGGACTGGTATTGTTGCTGGTTCAGGCAGTGGATACCAACGCCAGCGCCATGGCGATAACCAGCTATAGCCTGTATGGCGGCAGCATGATCCTGCTGTTCCTCGCCTCAACTTTATATCACGCGATCCCCCATCAAAGAGCGAAAGTCTGGCTGAAAAAGTTCGACCACTGCGCGATTTATCTGCTGATTGCCGGGACCTACACGCCATTTCTGCTGGTGGGGCTGGATTCGCCGCTGGCACGTGGACTGATGATTGTTATCTGGAGCCTGGCGCTGCTCGGTATTTTATTCAAACTGACCATTGCGCACCGGTTTAAGGTCCTGTCGCTGGTAACCTACCTGGCGATGGGCTGGCTATCGCTGATTGTGGTGTATCAACTGGCGGTTAAGCTGGCGGTGGGTGGTGTGACGTTGCTGGCAGTTGGTGGTGTGGTGTATTCGCTGGGCGTTATTTTCTACGTCTGTAAGCGCATTCCATACAACCATGCGATCTGGCACGGCTTTGTGCTGGGTGGCAGCGTTTGCCATTTCCTGGCGATCTACCTGTACGTGGGGCAGGCGTAATTATCATTACTCAGCAGTGCTGAGCTTACCGGGTCTTTAAAACGCGCGACCCGGTAAGATAAAGTCACCACCCGGCGATTTACTCTTCCAGCGAATACGGCAGCGGTACGATATGCAGCGTTTTCGCGTCGTCACGAACGCGGAACACGCTGTCGGCTTCCATGTCGTTATTCATCACAACCTGCACCAGTACCTGTCCATCCGCCAGTTGCACCGCGGCGAGTACGGTGCCGGTACGACGCCAGTTCTCGCCCATTTTCAGCTCCAGGTCTTCACCTGCTTCCGGTACCCGACTGGCCGCACCTGCCAGCGTCCACATGGCACGTTTGTTGGCTCCGCGGAATTTTGCGCGAGCAACCATTTCCTGACCGGTATAACAGCCTTTTTTAAAGCTGATCCCGCCCAGAGCCTGCAGATTGGTGGCTTGCGGAATAAACTGCGCGCTGTTGGCAGTATCAATCACCGGAATACCTGCTTCGATATCCAGCGCCAGCCACTGTTGGCTGTTATTTAACTCCGCTTCACCGCGCAGCTTCTCTACCAGGGTTTCCGCCGTTGCAACATCAACGATCAGCAGGAAACGCTCAGCGGGATGTTCGAACCACAATATGGTGGAAGAACCTTCAGTAATGACCTGCTTATCGCTGTTTGGTAATTCGCTAAAGAGATTGGCCAGCGCAGCACGCGCCTGGAATCCCGCGACGCCCAGCAGTACGCGCTCGTCGTCCGGGGCAATCGCCACCTTCGAGAAGACCGCATATTTTTTCAGTTCGGTGAGCTGCGCATCGCGCAGATTACGGCGCTCAAGCCATGCAAAACCGTCACCCTGGCGGAACAGACGCAGGTTGCTCCACATTTTACCTTTGGCGTCACAATGTGCTGCCAACACGTGCTGATGCTCGGTCATCTGGCTGACATCCGCTGTGACCTGACCCTGAATATACTTCTCACTGTCGACACCGGTGATGGTGGCGAGCGCCCATTCATCGAGCGTCATTAGCGTCAGAGGCAAGCGCGTTGACGCGAAAGGCTGGCGAGGAGGAAAAGCTATAAAAGCCATAATTAATGTCCTGATTTGCTTAACGCAGTGATAATGACTAATGGTAAAAGAGCTATGGCCCATTGCAAGCGGTTTAAACGGGCTATTTGTGCCATATATTAAGCTTTGCGAGGAGACATCCAAAAATGCTGAATCCTTTGACTTAATGTGGTTTTATTTAGCGAGCACGCTTCCGTTTACTGATATTCCCGTAAATATGAGGGAAAAACACGTTACAATAGCGGGATACTTCGTTTTCGCGAGACAGGAAGAAGAACATGGATATTAACAACAAAGCACGTATTCATTGGGCATGCCGTCGCGGTATGCGTGAGCTGGACATCTCGATCATGCCGTTTTTCGAACATGAATATGACAGCTTAAGTGACGAAGAAAAACGTATCTTTATCCGTCTGCTAGAATGTGATGATCCAGACTTATTTAACTGGTTGATGAATCATGGGAAACCGGCTGATGCTCAGCTAGAGCAGATGGTGCGACTTATCCAGACACGGAATCGGGAACGTGGTCCAGTGGCAATCTGATTTACGCGTTTCATGGCGCGCGCAATGGCTTTCGCTGCTCATTCATGGGCTGGTCGCGGTATTTATTTTATTGATGCCCTGGCCATTGAGCTACACCCCATTATGGCTGGTTCTGCTCTCTCTGGTGGTGTTCGATAGCGTCCGTAGCCAGCGCCGAATCAATGCCTGTCAGGGCGAGATTCGGCTGTTGATGGACGGTCGTCTGCGCTGGCAAGGGCAAGAGTGGACTATTGCTAGCGCACCCTGGATGGTCAAAACAGGCATGATGCTGCGTTTACGTTCCGATGCCGGAAAACGTCAGCATTTGTGGCTGGCGGCAGACAGTATGGATGACGCGGAGTGGCGGGATTTGCGGCGGTTAATACTGCAACAGGCGAAGCAGGGATAATGCTGATGAATGCCTGATGGCGTGCAGCGTTAAGGTCTACGGTTCGGTGCGGCATGTAGGCCGGATATAGCGTTTACGCCTACATCCGGCAAAATGGTTATCAGGACCAGTGTTCGGCCATTTCACCAAGGATTTGCTCGCACCAGGCCTGAATGCGTTCATCGCTGAGATCGTACTGGTTTGTTTCATCCAGCGCCAGGCCAACAAACAGCTGTCCATCGGCAATGACGGGCTTATCGCTGGTAAATTCATACCCTTCGGTTGGCCAGTAACCAACAAATTTTACGCCTTTGGTGACCAGTTTATCGTGTAGCATACCCAGCGCATCCAGGAACCATTCACCGTATCCCAACTGATCGCCCATACCGTAAAGCGCAACAATTTTGCCTTCCAGGTTGAGGTCGTCCAGTTGCTCCCAGACCGCTTCCCAGTCCTCTTGGATTTCACCGAAATCCCAGGTTGGGATGCCTAAAATGAGCACGTCATACTGCTCCATTAAGGTCGGGGAATCATCTTTGAGGTTGTGCAGTGTCACCAGTTCGGGACCCAGGATATCGCGGATTTTTTCTGCTGCCATTTCGGTATAGCAGGTGCTGGAACCGTAAAAAAGACCCATGTTCATGACGTAAACATCTCAATTCTGCTGTAGCGTTGCGGGTAGTGTAACAGAATCGCCGCATTCTCGGCACAATGAGGCATAATGCATCAAAAATGAGAGTGAAATAAGGGGCGCGAGTGGAACAGGATCTGGCGCGCATCGAGCAGTTTCTTGATGCCCTGTGGCTGGAACGAAATCTGGCGGAAAACACGCTAAGTGCGTATCGTCGCGATCTGACCATGCTTGTTGAATGGCTACATCACCGCGGCGCCTCGCTTGCGACCGCGCAGAGTGATGACCTGCAAGCATTGCTGGCTGAGCGGATGGATGGGGGATATAAAGCCACCAGTTCCGCACGCTTGCTCAGTGCAATGCGGCGTTTTTTTCAGCATCTGTACCGTGAAAAATATCGCGAAGATGACCCCAGCGCCTCGCTTGCATCACCTAAACTTCCGCAGCGTCTGCCCAAAGATCTCAGCGAAGCACAGGTCGAACGACTTCTGCAGGCGCCGCTGATAGAACAACCGCTGGAACTTCGCGACAAAGCCATGCTGGAAGTATTGTATGCCACAGGCCTGCGCGTGTCTGAACTGGTGGGGCTGACGATGAGTGACGTCAGCCTGCGTCAGGGCGTGGTTCGGGTGATCGGTAAAGGTAATAAAGAGCGCCTTGTCCCGTTAGGTGAGGAGGCGGTGTACTGGCTGGAAACGTACCTGGAGCATGGGCGTCCGTGGTTGCTCAACGGTGTATCAATAGATGTGCTGTTTCCCAGCCAGCGGGCGCAACAGATGACTCGTCAAACCTTCTGGCATCGTATCAAACACTATGCTGTGTTGGCTGGAATCGACAGCGAAAAGCTGTCCCCGCACGTCCTGCGGCATGCGTTTGCCACGCATCTGCTCAACCATGGCGCTGATCTGCGCGTGGTGCAGATGCTACTGGGGCATAGCGACCTCTCGACAACGCAGATTTATACTCATGTCGCAACGGAGCGCTTGCGGCAACTACATCAACAGCATCACCCGCGAGCGTGAGTGCTGACAGGAAAGGATAGGTTATGAAAAAACGTTTTATGATGTTCACCCTGCTGGCGACGGCGTTTTCCGGCATGGTACATGCAGACGATGCGGCGATTCGCCAGTCATTAGCGAAGCTGGGGGTTCAGAGTACCGAGATTCAGTCTGCTCCGGTTGCGGGCATGAAAACTGTACTGACCAATAGCGGCGTGTTGTACGTTACCGAAGACGGTAAACATATTATTCAGGGACCGATGTATGACGTGAGCGGTGCAAGCCCGGTAAACGTCACCAATCAACTGCTGATGAAGCATTTGAACGCGCTGGAAAACGAGATGATCGTCTACAAAGCGCCGCAGGAAAAACACGTCATTACCGTTTTCACCGACATCACCTGTGGCTACTGCCACAAGCTGCATGAAGAGATGAAAGACTACAATGCGTTAGGGATTACCGTACGCTATCTGGCCTTCCCTCGTCAGGGACTGGAAAGCCAGGCCGAGCAGGATATGAAATCTATCTGGTGTGCGAAGGACAAAAACAAAGCCTTTGACGACGCCATGGCTGGCAAAGATGTGAAGCCTGCGACCTGTAATGTGGACATCGCTAACCACTACGCGCTGGGCGTACAGTTTGGCGTCAGCGGTACGCCGGCGATTGTGCTGAGCAATGGCTATGTAGTGCCTGGCTATCAGGGCCCGAAAGAGATGAAAGAATTCCTCGACGCACATGCAAAACAAACCAGCGGTAAATAATTCGCGTGAAACAACAGATACAACTTCGTCGGCGTGAAGCCGACGAGACCGCCGAGCTACCTGCCGACTTGCCGCCATTGCTGCGCCGTTTATACGCCAGCCGTGGCGTGCGCAGCGCGCAGGAGCTTGAGCGTAGTGTGAAAGGCATGCTGCCGTGGCAGCATTTGAACGGTGTCGAAAAAGCGGTTGAAATCCTCTATAACGCTTTTCGCGAAGGAACCCGAATCATCGTGGTCGGCGATTTTGACGCCGATGGCGCGACCAGCACCGCGCTCAGCATTCTGGCGATGCGCGCATTGGGCTGCAGTAACGTGGACTACCTGGTGCCTAATCGTTTTGAAGACGGTTATGGCTTAAGCCCGGAAGTCGTTGATCAGGCCCATGCCCGGGGCGCTCAGTTGATTGTCACCGTCGACAACGGCATCTCGTCCCACGCGGGTGTTGAACATGCCAGAACGCTGGAGATCCCGGTCGTTGTGACCGATCACCATCTGCCTGGGGACACGCTGCCGGGCGCTGAAGCGATCATCAATCCTAACCTGCACGATTGTGAATTCCCGTCTAAATCGCTGGCTGGCGTTGGCGTGGCCTTCTATCTGATGCTGGCGCTGCGCACCTTCCTGCGTGACAAAGGCTGGTTTGATGAACGAGGAATTGCGCCGCCGAACCTGGCGGATTTGCTCGATCTGGTTGCGCTTGGCACGGTGGCCGACGTGGTTCCGTTGGATGCCAATAACCGCATTCTGACGTGGCAAGGCTTAAGCCGTATTCGTGCCGGAAAGTGCCGCCCTGGTATAAAAGCGCTGCTGGAGATTTCCAATCGCGACCCACTCAAATTGGCTGCCAGTGATTTAGGTTTTGCCCTCGGGCCACGGCTGAATGCAGCGGGGCGTCTGGACGATATGTCCGTTGGCGTGGCGCTGTTGCTGTGCGACAACATTGGTGAAGCACGCGTGCTGGCCAATGAGCTGGACGCACTCAACCAGACGCGTAAAGAGATCGAGCAGGGTATGCAGGCGGAAGCGCTGACTCTGTGTGAAAAGCTGGAGCGCAGTAGCGATACGCTACCGGGCGGTCTGGCGATGTACCATCCCGAGTGGCATCAAGGAGTGGTGGGGATTCTGGCATCGCGTATTAAAGAGCGCTTTCACCGTCCGGTAATTGCGTTTGCTCCGGCCGGTGACGGTACGCTGAAAGGCTCCGGGCGCTCGATTCAGGGGCTGCACATGCGCGATGCGCTGGAGCGCCTGGACACTCTTCATCCAGGTATGATCCTCAAGTTTGGCGGTCACGCTATGGCGGCGGGGTTGTCGCTGCAAGAGGCGCAGTTTGAGCGTTTCCAGCAGCGTTTCGGCGAACTGGTAACCGAGTGGCTGGACCCTGCCTTACTGCAAGGCGAAGTGGTGTCAGACGGTGCTCTGAGCGCGGCGGAGATGACCATGGAGGTCGCGCAAATGCTGCGTGATGCCGGACCGTGGGGACAAATGTTCCCGGAACCGCTGTTTGACGGGCATTTCCGTCTGCTTCAGCAGCGTCTGGTCGGTGAGCGTCATCTGAAGGTGATGGTGGAGCCCGTCGGTGGTGGACCGTTGCTGGACGGTATTGCGTTTAACGTTGATACCACCTGCTGGCCGGATAACGGTGTTCGCGAAGTTCAGCTTGCCTACAAACTGGATATCAATGAGTTTCGCGGCAACCGCAGCCTGCAGATTATAATCGATAATATCTGGCCACTTTAGCGTCACTTTACACAAAATCATTCAAGCTGCATCGAGGCGGCAAGTGGATGAGTCTCCATGAGCGTACGAGTAGTACGTGACCGGGGAGAAATCGCGCAGCCAACAAAGAGGCAGCTTGAAGGATGATGTGTATATTCGCTATAAAAAAGGGTGTGGATTAGTTACAATCCCGCTCTTATAACCGCATTTTGACTAGTCCAATAAAAGAAATCAGACAATGTTTGAAATTAATCCGGTAAATAACCGCATTCAGGACCTCACGGAGCGCTCTAACGTTCTTAGGGGGTATCTTTGACTATGATGCCAAGAAAGAGCGTCTGGAAGAAGTAAACGCCGAGCTGGAACAGCCGGACGTATGGAACGAACCCGAACGCGCGCAGGCGCTGGGTAAAGAGCGTTCCTCCCTTGAGGCCATCGTTGATACGCTTGATCAGATGAGCCAGGGCCTGGAAGATGTCTCCGGCCTGCTGGAACTGGCTGTAGAAGCCGACGACGAAGAAACCTTTAACGAAGCCGTAGCAGAACTTGATACGCTGGAAGATAAGCTGGCCCAGCTGGAATTCCGTCGTATGTTCTCCGGTGAATATGATAGCGCAGATTGCTATCTCGATATTCAGGCTGGCTCAGGCGGTACGGAAGCACAGGACTGGGCAAGCATGCTGATGCGTATGTACCTGCGTTGGGCTGAAGCGCGCGGCTTTAAGACTGAAATTATTGAAGAATCTGAAGGTGAAGTGGCGGGTATTAAATCCGTGACCATCAGAATTGCTGGCGAATATGCTTACGGTTGGTTGCGTACCGAAACCGGTGTACATCGCCTGGTGCGTAAAAGCCCATTCGACTCCGGCGGTCGTCGCCATACGTCGTTCAGCTCTGCGTTTGTCTACCCGGAAGTTGACGATGATATTGATATCGATATCAACCCGGCGGACCTGCGTATTGACGTTTACCGCGCTTCTGGTGCGGGCGGTCAGCACGTTAACCGTACCGAATCTGCGGTGCGTATCACCCACATCCCGACCGGGATTGTGACGCAGTGTCAGAACGACCGTTCCCAGCACAAGAACAAAGACCAGGCCATGAAGCAGATGAAAGCGAAGCTTTATGAACTGGAAATGCAGAAGAAGAATGCCGAGAAACAGGCGATGGAAGATACTAAATCAGATATCGGCTGGGGTAGCCAGATTCGTTCTTATGTCCTTGATGACTCCCGCATCAAAGATCTGCGTACCGGGGTTGAAACCCGCAACACGCAGGCGGTGCTGGATGGCAGCCTGGATCAATTTATCGAAGCAAGTTTGAAAGCAGGGTTATGAGGAACCAACATGTCTGAACAACACGTACAGGGCGCTGACGCGGTAGCCGACCTTAACAATGAACTGAAAACGCGCCGTGAGAAGCTGGCGAGCCTGCGCGAGCAGGGGATCCCCTTCCCGAACGATTTCCGTCGCGATCATACCTCAGACCAACTGCATGCTGACTTCGACGCGAAAGAAAACGAAGAGCTGGAAGCGCTGAACATTGAGGTATCCGTTGCTGGCCGCATGATGACCCGCCGTATTATGGGTAAAGCATCATTCGTTACGCTGCAGGATGTTGGCGGCCGTATTCAGCTGTACGTTGCTCGCGACGATCTGCCGGAAGGCGTCTACAACGAGCAGTTCAAAAAATGGGATCTGGGCGATATCCTCGGCGCGAAAGGTAAGTTGTTCAAGACCAAGACCGGTGAGCTGTCTATCCACTGCACCGAGCTGCGTCTGCTGACGAAAGCGTTGCGTCCATTGCCGGATAAATTCCACGGTCTGCAGGATCAGGAAGCGCGCTATCGTCAACGCTACCTGGACCTCATCTCTAACGATGAATCCCGTAATACCTTTAAAGTGCGTTCACAGATTATGGCTGGTATCCGTCAGTTCATGGTTGGTCGTGGCTTTATGGAAGTAGAAACCCCGATGATGCAGGTGATCCCTGGCGGGGCGGCAGCGCGTCCGTTTATCACCCATCATAACGCGCTGGATCTGGACATGTACCTGCGTATCGCGCCGGAACTGTACCTCAAGCGCCTGGTGGTTGGCGGCTTCGAACGCGTATTCGAAATTAACCGTAACTTCCGTAACGAAGGCATCTCTGTTCGCCATAATCCAGAGTTCACCATGATGGAACTCTACATGGCTTATGCGGACTACAAAGATCTGATCGAACTGACCGAATCGCTGTTCCGTACGCTGGCGCAGAACGTTCTGGGAACGACTGAAGTGCCTTACGGCGAAGAAGTCTTTGACTTTGGTAAGCCGTTCGAAAAACTGACGATGCGCGAAGCGATTCAGAAATACCGTCCGGAAACCAACATGGCCGATCTGGATAACTTCGATTCTGCAAAAGCAATTGCGGAATCTATCGGCATCAAAGTTGAGAAGAGCTGGGGTCTGGGCCGTATCGTGACCGAAATCTTTGAAGAAGTTGCAGAAGCGCACCTGATTCAACCGACCTTCATTACCGAGTACCCGGCAGAAGTTTCTCCGCTGGCGCGTCGTAATGATGAAAATCCGGAAATCACCGATCGCTTCGAATTCTTCATTGGCGGACGTGAAATCGGTAACGGCTTCAGCGAGCTGAACGATGCAGAAGATCAGGCGCAGCGTTTCCAGGATCAGGTTAACGCCAAAGATGCAGGTGACGACGAAGCGATGTTCTACGACGAAGACTATGTTACCGCTCTGGAACACGGTCTGCCGCCGACTGCGGGCCTGGGCATTGGTATCGACCGTATGGTTATGCTGTTCACAAACAGCCATACTATCCGCGACGTAATCCTGTTCCCGGCAATGCGCCCGGTTAAGTAAGATGTGAAATGCCGGATGGCGGCTGATGCCTTATCAGGCCTACGATGCGTTATGTAGGCCTGATGGGCGTAGACCCGTCAGGCAATCAATTCCCGTTGGCAAACTTGCGCAGTAACTCTCGTGCCTTAACGTCTGAAACCTGCATTACCATCCACGGGCTAAAAGCCCACGGCGTCGCGTCAATCCCGCTCAATACATCCTCAAGATTACTCCACTGGGAATCCATCACTTCATCTGGGTTTAGCTGTAGCTCACTGACGATATGTGCGGCATAAACCGGGCATACTTCGTTTTCCACTATTCCACTCGGATCCGTGGCGCAATAACGAAAATCAGTATACACGGGGCTGAGCAAGTCGATGTCTGCACCCAGCTCGAAGCAAGCCCGGCGGTTAATAGCGGCTTCGGTGGTTTCACCCAACTGCGGGTGACCGCAGACAGAGTTGGTCCAGACGCCTGGCCAGGCTTTTTTGTGCAGCGAACGGCGGGTGACCAGCAGTTGACCCTGCTCGTTAAATATCCAGCATGAGAAAGCAGAGTGCAGGGGGGTTGTGGCGGTATGCGCCGCATATTTTTCCAGTGTTCCACAGGGCTGGCCCTGCTCATTCAATAAAATGACATGTTCCTGTCGCATAGCGTCCACCATCAATCTTAAGCATTCACATTATATGCTGTATTAAGTCAGAATGATTAACAGAGGGTGTGAAATGCCAGAGTCGACGCTTCGTTGCGCGATATGATTTGGCATCCGGTTTCTGGCTGCTATGATAAAGCGTCTGAAAATGTTGCGAGGTATTGTTTTGAGTGCAGGACGCCTGAAGAAAAATGGCCTGAGTATCGCGATGCTGCTGTGTGTCGGTCTGCTGTTAGCAGGCTGTTCCGGGAGCAAGTCGTCTGATACAGGAAGTTATTCCGGCTCCGTGTATACCGTGAAGCGGGGAGATACGCTATACCGTATTTCGCGCGCCACCGGGACCAGCGTAAAAGAGCTTGCACGCCTGAATAATATTTCACCGCCCTATACCATTGAAGTGGGGCAAAAGCTGAAGGTCAGCGGCGGCGCGAAAACCAGTTCAGGCTCTGGCAAAACAACGACGAAATCCTCAACCAAAACGGCGGCGGTCAGACCATCTTCGTCCGTACCGCAGTCCTCCTGGCCACCGGTAGGACAGCGCTGCTGGCAGTGGCCTGCCAGCGGTAAAGTGATTCTGCCTTATTCAACCGCGGACGGCGGCAATAAAGGCATTGATATCTCAGCTGCGCGCGGTACGCCGATTTATGCCGCCGGAGCCGGGAAGGTGGTTTATGTCGGTAATCAGCTACGGGGTTACGGTAATCTCATTATGATTAAGCACAGTGAGGACTACATCACTGCGTATGCGCATAATGACACCATGTTGGTGAACAACGGTCAAAACGTGAAAGCCGGGCAGAAAATCGCGACGATGGGCAGCTCGGATGCGACCACGGTGCGGCTGCATTTCCAGATCCGCTATCGGGCGACGGCTATCGATCCGCTTCGTTATTTGCCACCAAAGGGCAGTAAGCCAAAATGCTGACGGTGAATTAATCGCCAGTCAGTCAGTTAGTCCCTTGCCAAGAAGAGCGTAAGGTTTATAATCCCTTACGCACTCCAATGCGGGCGTAGTTCAATGGTAGAACGAGAGCTTCCCAAGCTCTATACGAGGGTTCGATTCCCTTCGCCCGCTCCACGACTTACTTCTCACAGACTCTCCTGATTCAATTATTCTTCGTAATCTCAATGTGTTTCTTTGTTTAACGGTCATACGGACTCAATGCACGACTATGCAGGCTAAAGCGATTGTGGGAGACGATAGGCTCCCCTGGCGGGAGATACCTCAGATACCTCATATGAAACTAACTATCCACAGGGGCCAAAGAGAAATCTTTGACGCTCTCGGATAGTAGAGCTTTGTATATGCTGGTTAATCCTTTCAATTCGCGATACTGGTGTCTTAAATATCACATTTCCCCCGTGGTACAAAAAATCAACTATCAATCAATTGAATTTATTTAAGAAATTTTAAGGAGTATGTTTGATTGTCTGTCTGAAAATATATCAACGCTAATATAGGTCACGTAGTTAATTGTTAGATTATAATTCAATAGTTATCTTTTTTGAACACGATATAAGATTGGTCATTCTTCATAAATAAGTAATGTATTCTTTTTGTAGGTCAATTTTCTCTAATCGGTAGTAACAGGTTTTAAATGGTTTAGACTTGGTAGGATCTTACCTGGATAAACATGGTGGACATCTATTTTGTTAAAAATATCTTCAGTAGTTTTATCATTAGTAATAATTTCTTAAGGTGACTAGTTTTGTTCTCATTATCCGGTCACGAAATTATGTAGATACACAAAAATATACGAGTTAGTTTAGTACTTTGTACCATTTTGAATGCTTGCTATGCCGGGGAGCTCGTTAGCCTTGTGTATATTCTGTCATTGTTGTTGAAAAATATAGCAAATATAGTTAGATAGACTTCAGTTGTACTGATTAAAATCTCACACGGTATAGCTACGAATTTAAAGGTAGATATATGGGTGACAATTCAGTCAGGCTACCTTTAACCACAGTATGTATGCTGGTAATTTGTAAGAAAATGTTTCATTGTGTTTTGAGAATTTTCTCATTTTGAATAAAAGATGAAAGTGCGGTTTCACAGGTGGTGCTAATAATACAACCAATAATCGTATTGAAATGCCGGTATCCATTAGTAATTCAAATCTAAGAATGAGTGATTGATAGCTTTTAGCTATGAATGGCGAGGGGTTGATATCACATCCTTGTTGTGTAAAAGTTCATCTCATGTATTTAGCAATATTAATAAAATCAATTACTCGATTGTTAGGTATTTTTTAGAGGGTCGGTGTGCTTAAAAGTACACACTTACCTTTCCATGGATGAAATAGAGTTTTTTGAGGTTATGGAGGCTTCATGAAGTATCAACATTTCTGGCCACCTAATGATATTTACTTTGGGGGTGGTGTCGCTAGTGTTATTGATGAAATGTCACTGATTACAAACGAAAGAAATTATTTATTCGTGAATCTTAATCAATATAGCTTACGTAGCACCTTGGTTTTTTTCTCACGGAATAAAAATATCAATAAAATCATAATCATCATTTCCAGCTCACGGTTGATGCCTTTGGCTCTTTTTTGGCTGGATAATATCAAAAATGTTATTGCTGTTTTCGATACCTCAACATCTGTGTCGGAGATGATTAAGAAAATAAGCCTGTATCGACGAAATGGTGACAAGATAACGGCAGGGCGAAGGGAATGTAACTTTAAGATTAGCAACAAAGATATCATGAAGATGAAGTACTTCTTAACCGAAAGCGGTATGGAGGAGCTTCAGGATAGATTTATGAACTCGCCGTCAACATTGTATCGTTGGAGAAAAGAGATTGCCCTTAAATTTGGCGTGCGAGACCCTCGATATCTTCTATTGCCAGAATAAAATGCTATGCGTTTTCTCATTAAGAATTACAATTAAAGATCCGATCTTTAATTGTTGTTTTAGAACGGATACTGCATACGACTTCCATTTAACTAAAATTAGGAAATATAAAATTTCTAGCCTTGCTTAGACTAGAAACTGTCGTGATTTCGATAAGAATAGATACGCTGGCTAAGAACGTCAGGGGCGGTAGCGTTCCAGAAAACATCTGGGATTTATTTAAAGTTAATAATTATTAAATAAGGGACTTATCAGTAATGATCAGCAAAGATGATGTAAAAATTGCCATTATTGGACTCGGGTATGTTGGCTTACCATTGGCTGCTGAATTTGGGAAAATTCGTCAGGTGGTTGGTTTTGATGTTAATCATAAACGTATACTCGAGCTAAAAGAAGGGATCGATGTCAATCTCGAAACCACAGAAGAAGAGCTACGTGATGCTCGCCATCTGACGTTTACCTCATCAATTGATGAAATCAGAGAATGCAATTTTTACATCATTACCGTCCCGACGCCGATCAACGATTATAAGCAACCAGATCTCACCCCTTTGATTATGGCAAGTGAAACTGTTGGCAAAGTACTGAGGCCGGGGGATATCGTGGTGTATGAATCTACGGTATATCCAGGGTGTACTGAAGAAGAATGCGTGCCGATCCTTGAGCGTATGTCAGCGATGACATTTAACAAAGACTTCTTTGTCGGATATAGCCCAGAGCGCATCAATCCCGGCGATAAAAAATATCGTCTGACAACTATCAAGAAAATTACCTCAGGTTCAACTGCAGAAACGGCCTGTCTGGTTGATGAGATCTATCGACAGATCATCACGGCAGGAACGTACAAAACGGAAAGCATTAAGATCGCGGAAGCGGCAAAGGTGATTGAAAATACCCAACGCGATCTCAATATCGCGCTGGTAAATGAATTGGCGATTATCTTTAACCGATTAGAGATTGACACTGAAGCCGTGCTGCGAGCAGCGGGAAGTAAATGGAACTTCCTGCCATTCCGTCCGGGACTGGTTGGTGGTCACTGCATTGGCGTCGATCCCTATTATCTGACTCATAAATCTCAGGGCATCGGTTACTATCCGGAAATTATCCTCGCGGGTCGTCGACTGAACGATAATATGGGTAACTATGTTTCGGGACAGTTGATCAAAGCCATGATCAAAAAAGGAATTAATGTTGAGGGTTCTAACGTTCTGATTCTGGGGTTCACCTTTAAAGAAAACTGCCCGGATATCAGGAATACCCGCATTATCGATGTTGTAAAAGAGTTGGGCAATTACAGCTGTAATGTTGATATTTTTGACCCTTGGGTGGATGCTGAGGAAGTCGAAGAGGAATATGGGATTATACCTGTATCGGAAATCAAGGCTGCTTCTTATGATGCCATTATTGTTGCCGTTGGCCATGAGCAGTTTAAGAAGATGGGGAGTACTGATATTCGTGGCTTTGGAAAAGATAAACATGTGCTTTATGATTTGAAGTATATCCTTTCGCCTGAGCAGTCAGATGTGAGGTTATAATCATGACAGCCTATGATGAATTAAGAATACAACTCGTTCTTGAACCAAAACGTTGGCTTATTACTGGCGTAGCAGGTTTTATCGGCTCTGGATTATTAGAAGAACTACTCTATTTAAATCAAACAGTAATTGGGTTGGATAACTTTTCAACTGGCTATCAACATAATTTAGAGGATGTGCGTGCCGCTGTCAGCGAAGATCAATGGTCGCGGTTTACCTTTGTTCATGGGGATATCCGGTCGTTTGCCGATTGTCAGGCTGTTTGTGAGAATGTCGATTACGTTTTACATCAGGCCGCTCTGGGAAGCGTACCACGTTCCTTGCAGGATCCTATCACGACAAATAGCGCTAACATTGATGGTTTTTTAAATATGTTGACGGCGGCGAGAGATGCACATGTATCTGGTTTCACCTATGCCGCAAGCAGTAGTACTTATGGTGACCATCCCGATTTACCTAAAATTGAGGAACGGATCGGCCGGCCATTAAGCCCGTATGCGGTTACAAAATACGTCAATGAATTGTACGCCGAGGTGTTTGCTCGCAGCTATGATTTTAACACTATTGGCCTGCGCTACTTTAATGTATTTGGCCGCCGCCAAAACCCTAACGGAGCATACTCTGCAGTCATTCCTCGCTGGATACTATCGCTTCTTAAAGATGAACCAATTTATATCAATGGCGATGGTTCAACAAGCCGGGATTTTTGCTATATAGAAAATGTGATTCAGGCCAATTTATTATCAGCAACGACTAATGATTTAGCCTCAAAAAATAAAGTCTATAATGTGGCTGTTGGAGACAGAACTTCGCTAAATGAGCTTTATTATCTCATCCGCGATGGGTTGAATTTATGGCGGGACGAACAAATTAGTGCTGAACCAATTTATAAAGATTTTCGTGACGGTGACGTTAAGCATAGTCAGGCAGATATTACCAGAATAAAAACATTTCTTTCATATGAGCCTGAGTTTGATATCAAAGAAGGACTTAAGCAGACTCTAAAATGGTATATCGATAAAAAGACTGCTTTGTATTCCTGAGTAAAACTACTCACTTTCCTTTCACGTGGATGAATTTAATGAAATCGTCAGGGATGTTTACGCTTACAGCCATTGGTAGTTGCCGTATTGTGAGTCCGGTAAAACGAGCTCAGCCTTATTTTAATTTCAAGGCTAATTTTAAAAGGATATATGGTTTTACGCATACGAGCAGCGAGGCATTACAGCAGGTTCGTTTTATTTTAGGCTTGATAGATATTCCTGAAAAGGTCCGGCCTTTTATTTTTAGACCTGCCGTAAATTATTCAAACACCGACGTTCATAGTCGTTCTGATTTCTATATCGTTGAGATTTCAAGTCAGAAGAAGATTATGGCCTATGGGTTCTGCTTACAAATAAATTATTTAACTCGTCATTTCTATGAGTTTTTTAGCCAAACAGAGCGGGCGCGTGTGTACTGGTCGCTGGCCACGCAAGGAAATCAACACAAACTGCTGGCCTATCTCAAAGACGATCCCTGTTTTGCCGGAATGTCGGAAGACGATCGTGCCTTATTAAGCAATATCAATGTTGAGCAGATGGATGAGCATGCTATCGAACAGGACATGATGGAAATCGTTCAGCTGCTTGGTCGCGATCGCGTTATGTTTATGACCCATGTTGATGCCGTGACTCGTGCTGGAACCGTCATTCAGTCCCGCAGTCGATTGATTAAAAATGTCGAGACCATCGCCACCAGGATGGATATTCCCTGCGTTAATCCGACAAATTTGATGGAAAAGTGGGGACAGAAAAGAGCCCTGGAAAAAAATGGCGACGATCTTACTCATTATACCGACATGTTTGGTGACGCGATCGTTGCGGCTATTTTTAAGGGAGTGATCAATAAGACTAATCATCATCTTGATGAGGGGCGACAAGAGAAACAGGACCAAATACGTGAGATTACCCTATCGATCACTAAGCTGCTTGCCGATGGCGACATTATTACTGCATCACAGCAACTTTTTGCCACATTAAGAAATCAGCAGCAAGAGCCTGTTCTAATCCAACTTCGGTCCGTAATCTTCAGCCGTTTAGGTTATTATGAACAGGCTTATCAGGATATTAGTGATGTTGAGAAAATTATCGGTACGACAGACAGTACATTACGTTGTCGGCTGAGGTCTCTACATGGATTAGCGCGTTGGCGGGAAGCCTTATCGACGGCCGAGATGATGCTTTCCAATGAAATTGAAGATGAAGAAGTCCTTACCGTTGCCGCCGGCTCAGCCGATGCTTTACATCTGTTTGATAAGTCATATCAATACTGGAAACGTGTACTGTTATTAAATCCTGAAACCCAAAGCGGATGGGTTAATTTCCTGAGCAGCACGCAATATTTCAATGATGGCAACGCATTCTCCGAAGCTTTCCATGCCGGCATTCAATCGCAGCGCCTAAATGATGCGTTTATGGAAACAGCGTTATCTTTGGCAATCAAATTCAGTGATGAATTGATTTTCATGCATGCGCTCGAGCAGCTACTCCGCCATGAGTCAGAATTTGCGCTGACGGTATTGTCGACGATTCATGATACCGGTCTCGTTATCCGCACAGCTTTCTGTATCAAGAATATGAGCTATCATCAGGCGCTTAGCACCTCGTATAAAGATAAACTCCACGACGTTTTTGAGGCATGGAACAATACTGCGCTGTCGCTACATTCGGTTGATGATTTTGTCTCACTGAGTACTTCGCTGGTCTACAGCTACTCTGCATTTATGGTTTATCCCCATGCACGTATTTCTCGTTTTAATAATGAAGTTAAAATGGCATGGCGCGAGAAATTAAGAGAAATGTATGAGCGTGAGGATTATGAAAATATCCTGGCAGGGGCGAAAATAGTGTGGCCGCTTCTGGAGTTCGATCCCGTTAGCACCGTATATTGTGCAAGAACGCTGGTGAATCTTGGTGCCTGGAAAGACGCGTGCACGTTGGCCCATATGACCTTGATTCGTAATTCGAATATTACCAGCCTGCAGTCGATTATGTTACGCAGTATACGTCATATTAACGACATTCCGTTCCTCATTGATTTGATTGCTAACGTCATGAGCATTTCTCCATCATTCCAGAATGCCTCGATGAACGAGTTGTTTGAGAAAGAGTGTCGCAATGTTGCAACCAGAGCCCTTAAATATGTACGCCAGAAGAAAACTGAAGGGCGTCTGGATGAAGCATTGTCTGTATTGATTAGCCTGAAACGAATTGATCCTGATGTTTCTCGCCTGATGCGTGAATATAAGCAAATTATCAGATTATTTAATGAGTCACTGAAGGATGGCGGTAGCACTATCGCGTCTTATGAACATCTAGATTATGCGAAAAAATTACTCGTTTTTGATAGCGAAAATGCCTATGCCTTGAAATATGCCGCATTAAACGCAATGCATTTACGCGACTACACCCAGGCTTTGCAGTATTGGCAGCGACTGGAGAAAGTGAATGGACCAACGGAGCCGGTGACAAGGCAGATCTCGACCTGCATAACCGCATTACAAAAAAATACATCAGGGAAGTCGTAATGATTACGCAGGAAGAAAATTTAGCTGCGCTAGGGAAAACGCTTTTAACATTGAAAAAAGAGAAGAAGCTTGCGCAAGCTGTTGCGTTAATTGACAGTCAATTACCGGCTGAGGCTTTAACTTCATTAGCGATGCTAAAAAAAGCAGAATTTCTTCATGATTTCAATGAAACGGCCGTGCATACGCGCTCTACGAAACGCTGATTGCACAAAACAATGATGAAGCTCGTTATGAGTATGCGCGTCGTTTATATAATACGGGGCTAGCCAAAGATGCGCAGCTAATTCTTAAAAAGGTTAGCACCGGCGTGCAGAAAAAATATAACAATTATTTAGGCAAAATAAATAAGATCTGCGATTTGCTTGAACGCCTTGAAGGGGAAGCGATCCCTGTGGGAACCAACACCCGTATTATTGCAATGAAGCATGCCATCTTGTTCTATCGAAATCGTCAGCCGCGGCAGCTTCCCGTCGGATCTTTTGGTCGCCTTGCGCTCTGTACAGGCTCGCTAGGTAGCGGCGGTGCAGAGCGTCAGATTTCCAGGCTGGCTATTGAGATCGCCAGAAAATATCGGCAACAGGGGAAAATTGGCGGCCTGAAAGTAGAAGAGCCGGTAGAGCTCATTATTCGCTCCCTGGCACCGGAACTCAGGCAAGACTTTTTCCTGAAAGAAGTGCTGGAAGAACAGGTCGAGGTGCTTGAAATCGCGAAGATTACCGGAAACTTCTTTGACGATGCGACAATAGAATCTCCGGAGTTGCGCTTATTGCTCTCTCATCTGCCGCCGGTGTGTAACTACGGTATCAAGCATCTGGTCCCCCACTTATGCGAGCGCAAGCTGGATTATCTCTCCGTTTGGCAGGATGGCGCTTGTCTGATGATTGCGCTTGCAGCGCTGATTGCTGGCGTGCCCAGAATTCAGCTGGGATTACGTGGCTTACCGCCGGTGGTGAGAAAGCGTCTGTTCAAGCCGGAATATGAGCCTCTCTACCAGGCGCTGGCGGTCGTGCCTGGCGTTGATTTTATGAGTAACAACCATTGTGTGACCCGCCATTATGCCGACTGGCTAAAGTTGGAGGCGAAGCACTTCCAGGTTGTATATAACGGCGTCTTACCGCCATCTACCGAACCCTCTTCTGAGGTGCCACATAAAATCTGGCAGCAGTTTACGCAAAAAACACAGGATGCGGACACGACTATTGGTGGCGTTTTCCGCTTTGTAGGCGATAAGAACCCTTTTGCATGGATTGATTTTGCAGCACGCTATTTACAGCACCACCCCGCCACACGCTTTGTGCTGGTAGGCGATGGTGATTTGCGCGCTGAAGCGCAGAAACGCGCCGAACAGTTGGGGATTCTGGAGAGAATACTATTCGTTGGCGTCTCGCGTGACGTGGGGTATTGGCTGCAAAAAATGGACGTATTCATTTTGTTTTCGCGTTATGAAGGGCTACCCAATGTGCTCATTGAAGCACAAATGGTCGGGGTGCCGGTGATTTCAACCCCTGCAGGTGGATCGGCAGAATGCTTTATTGAGGGTGTTTCGGGTTTCATTCTTGATGATGCACAGACGGTCAATCTTGACCAGGCTTGCCGCTATGCAGAACAGTTGGTCAATTTATGGCGCAGCAGAACCGGTATTTGCCAACAGACGCAGTCATTTTTACAAGAACGCTTCACCGTGGAACATATGGTGGGAACGTTTGTACAAACCATTGCCTCTCAGCCTCGTTAATTAATGGGCAGCATTTTTTCAGCTATTTCATTTATAAAATAAGTTATGAAAAAAATTATTATATTATTAACGACGTTTTTTCTGCTTTCGGGATGCACTATTCCCAGGGCGGTATTTAAATCCAGCCTGATTAATCAGGACGATCCTCATTATCATCTGGTCGAAGTCACGCCGACATTAAAACTGAGTGATGCCGATACTGTGCCGAAAACTATTGTCGATCCGGTCTTTGCCGAAAATAACTGGCACTGGACATCTTTGGCTAAAGGCGATGTGCTGCATATCACTATTTTATCCTCGGGCGGGGCGGGGTATTTATCCAATAACGTGAGCGGCGACCGGGCGGATTTTGAAAATATTCTTGTGACTGACGGTAATATCGTTCAGGTGCCTTATGCCGGGATCATTCCGGTTACCGGGCTGGATGTGACACAACTGGCTGAAGAGATCAGAAAGCGACTTTCGCGCGTTGTCCTGAATCCTCAGGTGCTGGTGACGCTTACCGCCCGCACCGGAGCCATGGTGACGGTCGAGGGCAGCGGGAAAACGGGTCGCTACCCTCTCGAACAGAGTATGAATCGTCTTAGTCATTTTTTGGCAACGGCGGCGGCAGTAGAAAATACCAGCGCAGATATGATGGAAGTTCACGTGACGCGCCAGCAGCATTATTTCAACGCGCGACTGTCAGATATTTATCAGTATCCCGGGTTGGATATTGTCTTACAGCCGGATGACCGTATCACTCTGCGTCAAGTGACCGAGTATGTTAATGTGCTCGGCGCGGCGGGTGTTCAGGGAAAACATGCTCTGGTTCAGCGTCATTCCAGCGTAGTGGATGCTTTGGCGCTGGCGAAAGGATTAAACGACAATCTTGCCGATCCGCAGGCGGTTTTTCTGTACAAGCATGACGAAGCGGAGCAAGCGAAACAGCAGATGCGTAAGCTGAATATCTATCATGTCGATATGAGCCAACCTGACTCGGTGTTTTTAGCACAGGCCATGCGGGTGGAAGACGGCGATGTTATCTATATCTCGAACGCCTCCTTGACTGATTTCGCTAAGGTGAAAGCCGCATTCGATAGCTTTTTGATCCGCGGCTCTAATTCTTTCTAACGCGCCATATGAATATTTTGAAAAATAATACTTATTATTTTATGAAACTCATTACCGTCTGTGAGTTAATCATTTTGTTAATGTCACGCGATATCAAAACACGCTATAACGGTAATTTGCTAAACTATATGATGGTGCTGGCCGTACCATTGGTATGGATAACCATTACCGTTATTTCTTTTCAATATTTAAATCGCACCGTGCCAATATTCACTGACGATATCAGCTTTGTTATTGCAGGTATATTACCGTATCTGTTATTTCGTTATACCATTACCGCAACCATGCGCACCCGTTCATTCTTTACATCGTTGGCGGTTGTCTCGCAGGTTAAGAAAAGACATGTGATTTTTGCTCTTGCCGCAGTCGAATTTGTTAATGCGGTTATCATTTATATTATTGTTTCATTAATTAACTTTCTTATCTTCTCCCGTTGGGAAGCCCAGAAACCGATCCTGATTTTTGAAGGGATGGTTATCGCATGGCTTCTGGGATTATCGTTTGGTTACTTTTGTGACGCACTGTCTGAACGGTTTCCGCTGGTCTACAAAGCCGTTCCTGTAGTGCTAAGACCGATGTTTTTGATTTCAGCTGTCTTTTATACGGCGAATGAATTGCCCTATTCATTATTAAGCATATTCAGCTGGAACCCTCTACTTCATGCTAATGAGATAGTCAGAGAAGGAATGTTTGAGGGGTATAACTCCTTGTACCTTGAGCCTCTTTACCCTCTGGCATTTTCCGCAACGTTATTCCTCGCGGGCATCATTTTTCACCTGATTTGTGACACTGAAAATCACTGACTTTAGCTTCAGGAGAGACGCGTTCGTGTTCGGTTTATTAGGTTGTACACGCTATTTTGAGTCTGATAAGGGCCCGCGGGTGGTCCTTGATAAAACAGATTTTGTCATGGATTACCATGAGCATATCGGTATTCTGGCGGCCCCTGGTTCAGGCAAAACGACGCTAACCCGATTGCTGTGCGGTATAGATGCTCCTGATGAAGGGGATTTTATTGGGCTACGGGGTGATGCGCTCCCACTGGGGGCAAATGCTTTTGTTCTGCCGGGGTTAACCGGCGAAGAGAATGCGCGCATGATGGCCAGTCTTTATGGCCTGGATGGCGATGAATTTTCACATTTCTGCTATCAATTGACCCAGCTTGAACAGCGCTATACCGACAGGGTGAGTGAATATTCTGTCACGATGAAAGCGCATCTGGCATTTGCCATTAATTTACTGCTTCCCTGCCGCCTTTATATTGCCGATGACAAGCTGTACACCGGGGATAATGCTACACAGTTGCGTATGCAGGCGGCGCTAGCTTATGAGCTGCAACAGAAAGGGTTGATTGTGCTAACGCGCAACCCTCGGCTTATTAAAGAACACTGTCATGCGTTTGGCGTACTGCTGCATGGAAAAATTACGATGTGTGAAGATTTAGCACAGGCATCTGCGCTTTTTGAACAATATCAGTCAAATCAGGCGACGATTCAAACTGATGATTATTCCTTTGATATATAATTAGAAAATATACGGATAGAGTGTGGAAAATTCAGAACGTATTAAAAAATGGAAAGAGGAAAGGGCGAAGGTAGCAGAAGAAAGCCGAGCCTCGCGACTACAACAAAAAGAGAATGAACGCTCCCTTCGCCAGACGGAAAAAACGGCCGATGCGAAAAGTCATCATCGCCCAGACGCCGGGTGGTCCGCGACGGATGCTGATTCCGTCCGTAGAGCGTCATTGGTTATTAAAGAGCGACGTGTTCAGCAAGCCAAACAATCGCTACGTCGGCTCTTTCTTTATATTGCTTTGCCGCTGCTGGTTATTATGCTTATGTCGTGGCTATTAACTTCGCGTTTTTATAGCGCGGATGCCACCTTTATTGTGCAAACTGATGCCAGCCAGGATAATTTTTCTGGAACAGCTTTCTTTGGTGCAGGCAATGAGATGTCGGAAGGCTTTCAGGTTCGCGAGTTTATACTTTCGAAAGAAATGATGGAGCGGATGGAAAAAGAGCTCGGTTTTTTATCTTATTTCGCGCAAGACGATATCGCATTATTTTCCCGCTACCACGCGCCGCTGGGTATTAATGATGATCCTTATCGTTACTATTTATCGAAAGTCTCGGTTGCTGTCGATATTCAACAGGGCATGCTGCGTTTAAACGTCAAGGCGCGGAGTGCGAAACAGGCTGAGTTTTTTGCCCAGCGCATTCTGGCTTTTGCTGAACAGCACGTTAATACCGTTTCAGCGCGGATGCAGCAGGAACGGATTTTATGGCTGGAAAACGATGTTAAATCGGCCCAGGAAAATCTGGGGGCCGCTCGGCTTGAATTGCTAAAAATACAGCATATACAGAAAGATATTGAACCGCAGGAAACCGTGACCGCGATTTATCAATTAATTGCTGGCTTTGAAACGCAGTTGGCGGAGGCGAAAGCGGAATACGCGCAATTAATGGCTAATGGTTTGGATCAGAACCCCCTTATTCCTCGCCTGTCGGCCAAAATCAAGGTCCTGGAAAAGCAGATCGGCGAACAACGTAACCGCCTGTCAAATAAGTTAGGGTCGCAAGGTTCTTCAGAAAGTCTGTCCCTGTTTGAAGATCTTCGCCTGCAGAGTGAGATCGCCAAAACACGCTGGGAATCTGCCTTGCAGACCTTACAGCAAGGGAAGCTTCAAGCGCTACGTGAGAGACGGTATTTGCTGATCATTTCTCAACCGATGGTGGTGTCTGACACCACTCGCTATGCCGATGGAACAAAGTGGTTACTGTTCTTCGTGTTGCTGGGCATCGCGTACCTGGTGACTTCTCTCCTGATAACCATCAGGCGGATGCGTGAATAAGGCGGAGTAAGGAAATACGATGAACTTGCACTCTACATGTAAAAAAATATCGCCAACCACCCTGCTCAAACAAGAGGATTGGGAGGGGCTATGTCACTATTTCGGTCAGCATCCCGAAAAAGTACGAGATAGTGCTGGAAATGAGCAAAACATTCTTCTCTTCGCTATCGCGTGTTTGCGTAAAGATGAAACAGATGCCGCGCTGACTTTGTTGTCAGACCGTGTGCTGACGGCAAAGAATAGCCGTGATTTATTGCGACGCTGGGTTATTTCGCCGCTGGCATCACATCATCGGGACGCTGTACTACAGGTGGTTAACAAACTGCTGGCGGTGAATGTGTGCCAGCCGGAGGATGTCCTGCTGGTCGCAAGCGTGCTGCTTAAGAGTAAACAATATGCGACTGTTGCTGACTTAGCCGAGCGGGCATGGCTAGCTTTTTCGGGCAATAGCAAAATTTTTGCCCTCCATCTGCGCAGCCTGACGCTGGTGGATAAAGAGTTACAGGCAATTTCGTTGGCCAGAACACAGGCGCAGGAAGCTCCCCCGCGGGGAGATATGATTGAGACCTGCCTCCGTTTCTTAAATAAAAGCCGCCTACCAGAAGATCATGACCTGGCCCGCGCATTGCTCCCTTTCTTCGTGTTAGAAAGCCAGGAGTCGGCGGGGCTGGCGGTTGATACGCTGTGCGCTGTCGGTAAATATCAGGAAGCCATTCAGACTGGGGAGTCTGCATTAGCCCGTGGGTTGGATGGTGCGGCGCTGCGTCGTAGCCTGGGGCTTGCCTACTATCAATCCGACCGCAGCCGGGAAGCGAAGCTTCAAGCCGCTGAGCATTGGCGTCATGCCCTGGATTTTAACCCTGATAATTTACGGATCGTGACCCTGTATGCCGATGCCTTAATCAGAACGGGTCAGAATGAGAAAGCCATTCCGTTACTGCAGCAGTCGCTCGCGACTCATCCTGATCTTCCTTATGTCAGAGCCATGTATGCCCGAGCACTGCGCCAGGTTGGGCAATACGCTGCTGCCAGCGATGAGTTTGTACAACTGGCAAGGGAAAAAGGGGCGACCAGTAAATGGAACCGTTATGCCGCGGCGGCGTTGTTACAGGCGGGGAAAACAAGCGAAGCGGAAAGCGTCTTTGAGCACTATATTCAGGCCAGAGCAAGCCATCTGCCTCAGTCATTCGAAGAGGGGCTGCTGGCGCTTGATGGGCAAATATCTGCCGTTAATCTACCGCCTGAGCGCCTTGACTGGGCATGGGAAGTTGCCGGCAGACAGTCCGGTATCGAGCGCGATGAATGGGAACGCCGGGCGAAGTGGGGGTATCTTGCCGATAATTATCTCCTCGACTGGCTTGAATGCCGTGGAGAGCAGGCCGACGAACCGATGTATCGGTTGGCCGATATATCGCATGTCGAGCAGTTTTTCCAACGGCTGCAGCTCGATAAGCGTGGTTGCATTGTTGTATCGGCTCATATGGGCGCAATGTATGCCGGGCCGATGATCCTCTCCTTGCTGGAAATGAACAGTAAATGGGTGGCTTCCACGCCTGGCGTGCTCAAAGGGGGCTACGGTGAGCGGTTGATTTCGGTTAGTGACAAAAGCGAAGCGGACGTGGTCAGAGCCTGCATACAGACCTTGCATAGTGGGCAGTCGCTTGTTGTGGCGATCGACGGCGCGCTGAATTTGAGCGCGCCGACTATCGACTTTTTCGGCCAGCAGATTACCTACTCCACCTTTTGCTCTCGACTTGCCTGGAAAATGCACTTACCCACCGTATTTGGTGTTCCGGTGTGGCGAGACGGGTGCATCCATTTTGTTTTGGAGAAAATGGTCGATCCGCAGAGGTTCGAAAGCCAGTCTTCTTTTATTGAGCGCTGGAAAGACAATTACCTGAAATGTGTAACCCAAATCCTGAATAGCGGGCCTGAAAATCTGAGACTGTCGGGGGGGATTTGGCGAAATATCACGCGCAGGGATGAAACATCTTCGGGCTGAAAAGACGTTTGCCCCGTGATGCCTTTGGCGCACCAGGCGGGGCCGCCCGCTAAGTAAAACTGAGTTATTCGATTTAGAAAGCATCCGTTCATTAACGTTCGGGTGCTTTTTTCGTTCTAACGAGCTGAAAAACGGAGAATTATATAATAGCTACGTTATACCTGATTGTGGTTCTGTTTGTCTGAGGGTTACCAGAAGACAGTATCCTGAAGTCATCCCTTAGCGATGTTAAATAGCGGCATCGAAATCCGCTGGTAGCGTACTGTTACCTGTGCCCAGGCTGCGTTGCATTAATACCGTATCAAGCCAGAGCCCATGCTTGAATCCAATGTTCGTCAGCGTACCTATTTTCGTAAATCCGGCCTGCTGATGGACTTTCAGCGATCCCTGATTATTGCTGTCGCCGACGATAGCGATCAACTGCCGATAACCCTGCGTTTCAGCCCACTCAATTACATGGCGTAGCAACGCTTTTCCCACCCCCTGACGCTGTGCCGTCGGGTCAATATAAATCGAATCTTCGAGGGTATAGCGATAGGCATAACGCTCGCGGTAACGGGTGAGATAGCAATACCCGATGACCTTATCTTCTTGCAATGCGACAACCCATGGCAGTCCCAGACTGCGGATTTTTTCCAGACGACCCTGCATCTCGCGGGTATCCGGCGGGTCAGTTTCAAAGCTGCCGGTACCGTGAATAACATGATGGGCGTAGATATCGCGTATGGCGGGGATGTGTTTTTTTTCAGCGTTAACGATTTTCATTGACCAGCTCCCATTGGCATCTTTGTCCAAATTACCTCAAAGGCTGGAGGGAAGGTAAGTGCAAAAAATTATGCGTCTATACCCGTCATTCTTTAAGCTGCATGTACCTTGGCTACGCTAGCTCGCCTCAGTCACATAGTTCGCGATGCTCCTGGGGATTTACTCACTTGCCAGCTTCATGTCACTCGAATTATTTAGGGTATATAAATTATTTTCAATGTAAATAAGCTTTCAAATTGTAAGGGTAAAGTGAGTGGGGTTGATACTGTCAATAATACGCAAGGTTGGTAAATACATTAGCGAGTTGAGCAATGCACAATTCTTCGCGCACGTATTATGGCGGATACCAAAATACCAATTTTGGTAGATTGCAATGATAGGCTCAGGAAGTTGTTTGATTCTATTGAGTTTTTACTGTTTTTTTTACTGTACTTAGTTCTGCTTATGACTGTACCTTTAATTTCATTTTATCGACCCTGTTCGAAACTTAAAATTAGGTTATATTATTTACATTGTTATCTTTGTTGTTATCAGGGGCATTATTATCAGAACTTTCTCTATCCGCACACAATAGTTACCATGCAAACAGTTGCGCGGTGTAGCTATGCCAACCAGCAATAGTTATCATCGTCACAAGGTTTCGTCATGCAAACTTAATCTAAATCCAGAATTCAATCCCAAGAGTATTAGGATTATTTAGTCTAAAATACTTTTTTGTCTAAGAGTTTTCGTATCGCATAGCCACGAACTACGCTGAGTGATAAAATTTTCGAGTTTACGCCTGCTTTCCCACGATTAGAGGGCGAGGCGCGGGTAGTCAATAAGACGAAAGAGTTAATTGCTTCATAACCCTATTGCAAAATAAGCGGCAGTACATCTTACATGGTCGGGTATCGTTAGTAACCGACTGTAATATATTGAAAACGCTTATTTTTACTCTGATGTAAGTTATAAGGGCTGATATGTTAAGTATGCGTCGACATGCCAACTTCATTAAACGTTTTAAGTCTTTAAGCTGTTTATTTACGGCAAGCGTTCTTTTCCCTATGCAAATCTCTGCAGCGACATCAGATTATGACGCTTTGGTTATTGAAGCGCGGGGTGGTAATAGTGCACCGTTATTGCGTTATCTAGAGGATCAGGGAAAGCAAAGCGCGCTAACGCCAAATCAGGTTGCCGACTGGCTGCAAGTTTCCAGTTGGGTTGATAACAACGATAAAGCCACTATTGAAATCTGGCAGCGCTATCGTGGGCAGATGGATGTGCCTGCACGCGGCAAAGTCGCCGCTGCACGTGCGTACCGTAACCAGAAAAACTGGAATGATTCATTGGCGGTATGGGAAAGCGTTTTACAGGAAGAGCCTGACAACGTTGACGTACGCACCGGCTGGATAATGACGTTGGCAGATGCTCGCTACAATCAGCAAGCCCTTACTGAAGCGAATAAATGGGCACAGGCACATCCGGGGGCTGACTCCGATGCGCTACTTGCCTACGTATATCATTCTCAGGGGAAAAACTGGGACGCGCTGTTGGTTGCCAGCCAGGCGGATGACGTTGATCCTGGCAACAAAAATGCAAAATCCACGCTGCTGTCTGCTCTGTCAGCAAACCGTGTTTCCGGGCCCGCCTTAAATATGGCGGAGGTAGTGCCTACGGCAGATCCTGTGAAGCGCCGCCTTGAGCTTGATGCGGCCGCCGAAATGGTACGTTCCTCCTATACGTCCGCACGTAATGAAGAAGAGCGGTTTATCGTGGCGGATAAAGCGCTGGCTCGTTATGACCAGTTGCTGGCTGCCTGGAAGGATGAGCCATCCGCGCAGAATGATGTCCGTCGGGCGAGAATTGACCGCATGGGCGCTTTGCTGGTTCGTAAGCGAACGTCTGAAGTGATTAAGGAATACGAATCGCTTTCTGCGAGCGGCGAAGTGCCAAACTACGCAAAACGCTGGGTAGCATCGGCATGGTTAAGCGAACGCCAGCCAGAAAAAACCGAAGCGATGCTGATGAGCATCTACTACCCGAATGGACCGATTCCCGTTACGCCGCTTGGTCCTGAGGATCAACAGGATCTGTTCTACGCGCATATCGATAATGAAAACTTTGATGCCGCTAAAAAACAGGCCGAAAACCTAATCAAAGAGAGTCCGTACCTGCGACGCATCTATGGTTCGCCAACGCCGCAGCCTAACGATAACTGGCTGCTCGGACAGTCGATGCTGACGCAATATTATATTGCTGCCAATGAACTACCTGAGGCTGAAAAGCTCGCAGAGCATCTGGCGCGAACAGGTTCAGGTAACCAGGGGCTGCGCATATCTTATGCCTCCGTTCTTGAAGCACGTGGCTTGCCGCATGCGGCGGAGAAAGAGCTGAAGCTGGCGGAAGTGATTGAGCCAAGTAACCTGGAACTGGAGCGTCAGCAGGCTTATGTTGCGTTGGATCTCCAGGAATGGAGGCAGGCCGATGAACTGACGGATGACGTCATCGCCCGTAGCCCGGATGATGAAGCGACGCTGCGCCTCGCGCGTATTCGTGATGTCCACAAAATGTCGGAAGTGCGCATTAGCGGCACACAAGGGATCTCGTCCGATAGCCCGGTCAGTGGTAAGAATGACTTCAACATCAATACTGCCATTTACAGTCCGCCAATTAACGACAACTGGCGCTTGTTTACTGGATTCAACTTTGCTACCGGCGAATTTGAGGAAGGTAAAGGCATCAGCCGCGATCTGGCTGCGGGGGCGGAATGGACTTCCCGCGACTACTGGGCAGAAATGGAAGTCTCTGGCCGAAATTATGGCGATGGTCAGAAAATTGGCGGTCGTCTTTCCGGCTGGCATGACTTCAATGACAACTGGCGCGTAGGCGGTTCGGCCGAGCGCTTGTCGCGTAATACGCCACTGCGCGCGCTGCGTAGCGGCGTGTATGCCAACGGCGGCGATATGTTTGTTCGCTGGTATCAAAACGAACGACGTGAATATCAACTGTCGTTTGCCGCATCACATTTCTCAGATGGTAACGATCGCATCGAATACGGACTCAGCGGAAAAGAGCGTATGTGGACGACGCCGCGCTTCACCCTGGACTTTACCCCGGGCATCGGCGGGAGCACCAACACCAAAGAGAATGTGCCGTATTACAACCCGAAGAGTGATTTTTCCGTGGTACCGGGTCTGAGCGCGGAGCAGGTTCTTTACCGCCATTATGACACCGTGTGGACGCAGCAAGGTCTGGCTGGCGTAGGTGGCTATTGGCAGCAAGGCCAGGACGCTGGTGCCATCGTTCAGGTGGGATACGGACAACGGCTCAAATGGAACAACGTCGTAGATGGCGGGGTGATGCTGATTTGGGATAAACGCCCCTACGACGGTAAACGTGAGCGGAATATCTCCCTCGCTTTCGATTTAAATGTCAGGTTTTAAGGATTGTTCATGCTGAAAAGATGCCTGTGGCTTAGCGCATTAATCGCTGGCTGGTTGATGATTACCGCGTGCAGTAGCGCGCACAATACAACGCCTCGCTACGTTCCTCCCGCAGAGAGAACGCCGCTGACGGCGGATCATCCGTGGCCGAAAAATAGCTTCCTGGTGCTCGGCTACCACGATGTCGAGGATGGTGCCGCCGACCAGCGCTATCTTTCTGTGCGGACCAGCGCGTTGAGCGACCAAATGGCCTGGCTGCGTGATAATGGCTATAACCCGATCAGCGTGCAGCAAATCCTGGACGCCCATGACGGTAAAATCGTGTTGCCAGAAAAAGCGGTCTTACTCACCTTTGATGACGGATATAGCAGTTTTTATACCCGCGTCTGGCCGCTGCTGAAAGCCTACAACTGGCCTGCGCTTTGGGCGCCGGTGGGGAGTTGGGTTGATGCTCCCGCCAACAAAAAAGTCGATTTTGGCGGCTTAATGACGGCGCGAGATAAATTCGCCACCTGGAAAATGGTCGAAGAGATGGGCAAATCACCGTTGGTGGAAGTCGGTGCGCACACCTGGAATTCGCATTTCGGTGCACAAGCCAACCCGCAGGGAAGTAAAGAACCGGCGGTGGCGAACCGCCTGTATGATAAGAAAACCGGCACTTACGAAACGGATGAACAGTACACGCGCCGTATAAACGCGGATATCTCTCTCATCACCAACAAGATCAAATCGGTGACCGGGAAATCACCGCGCGCGTGGGTCTGGCCTTACGGTGCGGCCAATGGCACAACGTTAAACCTGGCTAAAGAGCATGGCTATAAGATGGCCTTCACGCTCAACGAAGGGTTGGCGAATGCCGCGTTTCTTGATGACATCCCGCGCGTGCTAATCTCTGATAACCCCTCTCTTAAGCGCTTTGCCAGCCAGGTCGCTCAGGTACGTGAACCGCAGACGATGCGCGTGATGCATGTCGATCTGGATTACGTGTATGACAAGGACCCTGCTCAGCAGAAGCGAAACATCGACAAACTTATCCAGCGCGTTTATGACATGCGTATTTCTCATGTCTTCCTGCAGGCCTACGCCGATCCGCAGGGTGACGGAAATATTCGCGAGCTCTATTTCCCTAACCGCTGGCTGCCGATGCGTGCCGACCTCTTTAACTATATCTCCTGGCAGTTACAAACGCGGGCAGGGGTGACGGTGTATGCCTGGATGCCGGTTCTGGCTTTCGATCTCGACGCTTCCATCCCACGCGTAACCGCCTGGGATCCGAAAACGGGACGTACAGCGATCAACCGCGAGAACTATGTCCGTCTGTCCCCCTGGAGCAGCGAAGCGCGTCAGCGCATCACTGAAATCTATGAAGACCTGGCCAAACACGCCAGCTTCAAAGGGATTTTGTTCCATGACGATGCTTTCCTGACGGACTTTGAAGACGCGTCACCGGAGGCATTGGCTGCCTACCGCGCCGCAGGGCTTCCCGGAAGCATTGAGCAAATCCGTAGCAATCCACAGGCGTTCGAGCGCTGGACGCGACTGAAAAGTAAGATGCTGATCGACTTCACCAAACAACTGACTCAGGCGGTGCGTAATATTCGCGGTCCGCAGGTGCAAACGGCGCGCAATATTTACGCGATGCCGGTACTGGAGCCGGAGAGTGAAGCCTGGTTTGCGCAGAACCTGAATGATTTCCTCAATACTTATGACTGGACGGCACCAATGGCGATGCCTTTCATGGAGCAGATCCCGGCTAATGATGCCAACGCCTGGCTCGACAGATTAGTGAATGCCGTTGCACAAACGCCCGGCGCGCTGGACAAAACCGTGTTTGAACTACAGGCACGAGACTGGCGTAAATCCGGGGACGAGGCTGAAATCAGCGGAAAACAAATAGCCGAATGGATGCGCCAGCTGAAATTAAGCGGTGCAGGTAACTACGGCTATTACCCGGATGATTTCATCAGCGACAAACCTGAGATGTCAGAGATTCGCTCGACGTTCTCCTCATACTGGTACCCGCAAAAATGACCGATCGCATAATTGCTTTCCTGATACTTTGCCTGATGTTCAGCCTGCCGTTTGGCGTGGCGGTCATCTTTACAGGTGAAGTGATGTTGAACTTCGTCTTCTTCTGGCCCTTGTTTATGTCTGCTTTGTGGATAAGCGGCGGGGTCTATTTCTGGTTCTACCGTGAGCGTCACTGGAAATGGGGAGATGACACACCGCCACCGACGCTGGAGGGGAATCCGCTGGTTTCCATTCTGATCCCCTGTTTTAACGAAGGGATCAATGCGCGCGAAACCATTGAGGCCGCGCTGGCGCAGCGATATAAAAATATTGAAGTGATTGCCATCAACGATGGTTCAACGGATGACACCCACGACGTGCTGGAACAACTGGCGGTGGAATACCCCAGTCTGCGGGTGATTCATCTGGCTGAAAACCAGGGCAAAGCGCTGGCGCTCAAGACCGGGGCAGCAGCGGCGCGCAGTGATTACCTGGTGTGTATTGATGGCGATGCGTTACTGGACCGTGATGCCGTTGCCTATATTGTGGCGCCGCTGATCCAGTTCCCGCGCGTCGGTGCGGTGACCGGGAACCCACGTATTCGAACCCGCTCCACCTTAATCGGTCGGGTGCAGGTCGGGGAGTTTTCTTCCATTATCGGCTTGATTAAGCGCACTCAGCGAGTTTATGGGCAGATCTTTACCGTTTCCGGCGTGGTTGCTGCGTTTCGTCGTCGCGCGCTGGCCGAGGTCGGTTACTGGAGCCCGGACATGATCACCGAAGACATCGATATCAGTTGGAAGCTGCAATTGCGCCACTGGTCGATATTCTTTGAGCCGCGCGCACTGTGCTGGATCCTGATGCCTGAAACGTTAAGAGGGTTATGGAAACAACGACTGCGCTGGGCGCAAGGCGGTGCGGAGGTGTTTATCGTGAACATGCGCCGCCTGTGGTCATGGGAATATCGCCGTATGTGGCCGCTGTTTTTTGAGTTCTGTTTTTCTACCACCTGGGCGTTTGCCTATGCGATCAGTATCGTGCTGTTCCTGTTAGGGCTGATGATCCCGATGCCGGACTCGCTGTATGTACAACATCTGTTCCCGCCGGCCTTTACTGGGCTAATCCTCGGCGTGGTGTGCTTGCTGCAGTTTGCGGTGAGTCTGATGATTGAGCGGCGCTATGAAAAAGGCATTGGCGCGTCGTTGTTCTGGATTATCTGGTTCCCGGTGGTGTACTGGATGCTAAGCCTGTTCACCACGCTGGTCGCTTTCCCGAAAGTAATGCTCAAACGCAAACGCGGCAGGGCGCGTTGGGTGAGTCCCGATCGTGGAATTGGGAGGATCGAATCATGAGCCAGCCGCTGATCTTTACGGAGCAGCGTTTGCTGCCGCGCATCATTGACGTGTTGTTAACGCTTTTTGCCTGGGTTGGCTTTTTATATTTGATCTATAAAGGGCTGATCACCGCTCTGGCGCACTCACCTTATATAGGCGTGCGACCCTTTTTCACCACGCTGGATACGGTCACGTTTTACATCCTTGTCGCGCTGGTCAACGGACTGGTGCTGATTGGGTGGGCGAAGTACAACCAGTTTCGTTTTCGGGTGGAACGTCGCAGTCGCAGGCCCGGACTGGAAGATCATGAGCTGGCGGAAAGTTTACGTATTACCCGGGAACTGGTGACAGAGCTGAACAAAGCGCGGGTGCTGACGGTTCACCATCATGAAAGTGGTGAAATCAGTCATATCGATGTGGACAGGGACATCGCCGATAACCGTCTACCGCCGCCGACGCCCGCGATGCTGGAGTATTTGCCGCCAGAGCCGCAGCCGTTGTTGCAGAAAAGGCCTGAGTGATATTTCTACTTTCAGCTGCTTCCTTCAGCCTCGCACAGGTCTATGATTAGACCCAGACAATAAAAAAATGCGAGGCAATGTCGTGGATAAGGAACTACTGGATGCCGGTTACCGGGCCTATACCGGTGAGAAGATTGACGTCTACTTCAATACGGCGATATGTCAACATTCGGGCAACTGCGTGCGGGGAAGCGCAGCGCTTTTTAACCTGAAGCGTAAACCGTGGATCATTCCGGATGAAGTGGATGTCGCGACGGTCATTAAAGTGATTGATACCTGTCCGAGCGGTGCGCTGAAATATCGCCAGAAATGAGTGAGGGGACCATGGAAATTCTTGCAGGCCACAACAAATTTTATGTTAACGATGCCGAAGGCAATCAGGTTGCCGAGATTGTCTTCGTGCCGACGGGTGAGCATCTGAGCATCATTGAACATACCGATGTCGACCCCAGTCTGAAAGGCCAGGGGGTCGGTAAACTGCTGGTGGCGAAGGTGGTGGAGAAAATGCGCGCCGAAAACCGCAAAGTTATTCCGCTGTGCCCGTTTGCCAAACATGAGTTTGATAAAACCCGCGAGTACGACGATATTCGCGCCTGATAATCTTACGTGCGCCGGAAGGCATGACCGCCGTCCGGCGCATCACTCCCGATGCAGCAAATCCTGATAAATTCCCGTCAACACCCCTTGTGGGCCAAACTCTTTTTTAATCCACTGGGTTACACGACCGGTGGCCGAATGCTGGGTCGCCAGCAGCATCCGTGAATCCTGACGCGGGTTGTGGATCTGCCGCGTGACCAGCAACGACTTTTCCATCGCCTCGCGCACCATATAGTCCGGCAGAAAACCGATGCCCTCACCCAGGATCTGGCACTGGCATTTGGTATTAAAATCAGGAACCAGAATCGACTCCTGTCCGTGTAACAGCCAGCCGACCTTCTTGTTGATGGTGTGGGCGGTGTCTTCCACCATGATGTTCGGGTACAGGCGCAGCTGGCTCTCAGAAATCGGTTCAGGCATAAAAGCCAGCGGATGATCCGGGGCAATCGCAAACGACCAACGGATCGCGCCGATCTCGGTGTAATCAATCCCCCCGCCGTCCAGTAACGTATCCGGCGCGCCGATAGCGATGTTGGCGAGGTTGTTAATGATCGAATCCCAGACGCCGTTATACACCTCGGTGGTGACGGTTATCTGGCAGGTTGGAAACTGTTTCTTGAGTACCTGCAGCAGTCGTGCCGTATGTTGAGGGGTATACAACAGTTGATTAATACAGATGCGTACCCGGGCTTCAATGCCCTGAGCAATGGTATCAATACTGCGCTTGATGGCGTGGAAATCGTTGAGCAGGTCGGTCGCCTTGCGAAACAGATAGCGTCCGGACTCGGTCAGCTCAATGCTGCGGGTACTGCGGGTAAACAGCACCACGTCGAGCCCCAGCTCCATGCGCTTAATGGTGTAACTAATTGCTGATGTGGTTAAGCCAAGTTCCTCAGCCGCCTTGCTGAAGCTGCTGTAGCGGGCTGCCATCGTAAATGCCAGCAGGTTTTCCTCGGTAAAAATTGAATTCATCTTCCTCCCCTCCGGCGACAAACGCACATCCGCGACGCGATGATTGTTGAATGTATTTGTAATCCTTATGCAGAGCAATCAGTTTTGAACAGAATTTAACACTAGTTTTACAATTGATTTGAAGGCAATCACACTTCTGTATATTAATTGCAGGCCGCTATCCGTGTAGCATCACGCCTGATTTTCCTGACAACTGATTAATGGCTAAAAGCGGCTCTGTCATAAGGAAAAGATTGCACTACAGCACGTTTTGTTCTCATTGTTAAATTTGATTCAATAATCGACACGCTTACGATGAATGAAATTTAAGCGGATATTATTCTCTGCACTCTGTTGCTATTCTCAGCTTATCGGATATTTAAAAAGTCTAAAAAACTGCAGGAGAGCGATTATGTCAGAGAAAGAACTCATTACTGAATTTCTGCTGGCGGCAGAGCAGGGTGATGCCGATGGATTAAAATCCTGCCTGGCAAAAAATGTGGATATTAATGCCACTAACCGCCAGGGGCGCACTGCCATAATTATTGCCAGCCTGAATAAACATTATGACTGTGTTTCTTTATTGATTGCTGCCGGTGCCGATATTAATAAACAGGATCAAACCTGTTTTAATCCATTCCTGATTAGCTGTCTGACTAACGATTTAACGCTGCTGCGTACCGTATTACCGGCCAACCCCGATCTTAATTGCCTGAGCCGTTTTGGCGGCGTCGGTATTACGCCAGCCAGCGAAAAAGGTCATGTAGAGATCGTGCGCGAACTGCTGCTGCGTACCGATATCAATGTTAATCATACCAACTTTGTCGGCTGGACGCCGTTACTGGAAGCCATCGTGCTTAATGACGGCGGCGCGAAACAGCAGGAAATCGTCAAGCTGCTGCTCGACCATGGCGCAAACCCGCACATGACGGATAAATACGGTAAAACCCCGCTGGAGCTGGCGCGGGAGAAAGGATACCACGAAATTGCCGAGCTGCTGATTGCGGCCGGAGCCTGACAGAGGAGCGCTACTATCGCTACGCCATCACGGCGATGCGTACGGGCGCTAACCGCAGACGGCGCGTTTCTGGCTTTCCGGGGAACGGGACGGGTTGAACAGGTTTTTTCCCGCGCGGTAAACCTGTTGATACCTGAACAGCAGCGGTTGCTGACGTTACTGAGTGAAGGTTGTGATAACGCGCCTAACAGCTGTCGGCTGGCGCTGACGCATTGTGAAGAGCTGTTTCACCCCGGTGAGAGAGTCAGTTTTACCGAATCGGGGATAGCCGTTGGCAACGATAAATGGATAGAAACTTCCGGTTGTCTGCCGTGGCGCATACCACAGTGGAGGCCTGATGCAATAAGCCTTGCTGCAATCCGCTGGCTGCGCTGGGAAGAGGTTATCCGCCAACAGCTAAGAAGCGCTGACACATTATTTCTGTACCAGGGTGATAACCCGTTTTATCTGGAAATCACCCGCCAATTACTTAATCGCCGACAAACATTACTGGCGGCGTTGCATACAGGAGAAAATATCTCTACAGCGGTCAGCCATTTAATTGGTCTGGGGATTGGTCTGACGCCTTCATCTGATGATTATTTAGTGGGTTTAAGCACTATTTTATTTATTCCGGGACATCCGCTGGGGAAATATCGTGATGATTTTTTAGCAGCCTTACAACGTGCCGGAAATAATACCACGCTACTCAGCAAAATAACGCTAGAGGAAGCCTTTCATCAACGTTATCGGGAAAGCGTCGGACGGCTGCTGAACCATATTATTACTGAGCAACAACCCGTTTCTACGCAATATATTACTGACATTAAAAATATCGGCTCAAGTTCTGGCTGCGACATGCTGTATGGCATGGCGGATGCCTGCGCCCTGAGCCACAGGTCCGGAGGGAATTATGTCGATCAGGATAGTTGTTAAAAAGAACACGTATTTTGATTCTGTCTCACTGATGTCTATCTCCACACGCGCAAATAAGCTCGATGGCGTTGAGCAGGCGTTCGTGGCTATGGCGACAGAAATGAATAAGGGCGTACTGAAGAATCTCGGTCTGCTCACGCCTGAACTTGAAGAGGCGAAAAGTGGCGACCTGATGATTGTCATTAAAGGTGCCAGCGAGGCGGCGAACGATCAGACGCTGGTGGCGATTGAAGATTTGTTTACGCATAAAGAGCAAGGGGGGCAGCATGAAGCGCGCTATGCCACGCTCGCCAGTGCGAAGAAGCATGTTCCTGACAGCAACCTGGCGGTGATCTCGGTCAATGGTCTGTTTGCCGCGCGTGAAGCGCGTCAGGCGCTGCAAAATAACCTCAACGTGATGCTGTTCTCTGACAACGTCTCTCTTGAAGACGAACTGGCGCTCAAGCAACTGGCGCATGAAAAAGGGCTGCTGATGATGGGGCCCGATTGCGGAACCGCCATTATTAACGGCGCGGCGCTGTGTTTTGGCAATGCGGTGCGTCGCGGCAACATCGGAATTGTTGGCGCCTCCGGTACCGGTAGCCAGGAGCTGAGCGTACGCATTCACGAGTTTGGCGGCGGGATTTCCCAACTGATTGGCACCGGTGGACGCGATCTGAGCGAAAAGATTGGCGGCCTGATGATGCTTGACGCGATTGGTATGCTGGAGGCCGATCCGCAAACCGAGATCATCGCGCTTATCTCCAAACCTCCTGCGCCAACAGTGGCGCGCAAGGTGCTGGAACGTGCGCGCGCCTGCCATAAGCCCGTCGTGGTGTGTTTCCTCGGACGTGAAGCCGCGCCTGCGGATGAAAACGGTCTGCTGTTTGCACGCGGCACTAAAGAGGCGGCGCTGAAAGCGGTACTGCTGACTGGCGTGAAAAAAGAGAGTCTGGATCTGCATCCGCTCAACTGGCCGCTGATTGAAGAGGTCCGCGCCCGCCTGACCCGGCAGCAAAAGTACATTCGCGGCTTGTTCTGTGGCGGCACGCTGTGCGATGAGGCGATGTTTGCTGCCATGGAAAAACATGCGGAGGTTTACAGCAACATTCATCCGGATCCGGCTTTTCGCCTGACAGATCTCAACCGCAGCGTGGGACATACCTTCCTTGATTTCGGAGATGACGATTTTACCAACGGTAAACCGCACCCGATGATCGATCCAACCAACCGCATTAGTCGTCTGTTGCAGGAAGCACGCGATCCTGAAGTCGGCGTGATCGTTATGGACTTCGTTCTTGGATATGGATCACATGAAGATCCGGTTGGCGTGATGATCGAGGCGATCGTCGAAGCCAAAGCGATCGCCGCCGCAGAGGGGCGTCCGCTTGAGATCCTCGGCTACGTGCTGGGAACCGATCTCGATACGCCGTCGCTGGAAAAACAGTGCCAGATGCTGACCGATGCAGGCGTGATCTGGGCGAGCAGTAGCACCAATACCGGATTGCTGGCGCGTGAATTTATCTGTAAAGGGGAGGAAGCCTGATGAGCCAGACACTGTTTAACCAGCCGCTGAACGTGATTAACGTCGGCATCGCGATGTTCAGCGATGACCTGAAAAAGCAGAATGTTCCCGTGACCCAGCTCGACTGGACGCCGCCGGGCCAGGGCAACATGCAGGTCGTGGCCGCACTGGACGAAATTGCCGATTCGCCGCTGGCTGACAAAATCGCTGCCGCTAACCAGCAGGCGCTGGAACGCATTATCCAGTCGCATCCGGTGCTGATTGGCTATGACCAGGCGATCAACGTCGTGCCGGGCATGACCCGCAACACCATCCTGCACGCCGGACCGCCCATCTGCTGGGAAAAAATGTGCGGCGCAATGAAGGGCGCGGTCACCGGGGCTTTGGTGTTTGAAGGACTGGCGAAAGATCTGGATGAAGCCGCCGACCTGGCCGCCTCGGGTGAAATCATCTTCTCACCGTGCCACGAGCATGACTGTGTCGGTTCGATGGCGGGTGTGACGTCGGCGTCGATGTTTATGCACATCGTCGAGAACAAAACCTACGGCAACCGCGCATATACCAATATGAGCGAGCAGATGGCGAAGATCCTGCGCATGGGCGCGAACGATCAGAGCGTTATCGATCGCCTGAACTGGATGCGCGATGTGATGGGACCGATGCTGCGCGACGCCATGAAGCTGGCGGGCGAAATCGATCTGCGCCTGATGCTGGCGCAGGCGCTGCACATGGGCGATGAGTGTCATAACCGCAACAATGCCGGGACGGCGCTACTGATACAGGCACTGACGCCGTGGATTATTCAGACCGGCTATCCGGTTGAGCAGCAGCGTGAGGTATTCGAGTTCGTCCTCAGCAGCGATTACTTCTCCGGACCGACCTGGATGGCGATGTGTAAAGCCGCAATGGACGCCGCACACGGGATCGAATACAGCACCGTAGTCACGACGATGGCGCGTAACGGCGTTGAATTCGGTCTGCGCATCAGCGGCTTACCGGGTCAGTGGTTTACCGGTCCGGCGCAGCAGGTGATTGGTCCAATGTTTGCGGGCTATAAGCCCGAAGATTCCGGACGTGATATCGGTGATAGCGCAATTACCGAAACCTACGGCATCGGCGGTTTTGCCATGGCCACGGCACCGGCCATCGTGGCGCTGGTGGGCGGTACGGTTGAAGAGGCGGTCGATTTCTCTCGCCAGATGCGTGAAATCACTCTCGGCGAAAACCCCAACGTTACCATTCCGTTACTTGGTTTTATGGGCGTACCGACCGCTATCGACATTACGCGCGTGGGTAGCACCGGCATTCTGCCGGTGATTAACACCGCAATTGCGCACAAAGATGCGGGGATCGGCATGATCGGCGCCGGAATAGTCCATCCGCCGTTCGCCTGTTTTGAAAAGGCGATCCTCAACTGGCGCCACCGCTACTGCCAATAACAACAATCGGGGCTAACGCTGTTAGCCCCACAGTAGCGAAGCGAAAAACGTTGCTTACCTGCAGGGCTGGGCGATCCCCGGGATCGCAAACGATGCTTAACCTGTTAAGGATATTCCATGAACAGCATAAAACTAGAATGGAAACGTGGTGACTGGGCTGCTTACTTTGGGCTGATGACCAACAACCTGACTAACCTGCTGACAATGATGGGGCTGCTCATTTTTGTCGTCGGGATCCCTACCGAAATTGTCTATGGTCGCATTGCGCCTGCCTTTGGTCTGGCGGTGCTGGTGGCCAGCGTCTGCTACGCCTGGTTTGGCCTGCAGATGGCAAAGCACACCGGGCGCAAAGACGTGACAGCGCTACCGTCCGGGCCGAGCGCACCGTCAATTTTTACCGTGACCTTCCTGGTGCTAATGCCGGTATATCAGCAAACCAAAGATGCCAACTTTGCTATCCAGATAGCCCTGGTGTGGTGCTTTGTAGAAGCGTTGATCCTGGTCGGCGGCTCCTTCCTGGGCGAGACCATCCGCAAGATGATCCCGCGTACGGTATTACTTTCTTGTCTGTCCGGTCTGGGACTGTTGCTGCTGGCGATGAACCCGATGCTGCAGGCATTCGAAGCGCCGACCGTCTCTTTCATCGTCTTGTTGTTGATCTTCATTAACTGGTTCGGTAAGAAGCCGATTTTTGCCCGCATCCCCACCGGTTTGCTGCTGCTGATTGCCGGTACAGCGTTGGCGTGGATCTCCGGTTTGCAAAGCCCGGAAGCCATTAAATCTTCGATGTCTTCCTTTGGATTCAACCCGCCGGAAATCCATGTCGACAGCTTCCTGCAGGGTTTGCCGCACGCGCTGCCGTACCTGGCTTCTGCGGTTCCTCTGGGTCTGGCGAACTACATTTTTGACCTTGAGAACATTGAAAGTGCGCATGCGGCGGGGGATGAGTACAACACCCGTAAAGTCATGATGGCGAACGGTTTTGCCTCCATGCTCGGCTGCATGCTGGGCAACCCATTCCCGGTGACCGTATATGTTGGGCATGCGGGCTGGAAAGCGATGGGGGCCAGCATCGGTTATACCCTCGCTTCAGGCATCACCATGTTCCTGGTACCGCTGTTTGGACTGGGGGCGTTTATGCTCGCGATTATTCCGATGACTGCGATAGTGCCGATTCTGGTGTTTATCGGCGTGGTGACCGCCAACCAGGTGGTGCGAGAGACGCCCAAAGTTGAGGTTCCCGTTATCTTTATCTGCTTGTTCCCGTGGATCGCTAACTGGGCGTTGACCATCGTCAACAGCGTGATGGGCGCCGCCGGAACATCCGCGGGGAAACTGGGCAGCGACCTGCTGCACAGCAAAGGTGTCTATTACGATGGGCTGGTGCATCTGGGAAGCGGCGCGCCGCTGGCCAGTATGCTGTGGGGCTGCGTCGCTATCTTCGCCATTATGAATAAGCCGCTGCGTGGGGCGATTGCCGCAGCTTTTGGCGCGCTGTTATCGCTGTTTGGTGTGATTCACTCTCCGGCGGTTGGCTTTGCAGAAGGCAGTTCGATGATGTTTGTTGTGGCCTACCTGATGATGAGCGGCATGTTTGTCCTCAAGCATGTTCTTGATAGCCGTGAAGCGGTGACTGCGCCTGAGCAGGAACCGACGAAAACGACCTGAATCGCCTGTAAGCGGAAGATAACACTATGAAAGAACTTGTGGTCGTTGCCATTGGCGGCAACAGCATTATCAAAGATAACGCCAGCCAGTCGATTGAGCACCAGGCTGAAGCGGTGAAAGCTGTGGCGGATACGGTGCTGGAGATGTTGGCATCGGACTACAACATTGTGCTGACGCACGGAAACGGGCCGCAGGTGGGGCTGGATCTACGGCGTGCGGAAATCGCGCATGAGCGTGAAGGGTTGCCGCTCACCCCGCTGGCAAACTGCGTCGCCGATACGCAGGGCGGGATCGGCTATCTGATCCAACAGGCGCTGAACAACCGCCTGGCGCGGCGCGGTGAACAGAAGGCGGTTACGGTGGTCACGCAGGTGGAGGTCGACAAAAACGATCCGGGCTTCGCTAACCCGACCAAGCCTATCGGCGCGTTCTTTAGCGAAGCGCAGCGCGATGAACTGCAGCGGGTCAATCCGGGCTGGCGCTTTGTTGAAGATTCGGGACGCGGCTACCGCCGGGTCGTCGCCTCTCCGGAACCGAAGCGTATTGTCGAGGCTGAGGCGATCAAAACGCTGACCCAGCAAGGTTTTGTGGTGATTGGCGCGGGTGGCGGTGGGATCCCGGTGGTGCGTAGCGATCAGGGGGATTATCAGAGCGTGGATGCGGTGATTGATAAAGATCTCTCCACGGCTCTGCTGGCGCAGGAGATCCGCGCTGACATTCTGGTGATCACCACCGGCGTCGAGCAGGTCTGTATTCATTTTGGCAAACCCAACCAGCAGGCGCTGGATAAGGTGGATGTCGCAACGATGACCCGTTACATGCAGGAGGGACATTTCCCGCCGGGGAGCATGTTACCCAAAATCGTTGCCAGTCTGGCGTTCCTGGCGCGTGGCGGTAAGCGAGTGATCATCACCACGCCGGAATGCCTGCCGGCCGCACTGCGCGGCGAAACGGGCACCCATATTGTCCATTCCTGAGAGGAAATGTGAATGAAGGAAAGTAACAGCCGCCGTGAATTTTTAAGTCAGAGCGGAAAAATGGTCACCGCTGCCGCGCTGTTTGGCGCAGTGGCTCCAGTCGCGTATGCTGCTAATCCTGTCGGGAACACCTGCGGGGCGAAGAGCACAATGACGATTAACGATAAGCACTATTACCTGGATAACGTCCTGCTGGAAGCGGGTTTTGATTACGAAAACTCGGTGGTGGTGCATACCCATACCGCGCTGCAAACCGTTGAAATTCAGGACGGGAAAATTGTTGCACTGCGTGAGAATAAGCAGCATCCGGATGCGACGCTGCCGCACTACGATGCGGGTGGAAAGCTGATGCTGCCCGCCATGCGCGACATGCACATCCATCTGGATAAAACCTTTTACGGCGGTCCCTGGCGTTCGCTGAATCGCCCGGCTGGCACCACCATTCAGGATATGATCCGCCTTGAGCAAAAGCTGCTGCCTGAACTCCAGCCTTACACGCAGGAGCGCGCGGAAAAGCTCATCGATCTGCTGCAATCAAAAGGCACCTCGATCGCCCGCAGCCACTGCAATATCGAACCGGTTTCCGGGCTGAAAAACCTGGAAAATCTGCAGGCGGTGCTGGCGCGTCGCCAGCCGGGTTTTGCCTGTGAAATCGTGGCGTTTCCGCAGCATGGCCTGCTGTTATCGAAGTCTGAACCGTTGATGCGTGAAGCAATGCAGGCGGGGGCGCATTACGTCGGCGGTCTGGACCCAACCAGCGTGGACGGGGCGATGGAAAAATCCCTCGACACCATGTTCCAGATTGCGCTGGATTACGATAAAGGCGTGGATATCCATCTGCATGAAACCAGCCCGGCGGGCGTTGCGGCGGTGAATTACATGGTGGAAACGGTGGAGAAAACGCCGCAGTTGAAGGGCAAACTGACCATCAGTCACGCATTTGCGCTGGCAACCCTGAACGAACAACAGGTGGATGCGCTGGCGAGCCGCATGGCGGCGCAGCAGATTACCATTGCCTCGACGGTGCCGATCGGTACCTTGCATATGCCGCTCAAGCAGCTGCGTGACAAAGGTGTGGAAGTGATTACCGGGACCGACAGTGTGATTGACCATTGGTCGCCGTACGGGCTTGGAGACATGCTGGAGAAGGCGAATCTGTACGCGCAGCTCTATATTCGTCCCAATGAACTCAACCTGTCGCGAGCGCTGTTCCTCGCCACCGGCGATGTGCTGCCGCTTAACGATAAAGGTGAGCGCGTCTGGCCGAAGGCGCAGGATGAAGCCAGCTTTGTACTGGTGGATGCCTCCTGCTCAGCGGAAGCGGTCGCGCGAATCTCCCCACGCACCGCGACCTTCCATAAAGGCCAACTGGTGTGGGGGAACGTCGCAAGCTAGCCTGGTTTGATGCGCAGCAATCGCTGCTGCGCTCTCTGCTCGTTAACCAACGATCCCCATATAGCCGTGAATCCCCATATATAAGCCGACCATCGCGATAAGCGCGCTGGAAAAATAGGGCGCTTTGCGTGCCAGTGTGTTAAATCCGCTCCAGCGTTTGGCCGCCTGCTGCACGCTGATTGCCGCTCCCACGCCCACCGTTACCAGCGTTAGCGCCAGCCCGAGGCTGAAGCACAGCACCATGGTGGCACCCAGCGTGAAGGCTTTGAGCTGGATGCAAATCAGCAGTACCGTAATGGCGGCAGGGCAGGGGATCAACCCGCCGGTCAGACCAAACAATAATATTTGGCCGTTGGTGACCTCTTTGCCTGCAAAGCGGCGCTGAATATCGTTAGCATGTGCCCGCTCGTGCGCGTCCTGATACGCTTTCGAACCCTCGCTCAGCCCTGCTAACGCAGCATGGTTATGATCGTAGTCGTGTTCGTGATGATGATGGTGAGCTTCACCGTGGTTATGATGGTGGTGATGGTCATCATGATCATGGTGATGCTCATGATCGTGGTCATGATGCGTCTGGGTCAGCCAGTTCTGTTCTCCCTGCCAGGTTCGCCAGAACATCCAGAATGCGGTCCCGAGAATAATAATCGCCGAGACAAACTGCAGCCAGGGCTCAACGGCCTGGGCAGTAAAGGCTTTGCTGATATACATCCCGCCGAGCGCAATCAGCCATACCACTGCGGTATGCGACAGCGTTGCCGCCAGCCCCAGCATCACCGCCTGTTTGATGGTCCCCTTAATGGCAATAATAAAGGCCGCCATCATCGTCTTGGAATGCCCCGGTTCCAGACCGTGTAACACTCCTAATAGAATCGCGCTGGGAATGAAAAACCAGGCGTTGCCTTGCTGAAGAAGCGTAGAAAACTCACCCATGAGAATGATTCTTAGTTGTTTAATTTTGCCAGATTCTACTCCCCCCCAGTATTAAATACTACCCCCCAGTAGAATGACGATGGTATTGTCGCTACAGCCAGACGTTGAAAAGGTATTGCTATGTCACATACGATCCGCGACAAACAAAAGCTGAAAGCCCGAGCCAGCAAGATTCAGGGGCAAGTAGCGGCGTTGAAAACCATGCTGGATGAACCGCATGAATGCGCGGCGGTATTGCAGCAAATAGCGGCGATCCGCGGTGCGGTAAACGGGTTAATGCGCGAGGTGATTAAAGGTCATCTGACCGAGCACATTGTGCATCAGGGCGATGAAATTAAGCGCGAAGAAGATTTGGATGTGGTTTTGAAAGTACTCGATTCGTACATCAAATAAGTCAGTTTAACGGCTCATCCACATACTGATGAATGAGCCGTTAAAAACACGTTCTAGCCAAAAAACATCACAGATACGCACAGCAGACCGACAATCAGTGTGATCAGATTACCCACTGAACGGTACGGCTTTAGCGCCGGGATCAGATAGGTAGATAATGTCGGCATGATAAACAGAATCATGGCAATCAGCGGCCCGCTAATCGCGTAAATCATTGAAATTGCATTAGGGTTAATGCAGCAAATGATAAACGTAATGGTCGAAACCAGCATAATGGACAGGGCGCGGTTAAAGGCCCGGCTTTTCTTCACTCCCACCTGATGCAACGATGTTTTTACCACCTCCGTTGCCCCTTCAATCACGCCAAAGTAGGTGCCGAGGAACGATTTTGACATCGCCACGACGGCGACAATGATCCCAGAAATCGACAGCCATGCTGGTGCGTTTGGCATCATCGATAGCGCTGACAGAATGGTCACCCCTTCATTTTTCGCGTCCTCGATATAGTTTGTCGGAATCGAAAGCAAACAGCTGAAGACGAAAAACAGCACGCTCAGGCAGATGATGATGTAGGCTACCTTCATGATTTTTTTGCATTTACCCATGGCCTGCTCGCCATATTTCTCACGTCGGTCGATGGCGAACGTCGAGATAATTGGCGTATGGCTAAAAGCGAAAACCATCACGGGAATAGATATCCAAACCTGATGAAGCGTGTGCTGATCGAAAGACATCTGGCCGGTGAGTAGCGTTGGCTGCCAGCTTCCGGTCAGGTAGAGCGAAAGGAACAAAAAGTACGCGATGAGCGGGAACACCAGAAAGCCCATTACCCGAATGGTTGCTTGTCGGCCCATCAGAAAAATCAGGTTCAGCACCAGCACCACGCCAAGACTGACCAGCATGCGAACACGCAGATCGATGGCGATATGTTTTGCCAGTTGTTCAGTGAGTGAATTGGTTATCGCCACGGCGTAGATCAGCACCACCACAAAGAAGGCAATAAAATAGAGGGTCGTGATCAGGCTGCCTATCTTTTTGCCGTAGTAGTGCGTAACTGCACCAGTGATCCCTTCACCTGCCGAGGTTTTTGAGGACAGGATAAACTGGCACAGCGCCTTGTGCGGCCAGTAGGTTAAAGGCCAGGCGACGAGTGCGGTGATAAACAGTACCACCGCGCCTGCAGAACCCAGCTGTATGGGGAGGAAGAGGGTTCCTGCGCCGACGGCAGTCCCATATAGTGCGAAGCTCCAGAGAGTCTCTTCTTTTGACCAAAATTTCGACATTATTTGAACGTATCAACTATAAAATAAACAAAAAGAAGCGCAATTTACCACAAATGGCAGGGGCTGGGGGAGGTGTCAACAAGCGGGCGAGTGAATGGATCAAAAGCCGGAACCGAGAAGATTCCGGCTATTGTTTGAATTATCAGGCAGTAACGCGCTGCTGGCGACGCTTCATAACGCGCTCGCGTAAAGTGTCATAAGCCCAGTTATAGAACATGGTGTATGGCAGGAAGAACAGGAAGAAACCTATTTCCAACGTGAATGCCTGGAGCAGGCTGACGTTCAGCACATACGCCACGATGCTCACCCCGATGACAATAAAACCGCTCTCGAAGCCTAAGGCGTGGAATGCCCGCACTTTAGCCGTACGTTTTACCAGGTGCGACGGCCACAGTCGGTCAAACAGGGCGTTATAAATGATATTCCAGATCATCGCCGTCGTGGCGAGAAGAATGGTCAGTCCGCCCATTTCCAGCACCGAGCGCTGCATCAACCATGCGGTGGTTGGTGCGAGGATCGCGGTGGCAATGCCTTCAAAGCAGACGGCATGAAAAATTCGCTCCAGTAACGAGCGGCGTTGGACTGTATCGTGTTGCATAATCTAAAACCTTCTTTGATGCCCGGATAACGGAATGGTGGCAATTTTATCGTTTTATGTGATATCTAAAAGATAGTATCCATCGATAAAGTAGATAGTTCATGCGTTACTCCCCTGAAGCGTTAACGGCATTTGTGGAGACCGTTTCCTGCGGCTCATTTTCTGCTGCGGCCCGGCGGCTGCGTAAAAGTCAGTCCACCATCAGCACGGCCATTGCGCATCTGGAAGCCGATCTTGGTTTTGCGCTATTTGACCGCTCATCACGTCAGCCGACGCTAACCGAAGAAGGTAAGCGGGTGCTGGGCTATGTGCAGGCAATTTTGACGGCCAGCGAACGTCTTGATGAGGCAGCGATTTCGCTGTCGGGTGAAACGGAAGCGCGTCTGACCTTCGTTTTGTCTGACACGCTGCACCCGGATGTGCTGGAAGAATTGATGGTGCAGTTTGACCACAAGTTTCCCCATACCGAGTTTGAATGTCTGATTGGCGAAGATGAAGACGTTATCGATCTGCTGCAAAAAGGACGTGCTCAGGTTGGGTTGATCGAAGCGCGGGAGGATTACCCGACCGACATGGGCGTCACGCGTCTGCCGATGCAAACCTGGATGGGATTATACGTTGCGGCATCACATCCACTGGCGACTCAAGAAAAACTGCAGTGGGAACAGCTACATACCTGGCGAGAGCTGCGGCTGAATACCTATCTGGAGAGCGGCACCAACGTGGCGCGCGGCCCCGTCTGGTCGGCGCCTAACTATTTGTTGCTGCTGAGTATGGCGGTGCAGGGATTCGGCTGGTGCGCGCTCCCTTGTGCGCTGGTGGAGGAGTTTGCGGCAGAAAAACCGCTGGTCCAATTGATGCTGCCCGGCTGGCCAAAGGCTATCTCTATCGATCTGCTGTGGAATAAGAAATCACCGCCTGGCGTGGCGGGAAGTTGGCTGCGCGACCATTTACAGCAGAGTGGCGTTCAGATGACCAATAAATGATACGAATTTCCTTTGTGATAAAAATCACCGTTTTTAAACAACCTTGATAACTCTTTTTAACAATCATCTACTATTGCGGTGTTATTTTGCGCTGAGGTGGTGATGAAAGAGGTTGTGATAGTCGGGGCGTTACGGACACCAATCGGCTGCTTCCAGGGGACGCTGGCGCGCCACTCTGCCGTTGAATTAGGTAGCATGGTAGTCAGGGCGTTACTGGAGCGCACGGGCGTGGACGTTCACGCTGTGGATGAAGTGATCCTCGGGCAGGTGCTTACCGCAGGTGCCGGGCAAAACCCGGCGCGTCAGTCCGCCATCAATGGTGGGCTACCCAATACCGTCTCCGCCATCACCATTAACGATGTCTGCGGCTCGGGTCTGAAAGCGCTGCATCTGGCGACCCAGGCTATCCAGTGCGGCGAAGCCGACATTGTGATTGCGGGCGGACAAGAGAATATGAGCCGTGCGCCGCATGTCCTTACTGATAGCCGTACCGGCGCGCAGTTGGGCAACAGTCAACTGGTCGACAGCCTGGTGCATGACGGCCTGTGGGACGCTTTCAACGATTACCATATGGGCGTTACCGCGGAAAATCTGGCGCGGGAATATGGCATCAGCCGTGAACTGCAGGATGCCTACGCACTGCATTCGCAGCACAAGGCGCGGATGGCAATTGACGCCGGGCGCTTTAAAGATGAAATCGTGCCGGTGGTAACGCAGCGTAATGGGCAATCGTTCGTGGTGGATACCGACGAACAGCCGCGCACCGATGCCAGCGCAGAAGGGCTGGCGCGTCTGGATCCGACCTTCGACAGGCTCGGTTCAGTAACCGCGGGCAACGCGTCATCCATCAACGATGGCGCCGCTGCGGTGATGATGATGAGCGAGGCTAAGGCCCAGGAGCTGAATTTGCCGGTGCTGGCCCGCATCCGCGCCTTTGCCAGCGTCGGGGTCGATCCCGCGCTCATGGGAATTGCGCCGGTGTATGCGACGCGCCGTTGCCTTGAGCGTGTGGGCTGGCAACTGGCTGATGTTGATCTTATCGAGGCCAACGAAGCCTTTGCCGCACAGGCATTGTCCGTTGGGAAAATGCTGGAGTGGGATGAACGGCGGGTGAATGTGAACGGCGGAGCCATTGCGCTTGGTCATCCGATTGGCGCATCTGGCTGCCGTATTCTGGTTTCACTGGTGCATGAAATGGTGAAGCGTCGGGCGCACAAGGGCCTGGCAACGTTATGTATCGGCGGTGGTCAGGGCGTGGCGCTCGCTATCGAACGAGATTAACCACCCGTAGTTTTCTCTGCTTAAACGCCTTTCCCGCTGTATATCCCCTGCATCTATAAAAAAGCCCTCCAACAGGAGGGCAAGGCCAGTTACAGAAACATACACTCTAAACTCTGCTAACGTATCAAAACGGCGTTTCATTTCATGTGATTAACAGCGCACTTTGTTAGAAAAGGTGTGTGAACGGCGTGTGAGGCTGGCTGTATTTTCAATGTCTTATCCCTACCCTTCATGAATTACTCTTGTTTATTTTTATCTATCTAATTGTTTTAAATGATTTTATTGAAATTACTTCCGCGATTTATATGCGCTAGCGTGATCGCAATTACACTTTTGATAATAAGATGCAGAAAAAGTGAAACGTTGTTTTATTTGTAATTGAAAACCCATTCCGGGAGGGATATCATGAGCGCATAAGATAAAACGGAACAGCGTTTTGCTATTCGTTTAAGCATTCACGGTCAATTTATCACTGGAGGTAAATGTGGACGTAAGACAAAGCATCCATAGTGCGCATGCGAAAACCCTGGACACTCAGGAGCTGCGTAATGAGTTTTTGGTCGAAGAAGTGTTTGTCGCAGATGAATACACCATGGTCTACAGCCACATTGACCGCATCATTGTTGGCGGCATTATGCCAGTAGCCAAAACCGTCTCTGTGGGTGGCGAAGTCGGCAAACAGCTGGGCGTAACCTACTTCCTCGAGCGTCGTGAGCTGGGTGTGATTAACATCGGTGGCCCGGGCACGATTACCGTTGACGGCCAGTGCTATGAAATTGGTCATCGTGACGCGCTGTACGTCGGGAAAGGGGCCAAAGAAGTGGTATTCGCCAGCATCGATACGGCGAAACCAGCGAAGTTTTACTACAACTGCGCGCCGGCCCACACGACTTATCCAACCAAAAAAGTCACGCCAGCAGACGTTGCACCAGTGACGCTGGGCGATGACCTCACCAGTAACCGTCGTACCATCAACAAATATTTTGTGCCGGATGTGCTGGAAACCTGCCAGTTGAGCATGGGTCTGACCGAACTGGCGCCGGGTAACCTGTGGAACACCATGCCGTGTCATACCCATGAACGTCGTATGGAAGTCTATTTCTATTTCAATATGGAAGAAGATACCTGCGTCTTCCACATGATGGGGCAGCCTCAGGAAACGCGTCATATTGTGATGCACAACGAGCAGGCGGTGATTTCGCCGAGCTGGTCAATTCACTCCGGCGTTGGCACAAAAGCTTATCGTTCATTTGGGGCATGGTCGGCGAAAACCAGGTCTTTGATGATATGGACCATGTAGCGGTCAAAGATCTGCGCTAGTTGCGGGCGATAGCCGTGCCTGCTGCGGCGGGCATTATAAAAAATTAAGGATTTACAATGATTTTGAATGCATTCTCTCTTGAAGGTAAGGTCGCCGTTGTGACCGGTTGTGACACTGGCCTGGGTCAGGGTATGGCGTTGGGTTTGGCTGAAGCAGGCTGCGATATCGTGGGGATCAACATCGTTGAACCGACGGAAACTATCGAACGCGTGACCGCGCTGGGGCGCCGTTTTTTAAGTCTGACCGCCGACCTGCGTCAAATTGACGGCATTCCGGCGCTGCTGGAGCGCGCAGTGGCAGAATTCGGTCATATCGATATTCTGGTCAACAACGCAGGTCTTATCCGTCGTGACGATGCGATCGACTTCAGTGAAAAAGACTGGGACGACGTGATGAACCTGAACATTAAGAGCGTGTTCTTTATGTCTCAGGCCGCGGCGAAGCACTTTATCGCTCAGGGTAACGGCGGCAAAATTATCAACATCGCCTCTATGCTTTCTTTCCAGGGCGGGATCCGCGTGCCGTCTTACACCGCGTCTAAAAGCGGTGTAATGGGCGTCACCCGCCTGATGGCGAACGAGTGGGCCAAACATAACATCAACGTCAACGCAATTGCGCCGGGTTACATGGCGACGAACAACACTCAACAGCTGCGCGCTGATGAGCAGCGTAGCGCAGAAATTCTCGATCGTATCCCGGCGGGTCGTTGGGGTCTGCCGAGTGACCTGATGGGGCCGATTGTGTTCCTGGCATCCAGCGCATCTGACTATATCAACGGCTATACCGTTGCGGTAGACGGCGGCTGGCTGGCACGTTAACCCGCTTTCCAGAACCGACAAACCCTGCCCTTTGGCAGGTTTTGTCGGTTAAACATAAGGTGAATGTAGCAATACACCGGAGGCGACATATTCATTCCCTCTGGAACAACATTATGCCGCCAGGCAGATTACGAACAGATAAAATTACGCAGGCAGAAAATCTTCGCGCATGGGCGTAAAGGTATCCAGTAGCGTTCCCGGTTTTAAACAGACGCAGCCATGCATAATGTTGGGCTGTTTATATAGGGTATCGCCTGCCCTAACGACATGCATTTCTTCGCCGATGGTAAATTCAAACTCCCCAGACAAAACGTAAGTCAGCTGCTCATGCGGATGATTGTGCATCGGACCAATCGCGCCTTGCTCGAAGTTCACCTCAACCGCCATCATTTTACCGTCGTGAGCAAGAATGCGTCGGGTAACGCCATTGCCCAGATCTTCAAGGGTGGTCTCTTTATGAAAAATAAACATTCGGCCTTCCTGTAATTAAAACAATGTTTCATTAAACCTATATCAGAAAATTAAAAAAAGAAATGCACGCCAACAGATGTGGAAAGTTGATCACATCTTTGGTTCACTGGAGAGATAACAACAAATCAGGGGAAATGATGAAAACGATCGGTCTGTTAGGCGGTATGAGCTGGGAATCCACCATTCCTTATTATCGACTCATTAATGAAGGGGTAAAACAGCGTCTGGGTGGCCTGCACTCGGCACAGATTCTGTTGCACAGCGTAGATTTTCACGAGATTGAAGCCTGTCAGTCTGGCGGTGACTGGCAGCGGGCTGGGGAGATCCTCGCGCAGGCCGCCGCAGGGCTTCAGCAAGCCGGAGCGGAGGGGATTGTGTTGTGTACCAACACCATGCACAAAGTTGCCGAGGCGATTGAAACCGCCTGTGACGTGCCGTTCCTGCATATTGCCGATGCGACGGGTCGGGCCATACAAAAACAGCAGATGAGCAATGTGGCGCTACTGGGTACGCGCTACACCATGGAGCAGGATTTTTACCGCGGGCGCCTACAGACTGAATTTGGTATTAGCACGCTTATTCCTGAGGCTGATGATCGTCAGAAAATAAACCAGATTATTTTCGACGAGCTGTGCCTCGGTGAGTTCAGCAACGCTTCCCGCGACTACTACCTGAGCGTAATTGATCAGTTGGCTAAACAGGGCGCTCAAGGGGTTATCTTTGGCTGTACCGAGATTGGTCTGCTGGTTCCAGCCGAGCTAAGTCCATTACCGGTTTTCGACACCGCGGCAATCCATGCGCAAGATGCGGTGGCGTTTATGCTTTCGTCTGTGGATACAAAATAGCCTCCAGCGGATCGATAAGTCTCGGGAGTTGAGCTTGCAGATGCGCCGTAAAAGCATCGACTAGCGCCGAGGCAGGGCGATGAAGTGGGTGGATCAGGCTGACCGTAAAGGGTACCGAAATGCTGAAGCGGCGGATAACCACTCCGCTGCTGGCAAAATCCAGCGCGGTCAGTGGGTTTACCACCGAGATCCCCACGCCCGCCCGCACCATTGCACAAATTGAAGCGGCGCTGTGGGTTTCAATCACCATGCGGCGCTTCACCTGATGTTCGTTAAACAGGGTGTCCAGTAGCTGACGGTAACTGTCGGTCCGCGACAGGCTGATATAGTTCTCTCCCTGAAAATCCTGCGGCGTTAATACCGCTTTCTCGGTCAGCGGATGCCCCTGCGGCAGTACACACACTTCATCCAGCGCCAGCAATTCGGTGCGTTTCGTTCCGGCTGGCGTATGCAGCGTTTCCGTTAACCCCAGATCGTGGCGCTGCGCCGACAGCCACTCTTCCAACAGTGGTGACTCCTGCGGCACGATCTGAATGTTGACCTGCGGATAGCGCGCAAGAAATGGCTGCAGCAGCGGCGGTAAAAAGGACTGCGAAAATACCGGCAGGCAAACAATCGACAATTCACCTTGACGAAATTCGCGCAGGCTTTCGGCGGCGCTCACAATTCTGTCCAGGCCGTACCACGAACGTTGTACCTCTTCAAACAGACGTAAGCCTTGCACGGTTGGATGCAGTCGGCCACGCGTGCGTTCAAACAGCGTTAATCCCAGGACTTTTTCGAATCGGGCCAGTTCCCGACTGACGGTGGGCTGCGAGGTATGTAGCATGCGCGCGGCTTCCGTCAGATTGCCTGCGGTCATGATGGCGTGAAAAATTTCAATGTGACGCAGGTTAACCGCAGGCATAAGCAATCCTCGAATGAGCTAATCCATATCATTTTTGCATAGACTCAAGATAAAACGATATTTTTTATTCTTTTTGAGCTGTGGCGTAATCATAAAAAAGCCAATACCGGAGCACGCCATGCCACGCCCACTCAACAACACAGACACTGACCTGACCGCCGACAACCTGTTGCGCCTGCCTGCCGAATTCGGCTGCCCGGTGTGGGTCTATGATGCGCAGATTATTCGCGCGCAGATTGCCAAACTGAGTCAGTTTGACGTGGTGCGTTTTGCCCAGAAGGCATGTTCGAATATTCATATTTTGCGCCTGATGCGCGAGCAGGGCGTGAAGGTCGATTCCGTCTCGCTTGGCGAAATTGAACGCGCGCTGGCGGCAGGTTTTGTACCGGGCAAAGATGAGATTGTCTTTACCGCCGATATGATTGATGAAGCGACGCTCGCCCGGGTGCATGAATTGAGCATTCCGGTAAATGCCGGGTCGGTCGATATGCTGGAACAACTGGGCCAGCTCTCGCCGGGCCATCGCGTCTGGCTCCGCGTAAACCCTGGCTTTGGGCATGGACACAGTCAGAAAACCAATACCGGGGGAGAGAACAGCAAGCACGGCATCTGGTACAGCGATCTTCCGGCGGCGCTGGAGGTAATTCAGCGCTATAAGCTGAAGTTGGTGGGTATTCATATGCATATCGGCTCTGGCGTGGACTACGCGCATCTGGAGCAGGTGTGCGGCGCGATGGTGCGTCAGGTGGTGGAATTTGGTCAGGATCTGGAAGCGATCTCCGCAGGCGGCGGTTTATCAATCCCGTATCGCGAAGGTGAAGAGGCGATCGACACCGATCACTATTTTGGATTGTGGAACGCCGCGCGCGATAGTATTGCGCGTCATCTGGGTCATGCCGTCAAACTGGAGATCGAACCAGGGCGTTTCCTGGTCGCGGAAGCCGGCGTGTTAGTGGCGCAGGTGCGCAGCGTAAAAGAGATGGGCAGCCGTCACTTTGTGCTGATCGATGCGGGCTTCAACGATCTGATGCGCCCGGCCATGTACGGTAGCTATCACCATATCTCCGCGCTGGCGGGAGATGGTCGTTCTCTGCAACAAACTCCTCAACGAGAGACCGTGGTGGCCGGACCGTTGTGCGAATCAGGCGACGTGTTTACCCAGCAGGAAGGCGGAAATGTGGAAACCCGTCTGTTGCCTGCGGTGGTGCCGGGTGATTATCTGGTTTTGCATGATACCGGGGCGTACGGAGCGTCAATGTCGTCAAACTACAATAGCCGCCCGCTGCTGCCGGAGGTCTTGTTTGATAACGGCGTGGCGCGAATGATTCGTCGTCGCCAGACCATTGATGAGCTGTTAGCGCTGGAATTAATCTGAGTAAAGCTGGCCGGATAAGGTGCTTGCGTCACTATCCGGCTCTTTTTCATATTACTTAAAGTACGGTCCGAGCGTTACTGAGTCACGTAATACCAGTTTGCCGGTAAACGGAGGGATCGGCTCCACGCTCTCACCGTTGGCCAGACGTATAGCCTGGTCGATTGCCGTGGTTATCATGGTATCAATCGGCAGATAAACGGTAGATAACCCCGGTTCCAGCCATTTGGCGCTGGGCGCATCATCAAAACCAAACAGCGAGACGTCCGTCGGGATCCTCAGTCCGGCCTGATGTAACGCTTTTGATGCACCTAATGCCATGTCATCGTTACAGGCGAACAGGGCGCTGAATTTCACCCCTTCCTCCAGCAGTTCTCGACAGGCTTCATAGCCTCGCGTCATCGTGGAGTCGCCGTATTTAACCTTATCAGGATCCCAGGGAATACCGTTTTTTTCCAGAGCCTTACGATACCCCATCAGGCGGGATTTACCGGTAGGCGTATGGCCTGGCACGGTGATACAAGCAATATCGCTGTGCCCCTGCGAGATCAGATAATTGACCGCCTGATACGCCGCGTCTTCCTGCTCAAAGAAAATCGCGCGATCGCGGGCCTGACTGACATCACGGTTGATGACCAGCAAGGGCATCGCAATGCTGTTCATCAGCGACATAATCGCCGTTTCACTCATATAGCGGGTATAGAGAATAATGGCGTCGCACTGCCTGTCGGCCAGCATTTGCACGGCTTCCTGCTCACGCTCCGGCGTGTCGTGACCATCGGTGACGATCAACTGCTTGCCGTGAGACTCCGTCTGGCGCGAGGCCTGTTGCAGCAGGCGGCCAAAGTAGAATCCATCAAATGTGGAAACCACCAGGCCAATGCTGTTGCTGGTGCGATTCGCTAAAGAGCGCGCTAAAAAGTTGGGCCGATAATCGAGTGCCTGCATGGCCTTGAACACTTTCTGGCGCGTGCTCTCTTTTACCTGACCCGTTCCATTTAGTACGCGCGAAACGGTCGCTTTTGAGACGCCTGCGTGTCGTGAAACGTCCAACATCGTAGTCATGACGCAATCCTGGTTAATCGTTTGACGATGAGTTCCCCGGCTCTGTCAGCGCCGAAACGGAATGGCGACGCACCAGAGTTGGGTTAAAGACGTGGGTAATTTCAGGTGCGGGTCGCTTCTCCGCCAGCGCGAGCGCCAGTTCGGCGGCCTGGGTTGCCATCGTCACGATGGGATAGCGTACCGTGGTCAGACGTGGGCGCACATAGCGGGAAATCAGCACATCATCAAAGCCAATCAGCGAGATTTCTCCCGGCACATCAATGCCGTTATCATTCAATACGCCCATGGCGCCAGCCGCCATTGAGTCGTTGTAGCAGGCTACCGCAGTGAAGTTTTTGCCACGACCAAGTAACTCGGTCATGGCCTGTTCACCGCCGCTTTCATCCGGTTCGCCGAACGTCACCAGTCGATCGCTTACCGGTATATTGCTCTCCGCCAGCGCGTCGTAATAGCCTTGCAGACGATCTTCCGCATCAGAAATACTGTGATTAGAACACAGGTAGCCAATGCGCGTATGGCCCTGCTGAATAAGGTGTCGGGTAGCGAGCCACGCGCCGAAACGGTCATCGAGGGCAACGCAGCGTTGTTCGAATCCCGGCAGAATTCGGTTAATCAATACCATGCCGGGGATTTGCTTCATTAATGAAGCCAAATCCGCATCCGGGATGATTTTGGCATGGACAACAAGGGCCGCGCAGCGGTGGCGAATGAGCTGTTCAATCGCCTGACGTTCCTTCTGTTCATTATGGTAGCCGTTGCCAATCAGCAAAAAATTCCCGGTGTTATAGGCCACCTGCTCGACAGCTTTAACCATTGCCCCGAAGAATGGATCGGACACATCACCAACGACCAGTCCGATGGTTTCTGTGGATTGTTGCGCCAGTGCACGCGCATTCGCATTGGGGTGGTAGCTGAGTGATTCCATTGCACTCGTTACGGCCAGACGCGATGCTTCGCTGGCTTTGGGGGAATCATTGATCACTCGAGAAACGGTGGCGACTGATACACCAGCTAGTCGGGCTACATCCTTTATGGTCGCCATGATAGTACCTGTTGTGGGTAAACGCTTACATTCCGTCAGTGTTACGGAAAATGGCTGGCTGTTCAAGCAGATTGCCCGTCAGGACCTCGCAAATGTGAGCGCGCGCGAGCGAAGATAAGACAGAAAATAGAAAATGCTAATTTTTGCTTACACTTTGCGATGTGCTGTTGCGATTGTTCGCTGGTGGGAGAACTGAGCGGATTGCTAAAGTTGGGATCCCAGAGGTATTGATAGGTGAAATCAACTTTCGGGTTGATCACTAGAATTACACCAGCCTGCGCAGATGCGCAGGTTTTTTTTTGCCTTCAGCCTATCTGTAACAGTAACCGATAATTTACACAACTCGTTGCATTTGGGTTCATTCCTTTGCGTTTTCGTACTGGCGTATCTGGCTGCTGACGACCACAATCAAGATCCCAGAGGTATTGATTGGTGAGATTATTCGGTACGCACTTCGTACCTGTCTCTTGCACCGACCTGCGCGGATGCGCAGGTTTTTTTTCGGACTGTATTTACCTGTTTACCTGTCGCGCCCATTCCCCAACTCGTATACTCTCCCACCATTAATGTTTCTATAATTAATGGCACAGGGAGTTGAGATGCTATTTGGCTTTTTTCGTAATCTGTTTCGCGTGCTTTTCCGCGTTCGCGTCACGGGCAATGTCAGCGCGCTACAGGGAGAACGCGTTCTAATCACTCCCAACCATGTCTCATTTATAGACGGCATCCTACTGGCGCTATTTTTACCGATTCGTCCCGTCTTCGCCGTTTACACCTCGATCAGCCAGCAATGGTATATGCGCTGGCTAACCCCGCTGATTGACTTCGTGCCGTTAGACCCAACCAAACCGATGTCGATTAAGCATCTGGTCCGTCTGGTCGAGCAGGGCCGTCCGGTGGTGATTTTTCCCGAAGGACGCATTTCGACCACCGGTTCGTTGATGAAGATATATGACGGTGCCGGGTTTGTCGCCGCGAAGTCGGGAGCGACGGTCGTTCCTGTCCGCATTGAGGGAGCAGAGCTTTCCCACTTCAGCCGCCTGAAAGGTCTGGTTAAACAGCGATTCTTCCCGCGTATCCAACTGCACATTCTACCGCCGACTCAAATGCCAATGCCGGAAGCCCCGCGAGCGCGCGATCGCCGCAAAATCGCCGGTGAAATGCTGCATCAAATTATGATGGAAGCACGCATGGCGGTACGCCCGCGTGAAACGCTATACGAGTCGCTGCTGGCGGCAAAATACCGTTTTGGCGCGGGCAAAAACTGCATTGAAGATGTTAACTTTACGCCAGACAGCTACCGCAAACTGCTGACTAAGACGCTCTTTGTGGCCCGTATTCTGGAAAAATACAGCGCCGAAGGTGAAAAAATCGGCCTGATGCTGCCAAATGCGGGGATCAGCGCGGCGGTCATTTTTGGAGCCATTGCGCGTCGACGCATTCCGGCCATGATGAACTACACGGCGGGCGTGAAAGGGTTAACCAGCGCCATTACTGCGTCTGAAATCAAAACGATCTTCACTTCCCGACAGTTTCTCGATAAAGGCAAACTCTGGCATCTACCGGAACAGCTCACCCAGGTACGCTGGGTTTATCTGGAAGATTTAAAAGCCGATGTGACGTTGAGCGATAAGCTGTGGATTTTCTCACATCTGCTGGCACCGCATCTGGCGCAGGTGAAACAGCAGCCGGAAGAGGCTGCGGTGATCCTCTTTACGTCTGGTTCGGAAGGCCATCCGAAAGGCGTGGTCCACAGCCACAAGAGTATTCTGGCGAACGTTGAGCAGATTAAAACGATTGCCGATTTCACCGCCGATGACCGCTTTATGTCGGCGCTGCCGCTGTTCCACTCCTTTGGCCTGACGGTGGGATTATTCACACCGCTACTGACCGGTGCGGAAGTGTTTCTTTATCCCAGCCCGCTTCATTACCGCATTGTGCCGGAGCTGGTATACGACCGGAACTGCACAGTGTTGTTTGGTACTTCAACGTTCCTCGGTAACTATGCGCGTTTCGCGCATCCGTACGATTTCCACCGCCTGCGCTATGTGGTGGCAGGCGCAGAAAAACTGCAAGACAGCACAAAGCAGCTATGGCAGGAGAAATTTGGCCTGCGTGTCCTTGAAGGCTATGGCGTGACGGAATGTGCGCCGGTTGTGTCGATCAATGTGCCGATGGCGGCAAAATCAGGAACGGTAGGGCGCATCTTGCCTGGCATGGATGCCCGACTGCTGGCTGTTCCGGGTATTGAGGACGGTGGGCGTTTACAACTGAAAGGCCCGAATATTATGAGCGGCTATTTGCGCGTCGAAAAACCTGGCGTGCTGGAAGTGCCGACGGCAGAAAATGCGCAGGGTGAGATTGAGCGCGGCTGGTATGACACCGGAGACATCGTCCGCTTTGATGAAAACGGCTTTGTACAGATCCAGGGGCGCGCCAAGCGTTTTGCTAAAATTGCCGGAGAGATGGTCTCGCTGGAAATGGTTGAGCAACTGGCATTGGCGGTATCTGCAGACAAAATGCACGCCACGGCGATCAAGAGCGATGCCAGCAAAGGTGAGGCGCTGGTGCTGTTCACTACCGACAGCGAACTCACACGTGAAAAACTACAGCAGTATGCGCGAGCGCATGGCGTGCCTGAACTTGCCGTACCGCGTGATATTCGCCACCTGAAGCAACTCCCATTACTCGGCAGCGGTAAGCCGGATTTTGTTACGCTGAAAAGCTGGGTCGATGAGCCGGAAAAACAACATGATTGAGTCAGCGCACACTAACACTTCAATCTGGTCCAAAGGGATGATGTCCGTCATCGCCGCGCAGTTTCTGTCGGCGTTTGGCGATAACGCGCTGCTGTTCGCCACGCTGGCGCTGCTGAAGGAACAATTTTATCCGGACTGGAGCCAGCCAATCCTGCAAATGGTGTTTGTGGGCGCTTATATCCTGTTTGCGCCATTTGTTGGACAGGTGGCGGATAGCTTTGCCAAAGGCAGAGTGATGATGTTCGCGAACGCCCTGAAACTGCTGGGCGCGGCGAGTATTTGCTTCGGTATTAATCCGTTTCTCGGGTATACGCTGGTGGGGATTGGCGCGGCCGCGTACTCACCGGCCAAGTATGGCATTCTCGGTGAATTGACCACCGGTGACAAACTGGTGAAAGCCAACGGCCTGATGGAAGCCTCCACTATCGCCGCGATTTTGCTCGGTTCTGTCGCTGGTGGCGTTCTGGCCGACTGGCATGTGATTGCCGCGCTTTCTGCCTGTGCGCTGGCCTATGCTGGCGCCGTGGTGGCTAACCTGTACATCCCGAAACTGGCCGCGGCTCGTCCTGGCCAATCCTGGCATCTGGGGAAAATGACGCGCAGTTTCTTCTGCGCCGCTTCTTCGCTGTGGCGCAACGGTGAAACACGTTTTTCGTTGGTCGGAACCAGCCTTTTTTGGGGCGCGGGCGTCACGCTGCGTTTTCTGCTGGTGCTGTGGGTTCCGGTGGCGCTCGGCATCACCGATAACGCTACGCCGACCTACCTCAATGCTATGGTAGCGATTGGGATTGTCGTAGGCGCGGGGGCGGCAGCGAAGCTGGTGACGCTGGAAACCGTGTCGCGCTGTATGCCAGCGGGGATCCTGATTGGCGTCGTGGTGCTGATTTTCTCACTTCAGCATGCGCTGCTTCCGGCTTACGCGTTGCTGATGCTTATCGGCGTGTCAGGTGGCTTCTTTGTGGTACCGCTGAATGCGTTGCTGCAGGAGCGGGGCAAGAAAAGTGTCGGTGCGGGTAATGCGATCGCGGTGCAAAACCTGGGCGAAAACAGCGCGATGCTGCTGATGCTTGGGATTTACTCACTGGCAGTGCTGGTGGGGATCCCGGCGGTAGCGATTGGTATTGGATTCGGCGCGCTGTTTGCGCTGGCGATTGCGGCGCTGTGGATTTGGCAGCGCCGCCAGCCTGGTACGAGATGAATGAACAATGAATGTGCCGGATGGCAGCGTCGCCTTATCTGGCCTACAGAGAGCAGCAATTTGTAGGTCTGATAAGCGTAGCGCCATCAGGCACTAACCGTCACGGTGCAGGATAGGTATATACCTGATGCACCGCTTCAATCTCTGCCAGTACTTCTTCGCTCAACTCCAGATGCAGGCTTTCAACGTTGGTTTTTAGCTGCTCCATCGTCGTGGCTCCCAGCAGGGTGCTGGCGACAAACGGCTGACGACGCACGAATGCCAACGCCATTTGCGCAGGATCCAGATTATGGCGTTTCGCGATATCCACATAGGCCGCAACGGCTTTTTGCGTTTGCTCGCCGCTGTAACGTGTGAAACGGCTAAACAGCGTATTGCGTGCACCGGCTGGCTTCGCGCCGTTCAGGTATTTACCGGTTAATGTACCGAAGCCAAGGCAAGAGTAGGCCAGCAGTTCAACGCCTTCATACTGGCTCACTTCCGCCAGTCCAACCTCATAGCTGCGATTCAGCAGGCTGTAGGGGTTCTGAATGGTGGCGATGCGCGGCAGATCGTGTTTGTCCGCCAGGTGCAGGTAGCGCATCACGCCAAACGCGGTTTCATTGGACACGCCGATGTAGCGAATTTTCCCCGCGCGCTGAAACTCTGCCAGCGCGTCCAGCGTATCCAGCAGCGAAACGACTGGCGCAGAGTCCGTCCAGCTGTAGCCTAACTTACCAAAGCAGTTGGTCGGGCGCTGCGGCCAGTGAACCTGATACAGATCCAGGTAATCGGTTTGCAGTCTTTTCAGGCTGTCGTGCAGCGCTTCACGGATATTTTTACGGTCCAGCGCCTGATTCGGTCGAATACCGCTGTCGTTGTTACGTGAAGGTCCACTCACCTTAGAAGCAACGATTAGCTTTTCACGGCTGCCGTGTTTGGCGAGCCAGTTACCTACGTAGGTTTCGGTGAGACCCTGGGTTTCAGGACGCGGCGGTACCGGATACATCTCGGCAACGTCGATCAAATTTATGCCTTGTTCTACGGCATAATCGAGCTGTGCATGTGCGTCGGCTTCGCTGTTTTGTTCACCAAACGTCATTGTGCCCAGCCCCAGTGTACTGACTTCAAGCGAGCTGTGGGGTATACGGTGATATTGCATAGCCGTTTCCTTTTTATAATCACGACATAAGGATTATAAAAATGGCTGAGGGAAGAGAAAAAGGGAAGTAAAATTGTTAAGGCCAGCGCGCTGCTGACCTCAACCATCAGCGTTCAATGATTTGAGACACATCATCGCGATTAATCTGCATCGCATTGCCTTGCTGGTCGTGATAGCTCACCAGACCGGTATCATCGTCAATTTCTGGTTTTCCATCGGTCAGGATCATTCGACCATCTTTTGTCGCCATTACATAATCACTGCTGCATCCGGAAACGGCAAAAGCCAGTCCTACGGCGGAAATCAAAACTGCCCATTTTTTCATCTGCTTATCCTCACATAGCCTGCATCTGACAATAGTTTAGTAATAACGCGAAGTTGTGCATGGCGAAAGCAGTAAAATCTTAAACTGTGAGAAGAGGTAGGTGTGGCGCGCATTCGCTCCCCGTGCGGGGAGCGATGGATTTCATCAGAGCGGATTTTTTTTATTACGCCACAGGTTCAAGGTCTCTACCGCAATAGAGAAGAACATGGCGAAATAGATATATCCTTTCGGAACGTGGACGTCGAAACTTTCCAGAATTAGCGTGAAACCGACCAGAATCAGGAACGAGAGCGCCAGCATTTTTACCGAAGGATGGCGGTCGACAAAATCGCCAATCGGGCGTGCAGCAAACATCATCACACCCACGGCAATCACCACTGCCGCCATCATGATAAACAGATGATCGGACAAGCCTACCGCAGTAATCACGGAATCCAGGCTGAAGATTATGTCTAACAACATGATCTGCACAATCGCGCCCAGAAAAGAGGAAACGCGGGTTTTCAGCCCCTCTTCCTCACCTTCAATGGATTCGTGGATCTCCTTACTGGCTTTCCAGATCAGGAACAATCCCCCCAGTAGAAGGATCAGGTCGCGCGCTGATATTGCCTCGCCAAACACTTCGAATAGCGGGTTTGTCAGACGCGTTACCCAGGCGATAGAGGCCAGCAGTGCCAGACGCATGATCATCGCCGCCGCAAGCCCAATACGTCGGGCATGATTGCGTTGCGCTGTCGGGAGTTTGGCTACAACCAGAGAGAGGAAAATAATATTGTCGATCCCAAGAACGATCTCCAGCAGCGTCAGCGTACCGAGCGCAAGCCAGGCGTTAGGATCGGTTATCCATGCAAATAACATCGAACAAAGTCCTGCCAAAAAAAAGAAGCGGTAATTATAGGCCCGTAACGCGGCGGGTGAAAGACCGGACGGTGCCTATTGCGCCTGGAACAAGAAATGTCGCTCAAGCAATGCGCGCGTGAAGTTCTTTTTCAAGTAAAAACCGCGAGGTAGGGTCAGGATGGGTTCGCCATGGGCGCCAATGGCCTCGGTAAGCGCTCGGGCGTTGGCGGCTTTAGGACGCAGCTGTAGCACTTCCCCATGGCGGGCAGTGATGCGTTCGACGTGGCCTAACACAATCATATCCATCAACTCTTCCCAGTCCAGACGCAATTGCCGGTCTTCTTCTTCATTCGGGCTCCACAGCAGGGGAGAGCCGACGCGGCGCTCTGCCAGCGGGATGCTGCGTTCGCCTTCTACCGGGATCCACAGAACGCGTTTAAGTTTGTGCCGCACATGGCTGGTTTCCCAGGTAACGCCGGTATTGCCGGTTAACGGTGCCACGCACACAAAGGTGGTTTCCAGCGGTCTGCCAAGGCTATCCACTGGGATTGTTTTCAGCTCCACGCCCAGCGCCGCAAAATCCTGCTCCGGTTTGCTGCCCGCACTGGCGCCGAGCCAGATTTCCAGTAGCACGCCAATCCAGCCTTTATCGCGCTTGAGATCCTTGGGGGCGACGAGTCCCGCCATTGCCGCCAACTCTCCCAGCGCGTAGCCCGAAAGCAGCTGTGCCTGGCTCAACAACTGGGCTTCAGATTCAGGGGGAGAAAGCAGCGGATGGAGTTCTGACATCGGGTTAACCCTTAGGTGAAAAAATGAGCAAAGATTTTATACCGTGTGGACAGAGTTTATCTTTTTCCACATGCTTTATTCAATTCTATGATTTATATTGGTTTTTAGATTCACATACGCAGAGTTGCGCAACAGCGAAGCGGGTTTTCCAATTCTGGTCACTGACAATGAACAGGATCTTACACCATGTTATCCACAGAAAGATGGGATAACTGTGAAAAACCCCCACTACTGTTTCAATTTACAGCCTTGACGTGCGACGAAAATCGAATTTTCACACAAATTGTGCCTAACTTATTGGCATAATCTGTGGATAAAACCAACGCTGGTCGATCTTTCATCAGCCTGAAGATCGTGTGCGTGATATACGTCACATTTCTATGGGTTTATTTGCGCTGAACGGTTTTAACTTTATGAATATAGAAGACTATTTTTGATATGTGACGAATGTCTTATTCGGACTGTTCTGGGTTTTCCCATAGTAATTCCGTACTTCTTCACAACTATATCCACAGAAAAGGTGAATAAAATCGCCTTGCTTGCCCTTCTTCTGTTTATAACTCCGCCCTTAGCTGTGAGTTATTCAATTGTTATTAGAGTATCGCGCCCTTAACAGAGTGGTTTACCGCCTCTCTGGAGTGTGAAACAATCGTTTGTATATAAGGTTTATATTGAGGTAGTCCGGTGATTGATGACGATGGCTACCGCCCGAATGTAGGGATAGTAATTTGTAACCGCCAGGGGCAGGTCATGTGGGCCCGGCGATTTGGTCAGCACTCCTGGCAATTCCCGCAAGGTGGGATAAATGCAGGAGAGACAGCAGAGCAGGCGATGTACCGGGAACTCTTTGAAGAAGTGGGTCTCAGTCGTAAAGATGTACGGATCCTTGCTTCTACTCGTAACTGGTTGCGTTACAAGTTACCGAAACGTTTGGTGCGTTGGGACACGAAGCCGGTTTGTATCGGCCAGAAACAAAAATGGTTTCTTCTGCAATTGGTCAGCAGCGATGCTGAAATCAATATGCAAACCAGCAGTACACCTGAGTTCGACGGCTGGCGCTGGGTGAGTTACTGGTATCCGGTTCGACAGGTGGTGTCATTTAAACGCGATGTCTATCGCAGGGTGATGAAAGAATTCGCAAGTGTTGTCATGGCGCTTCAGGAGAGCACTCCTAAGCCGCAAAGCGCACCTGCGTACAGACGTAAAAGAGGTTAAGCTACGCAAATTATGCTCACCCGCCTGCGCGAAATAGTCGAAAAGGTGGCCAGTGCTCCGCGTCTGAATGAAGCGCTGAATATTCTGGTTACCGACATCTGTCTTGCGATGGATACAGAGGTCTGTTCGGTTTATTTGGCCGATCACGATCGACGTTGTTATTACCTCATGGCGACCCGGGGACTGAAGAAACCGCGTGGTCGTACTGTCGCACTCGCGTTTGATGAAGGTATCGTTGGCCTGGTTGGCAGGCTGGCGGAACCTATCAACCTCGCCGATGCGCAAAAACATCCCAGCTTTAAATACATCCCTTCGGTAAAAGAAGAGCGCTTTCGTGCGTTCTTAGGCGTACCGATTATTCAGCGCCGTCAGCTGTTAGGTGTGCTGGTGGTCCAGCAGCGCGAATTGCGCCAGTACGATGAAAGTGAAGAGTCTTTCCTCGTCACGCTCGCTACGCAAATGGCGGCGATTCTTTCGCAGTCGCAGCTTAACGCGCTGTTCGGCCAATACCGGCAAACGCGCATCCGCGCATTGCCCGCCGCCCCTGGTGTGGCAATAGCCGAAGGCTGGCAGGATGCGACGCTGCCGCTGATGGAGCAGGTCTATCAGGCTTCAACGCTGGATCCGGTGCTTGAGCGCGAGCGGCTCACCGGTGCGCTGGAAGAGGCGGCGAATGAATTCCGCCGCTACAGCAAACGCTTTACCGCCGGGGCGCAAAAAGAAACGGCGGCGATTTTTGATCTCTACTCACACTTGCTTTCCGATACTCGTCTGCGCCGTGAGCTATTTGCGGAAGTGGATAACGGTTCGGTGGCCGAGTGGGCCGTTAAAACGATCATTGAAAAGTTTGCCGAACAGTTTGCCGCGCTGAGTGATAACTACCTCAAAGAGCGGGCCGGAGATTTACGCGCGCTGGGCCAGCGTCTACTGTTCCATCTTGACGACTCGATCCAGGGGCCGAATACCTGGCCGGAACGCTTTGTGCTGGTGGCGGATGAACTTTCCGCCACCACGCTGGCGGAACTTCCTCAGGACCGCTTAGTCGGTGTGGTTGTCCGGGACGGCGCGGCCAACTCTCATGCGGCTATTATGGTTCGTGCGCTGGGTATCCCTACCGTCATGGGGGCCGATATCCAGCCATCGGTGTTACATCGCCGTACGCTGGTAGTGGACGGGTATCGCGGTGAACTGCTGGTCGATCCAGAACCGGTATTGATCCAGGAATACCAGCGTCTTATCAGTGAAGAAATTGAGCTGAGCCGCCTGGCGGAAGACGACGTCAACCAGCCAGCACAGTTGAAAAGCGGCGAGCGTGTGAAGGTGATGCTCAATGCGGGCCTCAGCCCGGAGCATGAAGAGAAGCTGGGGAGCCGGATCGACGGCATTGGCCTGTATCGCACCGAAATCCCGTTCATGCTGCAAAGCGGTTTTCCTTCGGAAGAAGAACAGGTTGCGCAGTATCAGGGCATGCTGCAAATGTTTAACGACAAGCCGGTGACCCTACGTACGCTGGATGTCGGCGCCGATAAACAACTGCCCTACATGCCGATCAGTGAAGAGAACCCGTGCCTTGGCTGGCGTGGCATTCGCATAACGCTCGATCAGCCGGAGATCTTTTTGATCCAGGTTCGGGCCATGCTGCGTGCCAACGCGGCAACCGGCAACCTGAGCATTTTGCTGCCGATGGTCACCAGCATTGATGAAGTGGACGAAGCGCGACGTTTGATTGAACGCGCCGGACGCGAAGTGGAAGAGATGATCGGCTACGCGATCCCAAAACCGCGCATTGGCATCATGCTGGAAGTTCCGTCGATGGTGTTTATGCTGCCGCACCTGATAAACCGGATAGACTTTATCTCGGTCGGAACCAACGATCTCACCCAGTACATTCTGGCTGTCGATCGTAACAATACGCGGGTGGCCAGCATTTATGACAGCCTGCATCCGGGTATGTTACGTGTGCTGGCGATGATTGCGCAGGAAGCCGAAAGAAGCGGTATCGATTTGCGATTGTGCGGTGAAATGGCGGGCGACCCGATGTGCGTGGCCATTCTGATCGGCCTGGGTTTTCGCCATTTGTCGATGAACGGTCGTTCCGTGGCTCGCGTTAAATATCTGCTGCGCCATATCGATTTTGATGAGGCGCAAACGCTGGCGCAACGCAGCCTGGAAGCGCAGATGGCGACAGAAGTACGCCATCAGGTGGCGGCTTTTATGGAACGCCGTGGCATGGGGGGACTGATTCGCGGGGGATTGTGAATCGAGGGCTGGTAACAGTAGGTATACATATCTTTTAACTGTAATCGGCATCCGCTGCGATCCCCATGTGCTATCATTCGCACCTTTGGAGCGCCTGCATTATGCAGGTGCGCTTATCAATTGCTGTCTGACTTCAGCGAAATAACAAGAACTTGTGGTGACAGATGACCAGTAGCTATCTGCATTTTCCGGATTTCGATCCGGTCATTTTCTCAATCGGACCCGTCGCGCTTCACTGGTACGGCTTAATGTATTTGGTGGGGTTTATTTTTGCGATGTGGCTGGCGACGCGCCGTGCTAATCGTCCGGGCAGTGGCTGGACCAAAAATGAAGTAGAAAATCTACTGTATGCGGGCTTCCTCGGGGTTTTCCTTGGAGGGCGTATTGGTTACGTACTGTTCTATAACTTCCCGTTATTCCTCGATAACCCGCTGTATCTGTTCCGCGTCTGGGACGGCGGGATGTCCTTCCACGGTGGGCTTATTGGTGTGATCCTGGTGATGATTATCTTCGCCAAACGCACCAAGCGTTCGTTCTTCCAGGTTTCTGATTTCATTGCCCCGCTGATTCCGTTTGGTCTGGGCGCAGGGCGTTTGGGCAACTTTATCAACGGTGAGCTGTGGGGACGCGTTGATCCGAACTTCAAGTACACCATGCTGTTCCCGGGCTCCCGTACCGAAGACATTTTACTGCTGCAAACTAACCCGCAATGGCAGTCTATTTTTGATACCTACGGCTCGCTGCCGCGCCATGCCTCACAGCTTTATGAGATGGCGCTGGAAGGCGTTGTGTTGTTTATCATTCTTAATCTGTACATTCGTAAACCGCGCCCGATGGGTTCGGTATCCGGTCTGTTCCTGATTGGTTATGGCGCGTTTCGTATTATCGTTGAATTCTTCCGCCAGCCGGATGCGCAGTTTACCGGCACCTGGGTACAGTACATCAGCATGGGACAGATCCTCTCAATCCCGATGATTGTCGCAGGCATTATTATGATGGTTTGGGCGTACCGCCGCAGCCCACAGCAACACGTTTCCTGAGGAACCATGAAACAGTATTTAGAACTGATGCAAAAAGTGCTGGATGAAGGCACACAGAAAAACGACCGTACCGGAACCGGAACGCTTTCCATTTTTGGTCATCAGATGCGTTTTAATCTGCAGGAAGGGTTCCCGCTGGTTACGACTAAACGCTGTCATTTACGCTCGATCATTCATGAACTGCTGTGGTTTTTGCAGGGCAACACCAACGTTGCCTACCTGCATGAAAACAACGTCTCAATCTGGGACGAATGGGCGGATGAAAACGGTAATCTGGGCCCGGTTTATGGCAAACAGTGGCGTGCGTGGCCTACGCCAGACGGTCGCCATATTGACCAGATCACCACGGTGTTAAACCAGCTCAAAAATGACCCGGACTCTCGCCGAATTATCGTTTCTGCATGGAACGTCGGTGAGCTGGATAAAATGGCGCTGGCGCCGTGCCACGCGTTCTTCCAGTTTTACGTGGCGGATGGCAAGCTCTCCTGCCAGCTGTATCAGCGTTCGTGCGATGTGTTCCTCGGTTTGCCGTTTAACATTGCCAGCTACGCCTTGCTGGTACACATGATGGCGCAGCAGTGCGATCTGGAAGTGGGTGATTTTGTCTGGACCGGCGGCGACACGCACCTGTACAGCAATCATATGGATCAAACGCATCTGCAGCTTAGCCGCGAACCGCGCGCGCTGCCGAAGCTGGTCATCAAACGTAAGCCTGAATCTATCTTTGACTATCGCTTCGAAGATTTCGAAATTGAAGGCTACGATCCGCATCCTGGTATTAAAGCGCCCGTGGCTATCTAACCGGCTTCATGCTGTCACAACCGACGCCCGTGTGCGTCGGTTTTTTTTGTCTCAAATCGCGTTCTTCGGCGTGGGTTCCTGAAATATTGCAACGACCTGCAACGCGACAAATATTCCTCGTAGCTCGCCGTAGAAACCGAATTTCCCGCTCGTTATTCATTTTCCTCACGCCATACTGGCGGCATGAAAAAACAACACGGCTACACGCTTATCGAAACCCTGATTGCGATGCTGATCGTCGCGGCGCTTGGCGCCTCGGGGCTGTATGGTTGGCAGCGCTGGCAACAGCAACAGCGGCTATGGCAAACCGCCATTCAGGTGCGAGATTACCTGCTGCAACTGCGTGAAGATGCTAACTGGCGTAACCGCGATCACGTCATCAGCGTGATTCGGGATGGCACATCCTGGTGTTTTGTCAGCTCTGCTGCTGTGCAAACCACGTGTCTACCCGTTTCGCCCTTGGTTTTTACACCGCCCTGGGACGATGTCGAAATGGCAGAGATAACGCCTTCACTGGCCTTTTTTGGTCTGCGCAATACGGCATGGGCTGGACATATTCGCCTGAAAAATACGACAGGGGAATGGCGCGTGGTGGTGTCAGGCTGGGGGCGAATCAGGCTTTGCGAGAAAGATGAGGCCAGGTTATGTCAGTAAATGAACGGGGCTTTTCACTCCTTGAGGTGCTGATTGTTATGGCGATTAGCAGCGTTTTATTGCTTAGCTCAGCGCGATTTTTACCCGCGCTGCAGCGAGAGATCCTGCGCAACACGCGCCAGTTAGCGTTTGAAGATGAAATATGGCAGCGGGTATACACCGTGGCGAAGCATCTTCAGCGGGCAGGGTACTGCCGCGGAAACTGTGTCGGAGAAGGGCTGGAGATATCGGCTAAGGGCGACTGTGTCATTGCGCGCTGGGATGCCAATAGCAACGGCATTTGGGAGAGCAGTCCCGCGAAAGAGGCCGATACGATTGGATTTCGTTTACAGGACAAGGTACTGGAGACCCTGCGGGGAGTAACGGACTGCAATGGAAAAGGGTGGGAGAAAATGACCGATCCAGCCACGATACAGATTGAGGCATTTCAGGTCGAACGTCTGAATATCAGCGGATATTCCCCGCTCCTTACGCTGCGTTTGCGCGGAGTGAACAATGCCGAACCACAAAAGGTTATTGAAGCAGTCTACAGCGTGACAGGATTCAACCTGTGAACCGTGAGCGGGGCGTTTCATCTTTAGCGATGGTCTTGTTGCTATTGGTGCTCGGTAGCCTTCTGCTGCAAGGCGTTAGCAGGCAGGAGTCCCGTTTTGCTTCGCGAGTGGTCACGCAAAGTCAGGCTCTGCAGCGCCAGGCGGTGGTGCAATCCGCGATGGAATGGGGGCGTATGCAGCCCTGGCGCTTACAACTCGCCGTACAGTGTCGGCGTTATACCACGCAGGATGCCGCGGTTTGCCTGCGACTGCTTACTAATAATTTCGTGCTGCTAATAGTCCATTATGAAGGGGTATCGTTATGGCGGCAGGGGGCGATTATTGATGACAATATCGAATATTCGGTGCATGGCTGGAGCGATTTTTGTCCGCTAAAGGAGCAGGCGCTATGTCAGATCCCCTGAACAGACAGCGTGGCTTTAGCCTGCCGGAAGTGATGCTGGCAATGGTGCTGATGATCATGATTGTGACCGCGCTGTCAGGATACCAGCGGGCGCTGATGAACAGCTTTATCATCAGAAACCAGTATCAGCAACTCTGGCGTCACGCCTGGCAGCAAACCCAGCTGTATCAGTTTTCATTGCCTTTGAACTGGCAGGTTAACCGAATGCAGACAACGAGCGCGGGATGTGTCAGCATCAACGTTAAAATTTCTTCACCCTTGGGCAGGCAGGGTCAGATGACGCGTCTGCATTGCCCGAATCGTCAGTAGTCAGGAGTCGCTATGTTAAGGGTCTACCACTCCAATCGTCTGGATGTGCTGGAAGCGTTAATGGAATTTATCGTTGAGCGCGAGCGGCTGGACGACCCCTTTGAACCTGAGATGATCCTGGTTCAAAGTACCGGTATGGCGCAGTGGCTACAAATGACCCTTGCACAGAAGTTTAGTATTGCCGCCAACATCGATTTTCCGCTGCCCGCGAGTTTTATCTGGGATATGTTTGTGCGCGTGCTGCCGGATATCCCGAAAGAGAGCGCGTTCAGCAAACAGAGCATGAGCTGGAAGTTGATGACGCTGTTGCCGCAATTGCTGGATGGCGATGACTTCGCATTGCTGCGCCACTATCTGACGGACGACACCGATAAACGTAAACTGTTTCAGCTTTCCTCGCGCGCGGCTGACCTCTTTGACCAGTATTTAGTCTATCGCCCTGAGTGGTTGACCCAGTGGGAAGCCGGGCGACTGGTTGAGGGACTCGGCGAATCTCAGGCCTGGCAGGCGCCGTTGTGGAAAGCGCTGGTGGAACACACCGAGGAATTGGGCCAGCCGCGCTGGCATCGCGCCAATTTATACCAACGATTTATTCAGACTCTGGAAAGCGCGTCCGAGTGCCCGCAGGGACTGCCTTCTCGCGTCTTTATTTGCGGCATTTCGGCGCTGCCGCCGGTTTATTTGCAGGCATTGCAGGCGCTGGGCAAGCACATTGATATTCATCTGCTGTTTACCAACCCTTGTCGCTACTACTGGGGAGATATAAAAGATCCCGCCTGGCTGGCGAAGCTGATGGCGCGTCAGCGTCGGCACAGCTTTGAAGAACGCCATCTGCCGCTGTTTCGCGATAGTCAGAAAGCCGAAGGGTTGTTTAACAGCGATGGTGAACAGGATGTGGGCAACCCGATGCTGGCCTCGTGGGGCAAACTGGGGCGCGATTACATTTATCTGCTTTCAGAACTGGAAAATAGTCAGGAGCTGGATGCGTTTGTCGATATAACACCTGACAATCTTTTGCATAATATTCAATCGGATATTCTGGAACTTGAAAGTCATGCCGTGGCGGGCGTTACGCTGGAAGAGTATTCGCGTAGCGACAATAAACGACGGCTTGAACTGAACGACACCAGCGTGACTTTCCATGTTTGTCATAGCCCACAGCGCGAGGTAGAAATTCTTCATGACCGCCTGCTGGCAATGCTGGAAGCGGATCCCACGCTGACGCCGCGCGATATTATTGTGATGGTGGCGGATATCGACAGCTACAGCCCATTTATTCAGTCGGTCTTTGGCAGTGCGCCAGCTGAGCGTTACTTACCTTATGCGATTTCCGACCGTCGGGCGCGCCAGTCTCATCCCGTCTTACAGGCCTTTATTAGCCTGCTGTCGCTGCCGGATAGCCGTTTTGTCTCAGAGGATGTGCTGGCATTACTGGATGTGCCCGTGCTGGCGGCGCGTTTCAATATCGATGAAGAAGGGCTGCGCTATCTTCGGTTATGGGTCAATGAATCCGGGATTCGCTGGGGAATTGACGACGATAACGTGCGTGAACTGGAACTTCCGCCTACAGGTCAGCATACCTGGCAATTTGGTTTAACGCGCATGCTGCTCGGCTACGCGATGGAAAGCGCGCAGGGCGAGTGGCAATCGGTATTGCCATACGATGAGTCCAACGGTTTGATTGCCGAGTTGGTAGGGCATCTGGCCTCGTTGCTGATGCAGCTCAATCTCTGGCGTAGAGGGTTAGCGCAGGAGCGCCCGCTGGAAGAGTGGCTGCCCGTTTGTCGGGACATGCTTAATGATTTCTTCCTGCCGGATGCAGATACCGAAGCGGCGATGACGCTGATTGAACAGCAGTGGCAGGCCATTATCACTGAAGGTCTGGGGGCTGAGTATGGTGATGCCATACCGCTTTCTCTATTGCGAGATGAGCTGGCTCAGCGTCTTGACCAGGAGCGCATTAGCCAGCGCTTCCTGGCGGGGCCAGTTAACATTTGTACGCTGATGCCGATGCGCTCTATTCCTTTCAAGGTGGTTTGCCTGCTGGGTATGAACGATGGCGTTTATCCGCGTCAGCTTGCGCCGTTGGGCTTTGATTTGATGAGTCAAAAACCGATGAGGGGCGATCGCAGCCGTCGCGATGATGACCGCTACCTGTTTCTTGAAGCATTGATTTCAGCACAGCAAACGCTCTACATCAGCTACATTGGCCGCTCCATTCAGGACAACAGCGAGCGCTTCCCGTCGGTACTGGTGCAGGAACTGATGGACTACATCGGGCAAAGCCACTATCTGCCGGGCGATGAATCATTGACCTGCGATCAAAGCGAAGCCCGGGTAAAAGCACACATTACCCGTTTGCATACCCGTATGCCCTTTGATGCACAAAACTATCTACCGGGCGAACAGCAAAGCTATGCCCGGGAATGGCTGCCTGCGGCGAGCCTGTCAGGAAAAGCGCACACGGATTTTGTCCAGACGCTTCCCTTTGAGATGCCTGAAGCGCTGACGCTGGAAACGCTGCAGCGATTTTGGGCTCATCCGGTAAGGGCTTTTTTCCAGATGCGTCTGAGGGTCAACTTCCGCTCTGAAGAAAGTGAGATCCCGGAAACGGAACCGTTCACTCTTGAAGGATTAACCCGCTATCAGCTTAATCAGCAATTGCTTAACACGCTGGTTGAAGAGAAGGATGCTGAACAACTGTTTCGCCGTTTTCGTGCGGCGGGCACGCTTCCCTATGGGCCATTTGGCGAAATTCTGTGGGATACGCAGCGTCAGGAGATGCAGTCGCTGGCTGAACGCATTATCGCCTGTCGTCAGCCCTGCCAGAGTATGGAAATCGATCTTAACTGTAACGGCGTGCAAATCACCGGTTGGCTGCCACAGGTGCAAGAGGACGGTTTGTTGCGCTGGCGCCCATCTTTGATAAGCATTGCGCAGGGTGTGCAACTTTGGCTGGAACATCTTGTCTATTGTGCCAGTGGCGGTACGGGAGAGAGCCGGTTGTTCCTGCGTAAAGACGGGGAATGGCGTTTTCCGCCACTGGATGCAGAGCAGGCGCTGCTGTACCTGTCGCAGCTCGTTGAGGGGTATCGGGAAGGCATGTCGTCACCATTGCTGGTATTGCCCGAAAGCGGCGGCGCCTGGATAAAAACCTGTTATGACGCCGTAAATGATGCCATGTTAGATGACGATGCAACGTTGCAAAAAGCGCGCAGTAAGTTTCTGCAGGCCTATGAAGGTAACATGATGGTACGGGGTGAAGGTGATGATATCTGGTATCAGCGCCTTTGGCGTCAGCTGGATGCGGCTACGCTGGAGACCATTGTTTTACAGTCTCAGCGCTACCTGTTACCGATTTTTCGCTTTAATTAGTCATGATGATTGTATAAAAATTGCGCAGTTCGATGGCTTCCACTATGATGCGCATTCTGTCACGGACTGATTCTTACAAAGAGAGGATGCTGGCTCGTTCAGCACATAGTCTTGCCCTGTTCAGACCACGTATTTATGCGTGCTTTGCTGTGAACAGGTGAATACGTTAATGATGAGGTTTGTGAATGCCCCGCAGCACCTGGTTCAGCGCATTACTGTTGTTCGTCGCCCTTTGGGTTCCCGTAAGTCAGGCAGATACCGGTTGGCAGCCTTTAGCTGAAACCATCCGTAAAAGCGATAAAGACACCCGCCAGTATCAGGCCGTGCGCCTTGATAACGGCATGGTCGTGTTGCTGGTATCCGATCCTCAGGCCGTGAAATCCCTTTCTGCACTGGTGGTTCCCGTGGGCTCGCTGGAAGATCCGGACGAGCATCAGGGGCTGGCGCATTATCTCGAACACATGTGTCTGATGGGCTCGAAAAAATACCCGCAGCCGGACAGTCTGGCTGAATTCCTGAAAATGCACGGCGGCAGCCACAATGCCAGCACCGCGCCTTACCGTACGGCCTTCTATCTTGAAGTCGAAAACGACGCGTTGGTGGGGGCGGTGGATCGCCTGGCAGACGCTATTGCCGATCCGTTGCTGGATAAAAAATATGCCGATCGTGAGCGTAACGCGGTTAACTCCGAGCTGACGCTGGCGCGCACCCGAGACGGGATGCGTATGGCGCAGGTGAGTGCTGAGACCATCAACCCGGCGCACCCTGGCTCGCGTTTCTCCGGCGGAAATCTCGAGACATTAAGCGATAAACCGGGAAACCCGGTGGTGCAGGCATTACAAAAATTTCATGAAAAGTACTACTCCGCGAACCTGATGAAGGCGGTGATTTATAGCAATAAGCCCCTGCCAGAGCTGGCGCGGATAGCTGCTGACACCTTTGGACGCGTACCGAACAGAAATATCGCAAAGCCTGAAATTACCGTACCGGTAGTCACCGACGCGCAAAAGGGCGTCATCATCCACTATGTTCCGGCAATGCCGCGTAAAGTACTGCGCGTCGAGTTTCGTATCGATAACAACAGCGCGCAGTTCCGCAGTAAAACCGATGAGCTGGTGACCTATCTGATTGGTAATCGTAGCCCTGGCACGTTGTCTGACTGGCTGCAAAAGCAGGGGCTGGTTGAAGGTATTCGTGCGGATTCCGATCCGGTGGTCAATGGGAACAGCGGCGTGTTAGCCATTTCCGCGACGTTAACCGACAAAGGGCTGGCGAACCGCGATGAAGTTGTTGCGGCAATTTTCAGTTATCTCAATCTGTTACGCGATAAAGGCGTCGATAAACGCTATTTTGACGAACTGGCGCACGTACTGGATCTCGATTTCCGTTATCCCTCCATCACCCGTGATATGGACTACGTGGAATGGCTGGCTGATACCATGATCCGCGTTCCTGTCGAACATACGCTGGATGCGGTGAATATTGCCGACCAGTACGATGTGAAAGCCGTTGAGCAACGCCTGGCAATGATGACGCCACAGAATGCGCGTATCTGGTATATCAGTGCGAAAGAACCGCATAATAAAACCGCTTATTTTGTCGATGCGCCTTACCAGGTGGATAAAATCAGCGACAAAACCTTTGCCGACTGGCAGCAAAAAGCGCAGGGCATTGCGCTGTCGTTACCGGAGTTGAACCCCTACATTCCGGATGATTTCACGCTGATTAAAACGGATAAAAAATACGCGCACCCGGAACTGATCGTTGATGAGCCGGATCTACGCGTGGTGTATGCGCCGAGCCAGTATTTTGCCAGTGAGCCGAAGGCTGACGTCAGCGTGATCCTGCGTAACCCGAAGGCCATGGACAGCGCCCGCAACCAGGTATTATTCGCACTTAACGATTACCTGGCGGGGATTGCGCTCGATCAGTTAAGCAATCAGGCGTCGGTAGGTGGAATTGGTTTCTCTACCAACGCTAACAATGGGTTGATGCTTAACGCCAACGGCTATACCCAACGTCTGCCGCAGCTTTTTCAGGCGCTGCTGAGCGGCTATTTCAGCTACACCTCAACGGATGAACAGCTGGAACAGGCGAAATCCTGGTATGCCCAGATGATGGATTCTGCAGAGAAGGGTAAAGCCTACGATCAGGCAATTATGCCAGTGCAAATGCTTTCTCAGGTGCCGTACTTCTCACGCGATGAGCGCCGTAAGCTACTGCCTTCCATCACCCTGAAAGAGGTGATGGCGTACCGCGACGCCTTAAAAACCGGTGCGCGGCCTGAATTCCTGGTAATAGGTAATATGAGCGCCGCTCAGGCGACGACCATGGCGCGGGATATCCAACAACAGCTTGGCGCTAACGGGTCACAGTGGTGTCGCAATAAAGATGTGGTTGTGGACAAGAAGCAGTCCGTCATCTTTGAAAAAGCAGGCAGTAGCACGGACTCCGCGCTGGCGGCGGTATTTGTGCCAACCGGATACGATGAATACGCCAGTTCAGCCTACAGCGCCATGTTAGGGCAGATTGTTCAGCCGTGGTTCTACAATCAACTGCGTACTGAAGAGCAGTTAGGCTACGCTGTATTTGCTTTCCCGATGAGTATCGGCCGTCAGTGGGGAATGGGGTTCCTGCTGCAAAGCAATGATAAGCAGCCGTCTTATCTTTGGGAGCGTTATAAAGCGTTCTTCCCGACGGCGGAAGCGAAGCTGCGGGCGATGAAACCTGAAGAGTTTGCGCAAATTCAGCAGGCGATTATTGCGCAAATGCTGCAGGCGCCGCAAACGCTGGGGGAAGAAGCCTCACAGTTAAGCAAAGATTTTGATCGCGGCAATATGCGCTTCGATTCACGTGATAAAATAGTGGCTCAGATTAAACTGCTGACGCCGCAAAAACTTGCCGACTTCTTCCATCAGGCGGTGGTTGAGCCGCAAGGCATGGCGATACTGTCACAGGTTTCCGGCAGTCAGAACGGGAAAGCAGAATATGTGCACCCGGAAGGCTGGAAAGTGTGGCAGACAGTCAGCGCGTTGCAGCAAACCTTACCCCTGATGAGTGATAAGAATGAATGATGCCGCTGAGTCCCTTGATCCACTGCGCTTGCCCCTGACGGGCGAGCGCCTGATTGAAGCCTCTGCGGGCACCGGTAAAACCTTTACCATCGCCGCCCTGTATTTACGTTTACTGCTTGGACTGGGCGGCTCTGCCGCCTTTCCTCGTCCTCTGACCGTTGAAGAACTGCTCGTGGTCACCTTCACCGAGGCAGCCACCGAAGAGTTGCGCGGACGAATTCGTAGCAACATTCATGAACTGCGAATTGCCTGCCTGCGTGAAAAGACCGACAACCCGCTATATGCCCGTTTGTTAGATGAAATCGCCGATAAAAAACAGGCCGCTCAGTGGCTGCTATTGGCTGAAAGACAGATGGATGAAGCGGCGGTGTTTACCATCCACGGCTTTTGTCAGCGTATGCTCAGTCTCAACGCCTTTGAATCAGGCATGCTGTTCGAACAGCAACTGATAGAAGATGAATCGCTGCTGCGCTATCAGGCCTGTGCGGACTTCTGGCGTCGACACTGCTATCCACTACCCCGCGACATTGCGCAGGTGATTTTTGAAACGTGGAAAGGACCGCAGGCTCTGCTGAGAGACATCGATCGCTATCTGCAGGGGGAAGCGCCGGTCATCAAGGCTCCGCCGTCTGATGACGAAACGCTGGCTTCCCGGCACGAACAAATTCTCACGCGCATTAACCAGATCAAACAGCAATGGCGTGATTCTGTTGATGAGCTGGATGGCCTGCTGGAAGCCTCCGGGATCGACCGGCGTAAATTTAATCGTGGTAACCAGGGCAAGTGGATCGAAAAGATCAGCGCATGGGCGCAAGAAGAAACCCAAAGTTATCAGCTTCCTGACGCGCTGGAGAAATTCTCACAGCGTTTTCTGGAAGAGCGCACTAAAGCGGGCGGAATAACCCCTCAGCACCCGCTGTTTGTCGCTATTGATGAACTGCTTAGCGAACCGTTAACTCTCCGCGATCTGGTGATCACCCGGGCGCTGGCGGAGATCCGTTCAGCGGTTGCCGAGGAGAAACGACGCCGCGGTGAGCTAGGCTTTGACGATATGCTCAGCCGTCTGGATGCGGCGTTGCGCAGTGAAAGCGGCGATGCGCTGGCGACGGCTATCCGTACCCGTTTTCCGGTCGCGATGATCGATGAATTTCAGGATACCGATCCGCAGCAGTACCGTATTTTTCGCCGGATCTGGCAGCATCAGCCGGATACCGCACTGCTGCTGATTGGCGACCCAAAACAGGCGATTTACGCGTTTCGCGGCGCGGATATCTTCACCTATATGAAGGCGCGCAGCGAGGTCAGCGCACACTATACGCTCGATACCAACTGGCGTTCGGCCCCCGGCATGGTCAATAGCGTAAATACGCTTTTCAGCCAGATGGATGACGCCTTTATGTTCCGCGAAATCCCCTTTAGCCCGGTAAAATTTGCAGAAAAAAACCAGTCGTTTCGGTTTGTTTTACACGGTGAGACACAGCCAGCCATGAGCATGTGGCTGATGGAAGGGGAAAGCTGCGGCCTAGGCGATTATCAGAACTACATGGCCCAGGTGTGCGCCACGCAAATTCGCGACTGGCTTAATGCCGGGCAGTCTGGCGCTGCGCAACTGGTCAGTGGTAAAACATCCAGTCCGGTACGCGCGTCGGACATCAGCGTACTGGTTCGTAGCCGCCAGGAGGCGGCACTGGTCCGTGATGCGCTGACGCAGCTGGCAATTCCCTCCGTCTACCTTTCCAACCGTGACAGCGTATTTGAAACGCTGGAAGCGCGGGAGTTGCTGTGGGTGCTGCAGGCGGTGATGACGCCGGAGCGTGAGAACACGCTGCGTAGCGCGCTGGCGACCTCAATGATGGGGCTGAATGCGCAGGATCTTGAAGCGTTAAATAACGATGAAAATGCCTGGGATGCGGTGGTCGAAGAGTTTGATGGCTATCGTCAGATCTGGCATAAACGCGGCGTGATGCCGATGCTGCGCGCGCTGATGACAACCCGCCAGATTGCGGAAAACCTGCTGGCGACGGCGGGGGGCGAACGCCGCCTGACCGATATTTTACATATCAGCGAACTGTTGCAGGAAGCAGGCTCGCAGCTGGAAAGCGAGCATGCGCTGGTGCGCTGGCTGTCCCAGCATATTCTTGAACCCGACAGCAACGCGTCCAGCCAGCAGCTCAGGCTGGAAAGCGACAAGCATCTGGTCAAAATCGTCACTATCCATAAATCTAAAGGGCTGGAGTATCCGCTGGTCTGGCTGCCGTTTATCACGAATTTCCGCGTCCAGGATCAGGCTTTCTACCACGATCGCAGCTCTTTTGAAGCCGTGCTGGATCTCAGCGATGCCGAGGAGAGCGTTGAGCTGGCTGAAGCGGAACGTCTGGCGGAAGACCTGCGTTTGCTCTATGTCGCGCTAACCCGTTCGGTATGGCACTGCAGCCTTGGCGTTGCGCCGTTGGTGCGACGTCGGGGCGATAAAAAAGGGGATACCGATGTACATCACAGCGCCCTTGGTCGCCTGTTGCAAAAAGGTGAGCCGATGGATGCCGCGGGTCTGCGTAGTGCGATTGAAGCACTGTGTAGCGACGATATTGCCTGCCAGACGCCTGCGCAGCCTGACGGTGAACGCTGGCAAGTTGCGCAGGCTGTTAGCTGCGAACTGAGTGCGAAAATACTGCAGCGTACGCCCGGCGATAGCTGGCGCGTGACCAGTTATTCCGGTCTGCAACAGCGTGGGCATGGAATCGCGCAGGATCTGATCCCGCGACTGGATATTGATGCCGCAGGCGTTGGTGAGGTTATTGAAGAGTCAGGGCTTACACCGCATCAGTTCCCGCGCGGCGCTTCGCCAGGTACATTCTTGCATAGCCTGTTTGAAGATCTCGACTTTACTCAACCGGTAGATCCGCGTTGGGTCGAGGAAAAACTGGCATTGGGCGGTTATGACGCGCATTGGACGCCGGTTTTGACCGAATGGCTGGATGCCATTTTGCAGGCGCCTCTCAACGAGACGGGCGTGAGTTTGAGCCATCTTTCCGCGGGTGAAAAACAGGTGGAGATGGAGTTTTACCTGCCGATTTCGCAGCCGCTGATGGCCAGCCAACTTGATGCGTTAATTCGCCAATACGATCCTCTCTCCGCGGGGTGCCCTGCGTTGGAATTTATGCAGGTACGCGGCATGCTGAAAGGATTTATTGACCTGGTTTTCCGCCACCAGGGGCGTTATTACCTTCTCGATTACAAATCGAACTGGCTTGGGGAAGACAGCTCAGCGTATACGCAGCAGGCGATGGCCTCTGCCATGCAGGCGCATCGCTACGACCTGCAGTATCAACTTTATACCCTGGCGCTGCATCGCTACTTGCGCCATCGCATTGCTGATTACGATTATGAACGCCATTTTGGCGGCGTTATTTATCTCTTCTTGCGTGGCATTGACAGTGAAAATCCGCAACAGGGAATTTACGCGACCCGACCAGACGGGGAGTTAATCGCCTTGATGGACGAGATGTTTGTCGGTGCGCCACTGGAGGAGATGTCATGACAATCCAGAAACGATTACTGGAAGCTGTGGAGCAAAAACAGCTCCGGCCTCTGGATGCCCAGTTTGCGCTGGCGGTTGCCGGAAATGATAACCCTGCCGTTGCGCTGGCGGCGGCGTTGCTCAGTCGTGAAGCAGGAGAAGGGCACGTCTGCTTACCACTTTCGCGGTTATCCCTGAGCGAGGACGCCCATCCCCTTTTAAGCGCCTGGCTCGCTGAAGTAGGGGAGCCAGAAGACTGGACGGAATGTCTGCTGGCCTCCGGGGCGGTAAGCCGTGGTGAGCAACCCACGCCGCTGGTGCTGCACGGCGATCGCTTGTATCTGAACCGGATGTGGCATAACGAACGGGCGGTGGCTCGCTTTTTCAGTGAAGTTAACCACGCCATTGAGGTGGATGAACAACGGCTTACCCACACGCTGGCGGCGTTGTTTCCACCAGCGGAAGGTGTTAACTGGCAAAAAGTGGCCGCTGCGGTGGCGTTGACCCGTCGTATATCGGTGATCTCCGGCGGGCCGGGGACCGGAAAAACGACAACAGTTGCGAGGCTTCTGGCGGCGTTGATTCAGATGGCGGAGGGAGAACGCTGCCGTATTCGTCTGGCGGCTCCTACTGGAAAGGCGGCAGCGCGCCTGACTGCCTCGCTGGGCACAGCGCTACGAGAACTGCCGTTAACCGAAGAGCAAAAGAAACGCATTCCCGATGACGCCAGTACGTTGCATCGATTATTAGGCGCTCAGCCAGGCAGTCAGCGCCTGCGCCATCATGCGGGAAACCCGCTGCATCTGGATGTGCTGGTGGTGGATGAAGCCTCGATGATTGATTTGCCGATGATGTCGCGCCTTATCGATGCGCTGCCGCCGCACGGGCGGGTGATTTTTCTTGGCGATCGTGACCAGCTCGCTTCCGTCGAAGCGGGGGCGGTGCTGGGGGATATCTGTGCTTTCGTCGGTGACGGGTTTACCCCGGAACGCGCCCGCCAGCTCAGTCGTCTGACCGGAAGCGCTATTCCGGCAGGTCTGGGAACTCAGGCCGCCGCTTTGCGCGACAGTTTGTGTCTGCTGCAAAAGAGTTACCGTTTCGGTAGCGATTCGGGAATCGGTCAGTTGGCTGCTGCGATTAATCGTGGTGACAAAGCCGCGCTCAAAACGGTCTTCCAGCAGGGGTTTAGCGACATCGAAAAACGCACGCTACATAGCAGCGAAGATTACGCCGCGATGTTGGATGAGGCGCTGGCGGGTTATGGGCACTATCTGGATTTACTGCGCGAGGGCGCTGAGCCGGATGCCGTCATTCAGGCCTTCAATGAGTATCAGCTGTTGTGTGCCCTGCGTGAAGGTCCGTTTGGCGTGGGTGGTTTGAATGAACGCCTTGAGCAAGTGATGGCGCAAAAACGTAAAATTCATCGTTCAACGCATAGCCGCTGGTATGAGGGAAGACCGGTGATGATCGCGCGCAATGACAGTTCGCTGGGATTATTTAACGGTGATATCGGCATTGCCCTCGATCGTGGACAGGGCCTGAGGGTGTGGTTTGCGCTGCCGGACGGTTCTATCAAATCAGTCCAGCCCAGTCGCTTACCTGAACATGAAACCACTTGGGCGATGACCGTGCACAAATCGCAGGGATCTGAGTTTGACCATGCGGCGTTGATTTTACCCAGCCAGCATTCACCCGTGGTTACCCGCGAGCTGGTCTATACCGCCGTCACCCGCGCGCGCCGGCGTCTGTCACTGTATGCCGATGAGCGGATATTAAGTAACGCCATTGCCACCCGCACCGAACGTCGCAGCGGATTGTCGGCGTTGTTTAATCAATAAAATTCGTTGCCGGATAAGGCATTTATACCGCATCCGGCAACGACCACTACCCCAAATCCGCCATCAGCACTTTGACCGCCGCTGATAGTTGTACATCTCTTTCTTGCTTTCCGGCAGCAGGTCGATATCCACCGGCGTGAAACCACGTTCCTGGAACCAGTGAATGCTGCGCGTGGTCAGCACGAACAGTTTGCTCAGTCCCATTTGCCGGGCCTGCGCGGCGATCCGCTCCAGCAATACTTCCCCGCGCGATGAGCTACGGTAGTCCGGATGCACCGCCACGCACGCCATTTCGCCAATTCTCTCCTCCGGGAAAGGGTACAGAGCGGCGCAGGCGATGGTCAGGTTATCGCGCTGAATAATCGTGAATTTGTCGATCTCCATTTCCAGTTGTTCGCGGGAGCGACGTACCAGAATGCCTTGCTGCTCCAGCGGGCGGATCAGCTCCAGAATCCCGCCGATATCGTTAATGGTAGCGCGGCGGATCTGCTCGGCGCTTTCCATTACGATCTGCGTACCGATCCCGTCACGGGAGAACAGTTCCTGCAGCAATGCGCCATCTTCCTGATAGCTGATCAGATGGCAGCGCCGTACCCCACTGCGACAGGCTTTCACTGCCCCGCGCAGAAAGCGCACTGTGCCGGAGCTGTAATCGCCTTTCTCTTCCTGCAACTCAACGCGCGCCTGGGCTTCGTTAGGAAACAGCTCGGAAATAATATCGCCATCATCGTTGGTGACGCCCTGAGAGGAGCAAAAGCCGATCATTTTCTCTGCCTTCAGTTTGATAGCCAACTGCGTGGCGACCTCTTCTGAAGTCAGGTTAAAGCTCTCTCCGGTGACGGAAACGGCGACCGGGCCCATCAGCACAATCGCGCCACTGTCTAACTGGCGGTGAATGGCATCTTCATCAATACGACGAATACGTCCGCTATGGCAGTAATCCACACCGTCATCAACGCCCAGTGGCTGGGAGATAATAAAATTACCGCTGACCACATTGATGTGCGCCCCCTGCAATGGCGTATTATTCAGGCTCATTGACAGGCGGGCGGTAATATCAAGCTGAAGTAACCCTGCCGCCTGTTTGACCAGCTCCAGGGTTTTAGCGTCGGTAACGCGCGTATTCTTGTGGTACACCGGTTCATGATGATGTGCCGCAAGATTGGCATCAATCTGCGGTCGTGCGCCATAGACCACGACAAGGCGGATGCCGAGGCTATGAAGAAGGCCAATGTCATTGACGATACTGGAAAAGTTTTCATGCTCGATGGCTTCGCCGCCCAGCATAATGACAAACGTCTTTCCCCGATGGGTATTGATATAGGGAACAGAATGGCGGAATCCCTGTACCAGTTCGGTTCTACGCTCCTTCACCACGGCACACCCTCATTGCATGATTATTCGTAATTTGTGTATTTTTATTCTGTTTTGGCGCTGTGCGCAAGCGTAATTTTTACCCATGCCGAAGATTTTTCTCAGTAATGCCGTGAATATAAAAAGAATGTTTACCCTTTTATAGATGACAGATTATGCGTCATTCGCTAAAGTTTCCGGTCAATTCAGACGTTTTACGTATTACCTCAATAAAGATTTCTTTTTGCTCGGGAGAAGCATGTCGGGATCCAATTCAGCAATCAGTCGCCGCCGTTTACTGAAAGGTGCGGGTGCTATGTGGCTTTTGAGCGTCAGCCAGGTTGGTCTGGCTGCCATGAGTCAGGTCGTTGCCGTACGTGTCTGGCCAGCGTCCAGCTACACCCGCGTCACGGTAGAATCTAACCGTCTGCTGAAATACAAACAGTTTGCCCTGAGTAATCCTGAGCGTGTGGTTGTGGATATTGAAGGCGTTAATTTGAACTCGGTGCTCAAGGGCATGGGGGCGCAGATCCGTCCTGACGATCCGTATATTAAATCGGCGCGCGTCGGGCAGTTTGACCCACAGACCGTGCGGATGGTGTTCGAGCTGAAACAGAATGTGAAGCCGCAACTTTTTGCGCTGGCTCCGGTGGCCGGCTTTAAAGAACGTCTGGTGATGGATCTCTATCCCGCGAATGCCCAGGATGTTCAGGATCCGCTGCTGGCGTTGCTGGAAGAATACAACAAGGGCGATCTGGACAAACAGGTGCCGCCTGCGCAAAGTGGCCCGCAGCCGGGTAAAGCGGGGCGCGATCGTCCCATTGTCATTATGCTCGACCCAGGACATGGCGGAGAGGACTCCGGTGCGGTGGGGAAATACAAGACGCGTGAAAAAGATGTGGTGCTGCAGATTGCCCGACGCCTGCGAGCCCTCATAGAGAAAGAGGGCAACATGAAGGTCTTTATGACGCGAAATGAAGATATCTTCATTCCGCTTAAAGTCCGCGTGGCGAAAGCGCAGAAGCAGCGTGCAGACCTGTTTGTCTCTATTCACGCTGATGCATTTACCAGTCGACAGCCCAGAGGTTCGTCGGTATTTGCGCTCTCGACCAAAGGGGCGACCAGCACCGCCGCGAAATATCTGGCGCAAACTCAGAACGCCTCGGATTTGATTGGCGGCGTCAGCAAGAGCGGCGATCGCTACGTCGACCATACCATGTTCGACATGGTGCAATCGCTGACCATCGCCGACAGCCTGAAGTTTGGTAAAGCGGTATTGAATAAGCTCGGTAAAGTTAACAATCTGCATAAGAACCAGGTTGAACAAGCCGGGTTTGCGGTACTAAAAGCGCCGGATATTCCGTCTATTCTGGTGGAAACCGCATTTATCAGTAACGTTGAGGAAGAGCGCAAGCTCAAAACTGCGACCTTCCAGCAGGAAGTTGCAGAGTCGATTCTGGCGGGGATCAAAGCCTACTTTGCCGATGGCGCGACGCTGGCGAGAAGGGGATAACAAAAAAGCGCTGAAAAGCGCTTTTTTTATGGACCGCAGATACAAAAAAACACCCTTTAGGGTGTTTATAATGTTGGTTGCGGGGGCCGGATTTGAACCGACGACCTTCGGGTTATGAGCCCGACGAGCTACCAGGCTGCTCCACCCCGCGTCACCGTACTGCTTTATATTTTATCAAATTTGATTGGTTGCGGGGGCCGGATTTGAACCGACGACCTTCGGGTTATGAGCCCGACGAGCTACCAGGCTGCTCCACCCCGCGTCACCGTACTGCTTTTATTTCATCAAATTTTAATTGGTTGCGGGGGCCAGATTTGAACTGACGACCTTCGGGTTATGAGCCCGACGAGCTACCAAGCTGCTCCACCCCGCGTCCGTGGATGCGCACTATACTCTGCTCGCATTTTCATGCAACCCTTTTTTCACCTTGATCACGTTTTTAAGGTGAAAATGAACAAAAACAACGCATTCTGGATTGTTTTTTGCTCAAAATTTGCGTTCGGGTATGTATACGCATTTCATTAGGTTCGGGGGTTTGTTATCTTCGTCTCGCATTCAGGCAACATAAGACGAGAACAATGAAAGGACGTTGGGCAAAATATCTTCTTGCGGGAGCTGTCGTCGCGATGCTCGCCGCGTGTTCCTCAAAACCCACCGATCGTGGGCAGCAGTATAAAGACGGGAAATTTACCCAGCCTTTCTCACTGGTGAACCAGCCTGATGCGGTTGGCGCACCAATCAATGCCGGTGATTTCGCCGAGCAGGTTAATCAAATTCGCAGCGCTTCGCCACGTTTGTACGGCAACCAGAGCAACGTTTACAACGCTATCCAGCAGTGGTTACGTGCGGGCGGTGATACGCGCAGTATGCGCCAGTTTGGTATTGATGCCTGGCAAATGGAAGGGGCGGACAATTACGGTAACGTCCAGTTTACCGGTTACTACACGCCGGTTATTCAGGCGCGCCATACGCGCCAGGGCGAGTTTCAGTATCCTATCTATCGCATGCCGCCAAAACGTGGGCGCTTACCAAGCCGTGCCGAGATTTACGCGGGTGCGCTGAGCGACAACTACATTCTGGCGTACAGCAACTCCCTGATGGATAACTTCATTATGGATGTGCAGGGCAGTGGTTACATCGATTTTGGCGATGGCAGTCCGCTTAACTTCTTTAGCTATTCCGGGAAAAACGGCCACGCCTATCGCAGCATCGGTAAAGTGCTTATCGACCGTGGCGAAGTGAAAAAAGAAGATATGTCGATGCAGGCTATTCGCCATTGGGGTGAAACGCACAGCGAAGCCGAAGTGCGTGAGCTGTTGGAGCAGAACCCATCGTTTGTCTTCTTTAAACCGCAATCTTTTGCACCGGTCAAAGGGGCCAGCGCGGTACCGTTGATTGGCCGCGCGTCTGTGGCTTCTGACCGCAGTATCATTCCGGCGGGCACAACATTGCTGGCGGAAGTCCCGTTACTGGACAATAACGGCAAGTTTACCGGCCAGTACGAACTGCGCCTGATGGTGGCGTTAGATGTGGGTGGCGCTATTAAAGGGCAACACTTCGATATCTATCAGGGCATTGGTGCTGACGCCGGACACCGTGCGGGGTGGTATAATCACTACGGTCGCGTGTGGGTACTGAAAACAGCGCCGGGTACGGGTAACGTGTTCAGCGGTTAATAGCCGGATGGCGCTCGATATTAATGAATTTGAGGTGTTATGTCTGTGGTTATCAGTGATGCCTGGCGCCAGCGTTTTGGCGGTACGGCGCGTCTGTATGGCGAAAATGCGCTGCAGTTGTTTGCCCAATCGCACGTTTGTGTGGTCGGGATTGGCGGGGTAGGGTCGTGGGCGGCGGAAGCGCTGGCGCGTACCGGTATTGGCGCCATCACGCTCATCGATATGGATGATGTGTGCGTCACCAATACTAACCGCCAGATCCATGCTCTGCGCGATAACGTCGGCCTGGCAAAAGCTGAAGTGATGGCTGAACGTATCCGCCAGATTAACCCGGAGTGCCGGGTGAACGTGGTCGATGATTTTGTCACGCCGGATAATGTTGCTGAGTATATGAGTGCGGGTTATTCGTATGTCATTGATGCGATTGACAGCGTGCGCCCAAAAGCGGCACTGATCGCCTGGTGTCGGCGTAACAAAATTCCGCTGGTGACCACCGGTGGTGCGGGAGGGCAGATCGACCCGACGCAGATACAGGTCGTTGATTTGGCAAAAACTATCCAGGATCCGCTGGCAGCCAAGCTACGCGAGCGGCTGAAAAGCGATTTTGGCGTGGTGAAAAACAGCAAAGGCAAGCTGGGCGTGGACTGTGTGTTCTCGACCGAAGCGCTGGTTTACCCGCAGGCAGATGGCTCGGTATGTGCGATGAAAGCGACGGCGGAAGGGCCGAAGCGAATGGATTGCGCATCCGGTTTTGGCGCGGCCACTATGGTGACCGCCACCTTTGGTTTTGTTGCCGTCTCACATGCGCTGAAGAAGATGATGGCGAAAGCGGCGCGCCAGAGTTGAGTGTGTTGTGCCGGATAAGGCGCGTTCGCGTCGCCATCCGGCAACCATCAAACCTGTCGGGCAGCCTCAAGAATCGCCTCGTTCAGAGCATGCAGCCCCTGGGTACGCGAGGCGCTGAGCTGCGCGCGTAAACCTAGCTCGTCAAATAATGCCATAGGCGAATGCGCCAGTAACTCGGCTGCAGTTTTACCTTCGACCGCCGTGAGTAATACCGCCAGCAGCCCGCGAACAATGCGACCTTCGCTGTCGCCGAAGAAATGCAAAGTACCATTCTCATGAAGGGTATGCCCCAGCCAAACGCGGTTTTCGCAGCCCGCGATCTCTTTGGCCTGTGCCTTTAGCGAATCAGGAAGCGCTGGCAACTGCTTACCCAGCAGAATCAGCTGGCGATATTTATCTTCCCACTGGGTGAGCGGGGTAAAGGTATTGCGTAACGTCTCTTCCGTTACGGTTGTGCCAAACGGGTGTCCGGCGAACAGAGGGCTTGTCATTAATCCACCAATATTTCCAGCGCGCGGTCAACGGCTGCGACCAACGCATCTACATCACTTTGCGTATTATAAGGTGCAAATGAGGCGCGTAGCGTCCCGGATACGCCCAGTTCTGCCAGCAGCGGTTGCGCACAGTGTTGTCCTGCACGCAGTGCAATGCCATATTCGGCCAGCAACGTCACCATGTCGCTGTGATGAACGCCTGCGAAATCAAAGGCTAACAGACTGGAGTCCTGGCAGCGGAAGGAGCGAAAGCCGGGGCGTTTCGCCAGTGCATCTTCTGCCAGCGTCGCCAGACCCCGGCTCCAGTTTTCGGCCTGCACCACGTCAACGTCCGCCAGCCATTCGAGCGCCGCGCTTAGTCCGATAACGCCAGCAACGTTAGGCGTACCGGCCTCCAGCTTCCATGGAGCAGCCTGGGGGGTGAAACCGTCAAAACTGACTTCGCTAATCATTTTACCGCCACCGAGCCAGGGAGACATGGCATCCAGCAGTTCCGGTTTACCGTACAGCACGCCAATGCCGGTGGGACCATACAGCTTGTGGCCCGAGAACGCATAGAAATCAATGTCTAATTGCTGTACGTCGGCGGGGAAATGGACAATCCCCTGGGCACCATCCACCATCACCACCATTCCAGCCGCATGGGCGAGCGTAATGGCGCGGGCTAAATCCGGGCAACCGCCGGTAACGTTCGACATCTGCCCAAGCGCCAGAATGCGGCTGCGTGGAGTGATGAGTTGCGCGAGGCTTTCAACGTCTGGCAATAAATGGGCGTTAAGCGGCAGCCTGACGACCTTCGCCCCCGTTTGCTCCGCCACCATCAGCCAGGGCACGAGGTTGGCATGATGCTCTGCTGCGCTAACGATAATCTCATCACCCGGTTGTAAGCGAGGTCGCGCATAGCTTTGGGCAACCATGTTGATCGCTTCAGTCGTACCGCGGGTCCAGACGATTGTTTTGTCATCCGGCGCATTAATCAGGCTTGCGACTTTTTCCCGCGCGGCTTCATAGCGTGCGGTCAGGCGCTGTGCTTCGGCAAACTGGCTGCGATGGACGTTCCCGGCGCTCAGGCTATAAAACTGATGGGTGGCCTCAATCACTGCCTGCGGCTTCAGTGCTGTAGCAGCGCTGTCGAGATAGACGCCAGCATCGTTGAGTGCGGGAAATTGCGCGCGAAACTGCGCGGGGTTAAAAGCGTTCATGGTATTCCTCAGTTCAGTAAACCGATCGTGGCGCAAAAAGGGCGCTGATACAAGGGGTGTGCTAACCATCGGAATACTCTGGATATCCTGGCAAAGTCCACGCAGTGTCTTATGCTATATACCGTTAGGCGAGCAATTTAGCCTGTTACGGAGTGTGTTTTTAATAGCATAAATCGCTTTAAGGAGAAAAAGATGAAAAAGACTGCCGCAATTATCTCTGCTTGTATGCTGACTTTTGCCCTGAGCGCCTGTTCTGGTTCGAATTACGTGATGCACACCAATGATGGTCGATCAATCGTATCTGATGGTAAGCCACAGACCGACAATGAAACGGGGATGATTTCGTATAAAGACGCTAACGGCAACAAACAGCAGATTAACCGTACCGATGTGAAAGAGATGGTAGAACTGGATAACTAACCGGTCGTCCATCGACAAAGAGTCGGACAAAAAAAAGCACCGCAATTTGGCGGTGCTACATTAATCACTATGGACAGACAGGGTAAATGTACAGGAAGTGAAAAAGGGTAGCTTTGCTACCATGGTCTGAATCGCAGACCAATTGCAAACACAACAACACAACATCACAACCGTAAGCCAAAAGCCCACCAGAACACGCATTCCGATAAAACTTTTCGTTCCGGCTTCAGGAAGTGCCGCCACTATAGGTATTTGCTGGTAGAACCTCAACGGACAATTTATAATGGCTCAGATAAAAAAAACTAATAGGTTACAACCTGTTGGTTAATTGTTAAATTCATTTAACATCAAAGCCTAAAAGTCATGTCAAAACGATTACCACCCCTAAATGCGTTGCGTGTTTTTGATGCTGCAGCGCGTCATTTGAGCTTTACTCGCGCAGCAGAAGAGCTTTTTGTGACGCAGGCCGCAGTAAGTCATCAAATCAAGTCACTTGAGGATTTCCTGGGGCTGAAGCTGTTTCGTCGACGCAATCGATCTTTGCTGTTAACGGAAGAAGGCCAAAGCTACTTTCTCGACATCAAAGAGATTTTTTCGCAATTAACCGACGCGACGCGTAAACTTCAGGCACGCAGTGCAAAAGGTGCGCTCACTGTGAGTTTATTGCCCAGTTTTGCAATCCAATGGATGGTTCCCAGACTCTCTAGCTTTAACTCAGCTTATCCGGGAATCGATGTCAGGATCCAGGCGGTGGACCGTCAGGAAGACAAACTGGCTGACGACGTTGATGTGGCGATTTTCTACGGACGTGGCAACTGGCCGGGTCTGCGTGTTGAAAAATTGTACGCAGAATATCTATTGCCGGTCTGCTCGCCGCTATTACTCACCGGTGATAAACCGCTAAAGACGCCCGAAGATCTGGCGAAACACACATTATTGCACGATGCGTCGCGCCGTGACTGGCAAGCCTATACGCGCCAGCTTGGCCTGAATCATATCAACGTACAGCAGGGACCCATCTTCAGCCATAGCGCCATGGTGCTCCAGGCTGCTATCCATGGACAGGGAATTGCGTTGGCTAATAACGTCATGGCGCAATCCGAAATAGAAGCCGGACGTCTGGTCTGTCCGTTTAATGATGTTCTGGTCAGCAAAAACGCATTTTATCTGGTTTGTCATGACAGTCAGGCAGAACTGGGTAAAATAGCCGCCTTCCGTCAGTGGATTCTGGCGAAAGCGGCCACGGAACAAGAAAAATTCCGCTTTCGTTATGAACAATAATTTACGTAGGGTATTCACATGACCAGCCGTTTTATGCTGATTTTTGCCGCCGTAAGTGGCTTTATCTTTGTGGCGTTGGGCGCCTTTGGGGCACATGTTCTGAGTAAAACCCTCGGTGTCGTTGAGATGGGGTGGATCCAGACTGGCCTCGAGTATCAGGCGTTCCATACGCTGGCTATATTTGGCCTGGCTGTCGCCATGCAGCGGCGCATTAGCATTTGGTTTTACTGGAGTAGCGTGTTTTTGGCATTAGGAACGGTGCTGTTTAGCGGCAGCCTGTATTGCCTCGCGCTCTCGCATTTACGCCTGTGGGCGTTTGTTACCCCCGTCGGCGGTTTCAGCTTCCTTGTGGGCTGGGCGCTGATGTTAGTGGGCGCTATTCGATTGAAACGTAAGGGCGTTAGCCATGAATAAGGTTGTATTGTTGTGTCGCCCAGGTTTTGAAAAAGAGTGCGCCGCAGAAATTACGGATAAAGCAGGACGCCGGGAAATCTTCGGTTTTGCCCGCGTGAAAGACAATGCGGGTTACGTCATCTTCGAATGCTATCAGCAGGACGATGCCGAAAAGTTAGTGAAAGAGTTGCCGTTTAGCTCACTGATTTTTGCCCGTCAAATGTTTGTGGTGGGCGAACTGCTGCAATATTTACCGCCGGAAGACCGCATTACGCCGATTGTCGGCATGTTGCAGGGCGTGGTAGAGAAAGGCGGCGATCTGCGCGTTGAAGTTGCTGATACCAATGAAAGCAAAGAGTTGGTTAAATTTTGCCGTAAGTTTACCGTACCGCTGCGCGCGGCGCTGCGGGAAGCGGGTGTGCTGGCAAAGTATGAAACGCCAAAACGTCCGGTGGTTCATGTGTTCTTTATCGCACCAGGCTGTTGCTATACCGGCTATTCCTGGCCTGACAATAACTCCCCGTTCTACATGGGCATTCCGCGTCTGAAGTTCCCGGCCGATGCGCCGAGCCGTTCAACACTGAAGCTGGAAGAAGCGCTGCACGTGTTTATTCCTGCCGATGAGTGGGATGAACGTCTGGCTAACGGAATGTATGCGGTGGATTTAGGGGCATGCCCGGGCGGTTGGACCTATCAACTGGTTAAACGCAACATGTGGGTTTACTCCGTGGATAATGGTCCGATGGCGCAAAGTCTGATGGATACCGGACAAGTTACCTGGCTGCGCGAAGACGGATTTAAGTACCGGCCAAATCGCAATAACATTTCGTGGATGGTTTGCGACATGGTGGAAAAGCCCGCGAAGGTTGCCGCCCTGATGGCGCAATGGCTGGTCAACGGCTGGTGTCGTGAGACTATCTTCAACCTCAAGCTGCCGATGAAAAAACGCTACGAAGAGGTGTCGCAAAACCTGGCTTATATTCAGGCACAGCTTGACGAGCATGGCGTAAATGCCCAGATTCAGGCGCGTCAGCTGTATCATGACCGTGAAGAAGTCACCGTGCACGTCCGTCGCCTGTGGGCTGCTGTTGGTGGCCGTCGCGACGAGCGATAAGGTAAAATTGCAGGCCGGATGAAGGCGTAAATGCCTCATCCGGCCTGCATTGTTTCAATCAGCGGCGTATCTGAAATAATATGCGTCACATCATCCAGATGCCCAATCCGGGCCTCTCCCGAACGATTAAATTTACTTTTATCGATCAGCAATAATGACTGCGCTGCGCGCTTAAGCAGAATGGACTTGAAGTCGGCATTGGTTGCGTTAGAGTCCCAGAGTGCGCCGTCGCTGTCGATCCCTACGCAGGAAAAAATAAACAGATCGATCTCGAGTGGTTTGAGCTGCGAGATGAGCGAGGGGTTAACATAGCAACCGTATTTACGCTCAAGGCGACCGCCGGAGCTGATGAGCTGAAGGTGTTCGCGTTTAGCCAATTCCTGGCAAATGGGCTGGCTGTTGGTAAAGACGTGAATGTTGATGTCCGGTAACTGTCGCGCCAGGTACCAGCACGTTGAGCTGGCGTCCAGGGCTATCACCATACCTTCTTCGATCCATGCCAGCGCTTCGCGGGCAATATTCGCTTTGTGGGCATAGTGGCTTTTGAGTCGCATATGAAACGGGTCGCCGCTGTCCTGATTTTGCCGATGAATCACTTTGGCCCGTCCGTGATTGCGCAGCACTTTTCCCTGGGCTTGTAGCTCGCTGAGATCGCGGCGGATGGTCTCTTTGCTGACCTTAAGTTGCAAAGCAAGGGTTTCGGTTGTCAGATTTTTGTGGTTGGTAAGCAGATCTACGATCGCCTGCTGGCGCGCCGCTTTCATGTTCTGATCCTCATCTTATGATGAATGCCCGTAGCTGACGGGCATTCAGACCAGAGATTACGGGGTTACTCCTTTTTTTAATAGAATATTCCCGTACTTTGCCCGCTCTCCTGTGATAACGATCGCAAACGCCTGTTGCGCGCGTTCATAGAAGGCATAGCGGTCAATACGCGTGATGTCCGGGCAGGGGGTTTGCAGTGAAAGCGCCTGACGATAGCGGGCCTCGACGTCAGGATCGAGGGCATCGCCTTCAACAGCCGCCATCATCACCAGCGGTGGGGCATAGCTGTCCAGTTCAAAGAGCGGAATAATCGCCTGTAGAAGGTCGCTGACCAATAGACCGTCGGCGCGGATAACCTGCGGTCCCATGCTGTGGGCCGGAAAGTGGGCATCGGAAAATATAATCTCATCGCCGTGGCCCATCTCAGCCAGCACCTTCAGCAGGTCGGGCGAAATTAAGGGAGATATTGTTTTGAGCATGTTACTCGACTCCTGTTAGTTCGGATTCGGTTTGCGGATAGAAGTAACGGTACTGGTAGCGTACCTGCCCGCGTGCCTGTTCCGGTGAGGCAAATTCCCCAATGCCCGACCACGCAAACATTGCGGCACCAGCCACGGTGGTTTCGGCGTCATCCAGCACTTTGACAGGTATCCCGAGCACATTCGCTTTGATCTGATTCCACAACGCGTTGCGGCTTCCCCCACCTACCAATAGCAGTTCAGTGGCCTGGAAATGACCGATTTTTTCCAGCGTATGGAGGTTTCGCTGCAGCTGTTCTGTCAGTCCTTCCAGCGCGGCGCGATAAAAGTGACCACGGGTGGTATTGAGCGTAACCCCTTGCCAGCCCGCATTCTGACAGGCCAGCAGGTCGCAGTGCATCTTCACGCCTTCGGCGCCTGCCGGGATGACCCTGGCTTCGTCGATCAGCGTCTGCCAGGGGGTGTCGGCAGTCCACAGCAGCTTACGCACCCACTCGAGTACACCGGAAGCCAGCCACTGCATGCCGGGGTTATTCAGTCCAGCCTGGCTATCCAGCTCACAAGTGGAACCCGCATATTGGCTGAGCTGGGAGGTATCCACCTGCGCACTGCGCACCATCAGAATTTCCCATGTGCCGGAAGAGAGCACCGGTTCATCTGGCTGGGCTCCAGCGCCAAATAGCGCAAACTGCGTGTCGTGTCCGGCAGAGATGACCGGAATTCCCGCCGTAAGCCCGAGCAAGCTGGCAGCCTCTGGTTGCAAAACCCCAATCTGTTCGCCTGCTTCAACCAGGCGCGGGAACAGACGGCGCGGTATGCCCGTAGCCTGCAAAATGTCATGACTAAAATCGCGCTGCCGGATGTCCAGCAGCTGACTGGTGCCCGCCATGGTGATATCTGTAGTGAACTCGCCGGTTAAACGGTGGTTGATAAGCGACGAGATAAACAACCAGGCGTGCGCCTGCTCCAGAAATTGCGGATGGTTTTCTTTCAGCCACACCAGTTTATACAGCGTGTTGAAGCTAAATGCGCCGACGCCGGAAATTTCCTGCAATTGCTGCGGTGATATGTAGCGGTGAATATTCTCCATCACCGCTGCGGTGCGTGGACATTTCCAGCTAATCACCGGATACAGCTGCTTGCCGTTCTTATCAACCAGCGCGCCGTCTACGCCAAAAGTGGTGACGGCGATCCCGCGGACATGGCAGGCGGCTAGTTGCGTGCAGAGGCGCTGACAGCAATCGGCGAAGCGTTGCAGAATGGCCTCCAGCGACCATTGATGCCAGGTACTGTTTTCTGTTGCGATGTCACTGGCGTTCGGGGTTGCTGCGCGGGCGACAATCTTTCCCTGTCGGTCAACGGCGATAGCCCGCACGTTGGTCGCGCCACAGTCGAGAACCAGGATAACGTCTTGTTTCATAATCGCTCCCCAAACGTAGCCGGATGGCGCAGCGCTTACCCGGCTTACAAAATTCACCGCGCAGGCCCGGTAAGCTTGCGCCACCGGGCCAGAGTCGCATTAACGCTTATACAGCGGGCCGTAGTTCTGGCAGGCGCGATAATCCTGGCCTTCCATATCCATACCATGGGCTGCCCAGGCTGAAGGGCGGTAAATTTTTTCGTCTTCCACGTTGTGCATACAAACCGGGATACGCAGCATGGCGGCGAGCGTAATAAAGTCCGCGCCCACGTGACCTATCGTCAGTACGCCGTGGTTTGCGCCCCAGTTAGCCATGACGGAATAGACATCGCTGAACGGGCCTTTACCGGTTAAGCGCGGGGCAAACCAGGTGGTTGGCCAGGTGGAGTTGGTGCGCGCATCAAGCTGGTCGTGCATCTCTTTCGGCAATTCCACGCTCCAGCCTTCCGCGATTTGCAGCACCGGGCCCAGGCCTTTGATGATGTTGATGCGGGTCATGGTGAACGGCACGCCGCCCTCGGTCAGGAAGCGAGAAGAATAGCCGCCGCCGCGGAAGTATTCGTGAATAGCCGGACACCATTCGGTAGCCGCCAGGCAATCATCCGCCTCTTTCTGTGAGATCTCCCAGTGCGGCTTCATGGTCGGTTTCCCTTCGCCGTCGCGCTGTTTGCAGGAGCCATCCAGCGCTGCCGAGCCGGAGTTAATCAGGTGAATAATACCGTGCTCAGCAAGGCCGGTCAGCGGTTTACCCGTGACGCGTTCAACCGCCTCTGGCGACCAGTAGGTGCGCACATCGGCAAAGACCTGCGCTGTGCCGGTGAGTTGATGACCAAACAGCATCGCCACGCCGTTCAGGCTGTCGTTTTCGGTGGCGACAACGAACGGTTCGCGAATGCCGTTCCAGTCAAAGGAGCTGTTGAGCAGTGCTTCGGCGGTATCGCCATTCGGGTATTGATCGGTCCAGTGACGCTGGCCCTGGAAGCCTGCGGCAATCGCGTTGTACCCCAGCGACTCTTCAACCCGACCTTTGTCTGCCAGTTTCTGGTTACCCTGCATCATGTCGCGAATACACATGGCCATCAGCAGGCTCTCTTTCAGCACCGCACGGCTCTGCTCTGCGTTACGCTTATATTGCTGTGCGTTCTGATCTTCACCGTAGCGGAAGTTTTTATCCGCCCACGCCAGCGCCATTTCCAGCTCAGCTTCGTCATAGATTTTTTGGTCGATGCGACGACGCAGTTCGGTCATATCAACGGGTTGAACCTTCATTCCCAGCCAGGATTCAAAGAAGTTATGATCGACAATCGAGCCGGCAATGCCCATTGAAACGCCGCCTACGGACAGGTAGCTTTTGCCTTTCATACTGGCAACCGCCAGGCCCGCGCGGGCAAAGCGCAGCAATTTTTCTTCAACATCGGCAGGGATCGTGGTGTCACCGGCATCCTGTACGTCATGGCCGTAAATAGAGAAGGCGGGAAGCCCTTTTTGATTATGCGCAGCCAATGCTGCGGCCAGATAAACTGCGCCGGGACGTTCTGTTCCGTTAAAGCCCCAGATAGCTTTCGGGCGCATCGGATCCATGTCGATGGTTTCGCTACCGTAGCACCAGCATGGGGTAACAGTAATCGTCACGCCTACGTTCAGGCTGCTGAATTTTTCTTCACAGGCGGCAGATTCAGCCATCCCGGCAATGCAAGTGTCGGCAATCACACATTCAATTTGTGCGCCACAGGCGTGACGAAGTTTCTCTGTGATCAGCGCAGCAGTGGCTTTAGCCATATTCATGGTTTGCTCTTCGAGCGATTCACGAACACCCATACGGCGCCCATCAATCACCGGACGAATTCCAATTTTCGGTAAGCTATTTTTGTTCATTCGAGGTTCCTCATCTCACTTTATGCCGTGCTGCAAAAGCGGATGTTGAACACCACCGTCGCAGTTGGCTGAATAACCCATTTTTGCTAACTCGAGTTAGCTTAGGTATTGGAGAGTTTTTTGCACAACTTTTTTGTTGTGGAACTGTGAGAGGCTTCACGAGAAGTGGTTAAAATTCGATCTGCGTCAAATAAACCAGGACGGGTATTTTCAATAAATCCTTTTTAAATTAATTGGTTGTAATAAATTGTCTGTTCAGCGTCACAGTTTTAAACCAAATGATTTGGCTATTTTGAGTAGCTAAAATAGCTTTAAAAGGCACTTCGCTAACTCGAGTTAGCATAATTGATAAAACGCATATGAACTTATAGGTAGTATTCGCATTAACGGTGACGATGGCTTCCTGGCAACGTTTTGCGCCTGATTCACTGATTGCAGTTTCTGTATATTGAGGAAAGCAGCAATGTCTGAAACATTTTTACAGATGAGTCATATTACGAAACGTTTTCCCGGCGTATTAGCGTTGAGTAATGTGGATTTTGCTTTACGCAAAGGAGAGGTTCATGCGCTGCTGGGTGAAAATGGCGCAGGAAAGTCTACGTTGATGAAGATTTTATCCGGTGTTTATCAGCCTGATGAAGGGGATATTATTTTTGAGGGACAACCTGTTACTTTTGCGAATCCGTTGAGTGCACAAAGCGCAGGTATCACCATCATTCACCAGGAGTTTAACCTTTTCCCTGAACTCACGGTGGAAGAAAATATATTTATTGGCAGGGAGTTTTGCAAAAATAATCGCTGGCGTCTGGATGAAAAACAACAGCGACAGGCAGCTATCGATATTTTGCAAAAATTAAACCTGAATATCTCTCCAGAAACGCTGGTGGCCGATCTGACCGTCGCGCAACAACAAATGGTTGAGATTGCTAAAGCGATATCGGTAAATGCCAAGATTCTTATTATGGATGAACCGACGGCAGCGCTGACTGAAACGGAAATTGACAGCTTATTTCAGGTAACTCGTTTGCTGAAAGAACAGGGAACGGGCATTGTTTATATCTCGCACAGATTAGAGGAACTGGCGCTGATCGCCGATCGCGCGACGGTGATGCGGGATGGTCAGTTTATTGCCACTGTGGATTATGATGCGGTTAAAATTAGCGATCTGATTGCCATGATGGTTGGGCGCGATCTTGGCAATATCTATCCTCGCCGCGAACCTTTGGCTCAACGCAAGCCGGTGTTGGAAGTAAGCGGTCTGACGCGCAATGGCGTATTGAACAATATTGATTTCACTCTGTATCAGGGCGAAATTTTGGGCTTCGCCGGTCTGATGGGGGCAGGACGTACTGAGCTGGCGCGGGCGATTTTTGGTGCGGATCCCATTGATGGCGGAACCCTCAAGCTGAACGGTAACGTGACGGTAATTAAAGATATTCCTGATGCTATCAAACAGGGTATCAGCTATTTAACCGAGGACAGGAAAAAAGAGGGGCTGGCATTAGGACTGTCCGTTGAGCGCAATATTATGTTGGGCAATTATCCTGAGTATTCCGATCGTTATGGCAACGTGGACAGCAAACGTTGTCAGAAAACCAGCGAAGAACAGGTGAAAGCCCTACGCATTAAAACACCACATTTAGAACAGGCTGCTCTGAATTTAAGTGGTGGTAATCAGCAGAAAATTATTATTGCCAGATGGGTGTGTAAAGACACCGATATTCTCATCTTTGATGAACCCACTCGCGGTATTGATGTGGGTGCCAAACTTGAGATTTATGAATTAATGAATCGACTGGTGGCAAAAGGGAAGTCAATTATCATGATCTCCTCTGAATTACCGGAAGTGCTGGGTATGTGCGATCGCATTTTAGTGATGCGTAATGGACGTATTACCGGGGAGTTAGCTTCTGATGACGCCACACAAGAAAAAATCATGCAATATGCGACGTTAGAGGACTAATTTATGACTATCTCTGTAACCTCTTCAGACAGCAATAATAAGAAAATAAAAATTAACAAAGAACTTTTAATGCGCCTTGCGCCGCTTTTGAGTCTGATTATTTTAGTAATATTTTTTAGCTTTGGTTCGCCATTTTTCTTTAACACTGAAAACATCATGACAATCGCTCTGCAAACTTCAGTGATTGGCATTATGGCGATTGGCGTTACCTTCGTCATTATCACGTCAGGAATCGACCTTTCTCTTGGCTCGGTGGTGGCCTTTTCGGGTGTTGCGGTAGGCATCAGCGCCACGCTGGGATTGCCTCTGCCCGTATGTATTCTGGCCGGGGTGCTGGCCGGTGGATTATGTGGCTATATCAATGGTCTGCTGGTCACCAAAATGACTATCCCACCTTTTATCGCCACGCTGGGCCTGATGATGTCCGTCAGAGGCATCAATATGGTGATGACAGATGGTCGTGCGATTTATTTCGCTGATTACCCCACCTTCAAAATGCTGGCCCAGGGACGTTTGTTCGATGTGTTGCCTTATCCCGTTTTTTACCTGGTGGTGGTGGCGCTAATCGCCGCCTACATCCTGAAGAAAACGGTGATTGGTCGCTATGTTTACGCTGTGGGTAGCAATGAGGTGGCCGCACACCTTTCCGGAATTAAAGTTCAACGCGTCAAAATTTTCGTCTACGCCTTTTGCGGTCTGCTGACCGGGATCGCCGGGGTTATTCTGGCCTCACGTCTGAACTCTGGTCAGCCAACGGTTGGCGTGGGTTATGAACTGGAAGCCATCGCGGCGGTTGTTATTGGTGGGACGAGCCTGATGGGGGGAATTGGCACCATCGGCGGGACTATCATCGGCGCATTCATTATGAGCGTGTTGAAAAACGGTCTGAACCTGATGGGGGTTTCCCAGTTCTGGCAAATGGTGGCCATGGGCGTGGTGGTCATTGCTGCGGTTTATCTCGATACATTACGCAAAAAAATTCGTTGATTTACGCTCCCGGAAGTCACGGGGCATCATAACCCTGACGTTTAGGGTGACTCACTCAGAACGGAGTAAAACAATGAGAACCAGGAATTTTGTCTATGCGTTATCCCTGCTGGCCTGTATGACATCCAGCGTATTGGCTAAAGATATGAACCTTCCGGTGGTCAGTAAAGGTTTCCAGCATGAATTCTGGCAAACCGTAAAAATGGGGACGGAAGCGGCAGCAAAAGAGTCGGGTGATAAAACCAGCTATGTTGGCCCGGCGGATGAAACTCAGATTGCCGAGCAGATTCAGCTAGTTGAAAACGCGATGGCGCAAAAACCCAATGGACTATTGCTGGCAGCGTTAGATGCCAATGCGCTGGCGCCATTAGTTGAGACCGCAAATTCACGCGGCATTAAAGTTGTGACGTTTGACTCCGGCGTGAATTCTGATATCCCAGTGAGCTTTGTCGCCACGAATAACCGTAAAGCCGGTGCTGAAGCGGCGGATGCACTGGCAGCGGAAGTGGGCAGCAAAGGTAAAGTGGGCATTATTGCGCACGTAGCGGGGACCTCCTCAGCGATTGAGCGTTCGGAAGGGTTTATTGCCCGCATGAAAGAGAAATACCCGGAAATCCAGGTGCTACCGGTCCAGTACAGCGATGGCGATCCGCAAAAAGCGATGGATAAAACCATCGATATGATCCAGGCCAACCCTGATATTGCAGGGATTTATGGCACCAATGAAGGCTCAACGCTGGGCGTAGCAAACGCCATTGATAGTCAAAACCTGAAAGGTAAAGTGAAAGTGATTGGTTTTGATAGCACCGAGGCAATCATTGCTTTCCTGAAGTCTGGGGTCATTCAGGGCTTTGTCGTGCAGGACGCTTATCAGATTGGCTACCAGGGTATCAAGACACTAAATGCAGCGGTATCGGGTCAGTCTGTACCGAAAGAAATTGATATTCCGGTTAAATTCGTTAATGCGAAGAACATTGACACCCCGGAAATTGACAAGCTGTTACACCCATTCGGTAAAAAATAACACCGTTGGGGCGAAGTGCTCGCCCCATCATTCGCCAGCGTCAGGGAGTTACTATGGGCAGTGGATATTTCCTCGGTGTGGATGTCGGTTCCGCCAGCGTCAGGGCTGGTGTCTTTGATGCCAGTGGCAAACGGCTGGCTTTTGCGACATATGCCATCTCGCAGTTTCGACCCGGTCCTGAGCGGGTTGAGCAGTCATCTGCAGAAATCTGGCAGCAGGTTTGCCATGCAGTGAAGGAGGCGGTGTCGTCATCCGGGGTTCGCATTGAGGAGATTCGCGCATTGGGATTTGATGCCACCTGTTCATTGGTGGCACTGGATGAACAGGGGCGGGGTCTGGCAGTTTCACCAGGCGAACCATCGGACCATAACATCATCATGTGGATGGATCATCGTGCGGCGCAGGAGACGCAACGTATAAACGCCACGCAGGATCCGGCTCTGCGCTACGTTGGCGGTGAAGTCAGCGTCGAAATGGAGCTTCCTAAAGTGCTGTGGCTGAAAAACCATTTTCCAGCCACCTGGCAGAGTGCGCATCGCTTCTACGATCTGGCGGACTTTCTGGTCTCTAAAGCTACCGCCTGTGATGTTGCTGGTCTGTGCACGCTGACGTGTAAATGGAACTATCTGGCACATGAACAACGCTTTAGCCACTCTTTGCTTGACGCTGTTGAGCTAACGGATTTGTTGGGCAAAATCCCGTCGCGGATCCTGCCGCCAGGCGCCGCCGTTGGAACGCTTAGCGCCGATGCGGCCCAGGCGCTGGGGCTGACGACTGCAGTGGTCGTCGCCAGCGGAATGATTGATGCCCATGCGGGCGGAGTAGCGCTTGCCGGTGTTGAGCCTGAGGGGACGTTGGCGTTGATCAGCGGAACGTCAAATTGCCATATGCTGTGCAGCGAGCAGGAAATTCATACACCTGGTGTATGGGGGCCGTACTGGTCAGCCATGCTGCCAGGCTACTGGCTGACAGAAGGGGGGCAAAGTGCCGCTGGGGCGTTAGTCGACTGGACGCTTCAGGAGTCAGGAGCCAGCGCGGCGCTATTTCACAAGGCTGAGGCGCGGGGTTGCCATCCCATCGTTTTAGTTAATGAATGGGTTGCCGCACTTGAGGCGCAGGAGTCAGAGCCTGGTCGTTATTTGCATGTGTTGGCCGATCATCACGGTAATCGTTCACCGCGCGCGCGACCCGATGCCCGGGGGAGTGTTTGCGGTTTGACTCTTGAGCGAGGCGAGATGCAGGTTGCTCGTCTGTACCTGGCGACATTACAGGCGATCGCCTGCGGTACGCGGCATATTATGGAAGTGATGCGCGAAAACGGTCACACCATTTCCCGACTGACGCTGTGCGGCGGCGCAACGCATAACCCACTGTGGTTGCGAGAATATGCCGATGCCACCGGATGCGATATTCATCTGATGCAGGAAGAGGATGCAGTGACGTTAGGTGCGGCCATCACCGGCGCGGTTGCCTGCGGCGCGTGGGAAAATATTCCATCTGCATGCCAGGCGATGGTTCGATCTGGCGAGGTGATTAAGGCTAACCCGGCACGGCGGAACTTCTATGACCGCAAATATCAGGCTTATCTGATGATGTGGGATCAGCAGCAGGCGATTAACCAACTTATGCAGTAAGACAAAAGTTTAAAATACTTTTATGATTGTAGATTGACGTTTTTGGATGTGAACTGGGGCATAAAAATGGCTAAAACAGTAGAACAGATAGCCAGCGATCTGAATTTATCGGTTACGACCGTACGACTGGTGCTGAACGGGAAAGCAGAGCAATATCGAATCAGTGTCAAAACCCAAACGCGTATTAATGAATATGTCGAGCGCTATGGTTACGTCATTAACCATTCAGCACGCAGCCTGAAATTGAATAAAACGGATACGTTGGGATTGATTGTGCCCAATATTTCCAACGTGTTTTTTGCCACACTCGCAGAAAAACTTGAGCAACGCTGTCGTCGTTCCGGTTATCAGCTAACGATTAGCTGTACCTATGACGATGTTGATTACGAAAATAAACTGACCAAAGCGTTAATAGCTCGCAATGTCGATGGCCTTTTTATTGTTCCCTCAACATTAGAGAATCAGCAGCACCATTTACGTCAGGTTAGAAAACCGATGGTGTTACTTGACCGTGATTTTAAGTATACCGATAACGCTCTGGTAGAAAGCCATAACATTTTGGGCGGCGAAAAGTTGACGCAAAGTTTGTTTGACGCTGGAAAGTCGCCGATCTGGTTTTTGGTGGGAGATACGGGATTACCCAGCATCGGCGACCGTTTGCAAGGTTATCTTAATGCATTGAACAATAATGGTATTTTGCATAGCGATTGGGTGCGCGAAGGGCCGGATAACACGCCCGAGGGTGGTTATCGACTGATGGATGAGTTGATCGGCGAACAGGGCTGCCCACAGGCATTTATCGCCTCATCATTACCCGTACTGGAGGGGGCCATTAACGCTATTCGTAATCGTTTTGGCACAATTCCACCTGAAATTAATATTGGGACATTCGATGAACACCCAATGCTGGGATTCCTCGCCAATAATGTCTGGTCAATGCAGCAGGATGAAAATGTTTGGGCGGAAAAAGCGTTCGATATGATGATGAGTGCTATTGATGACCAGCCAATTAAAGAAACTGTAAAAGTTGAGATGAAACTTATTAAGCGCGTAAGACAACCTTAATACGCCGCTATAAATAAATCGGCCTACTGAACCTGAATATATACGTTCAGTGGCTGCCTGTATCTGAAACCTGACCCGTCTTACTCTGCGGCTGCATTTTTCGCAATAAAGACGAGGGGAAACTGTACCCGGAGAATCATTATGGAAAGAATGCGTTTGTCACGAGAAATCATTGAAACCTGCCTTGAAATGACCAGCCTTGGATTGAATCAGGGGACGGCGGGAAATGTGAGTGCGCGTTATGAAAATGGGATGCTGATCACGCCCAGCGGTATTCCTTATGAAAGACTTACTGAAAATATGATCGTGTATGTAGATAACGACGGGAAATATGATAAAGGACAATTACCCTCCAGTGAATGGCGTTTTCACCTGGCGGCATACCAGACGCGTCCGGATGCCAATGCGGTTGTCCATAACCATGCCGTACATTGCACGGCCGTTTCTATTCTTAATCGCCCTATCCCGGCAATTCACTACATGATTGCGGCGGCAGGGGGGAACTCTATTCCGTGTGCGCCTTATGCGACGTTTGGTACACGAGAGCTGTCAGAGCATGTGAGCGTCGCCCTGAAAAACCGTAAGGCAACGCTTTTACAGCACCATGGGTTGATTGCTTGTGAAGCGAATTTGGAAAAAGCACTGTGGTTGGCGCATGAAGTGGAAGTTCTGGCCCGCCTTTATCTGAGCACGCTGGCGATTGTTGACCCGGTGCCGGTGCTGGATGACGAGGAGATCGCCATTGTGCTGGAGAAATTCAAATCTTACGGATTACGCATTGAAGAGTAATTTCGCATAGCGAAAAGGAGAAATACGATGGCGAACAGAATGATTCTGAACGAAACGGCATGGTTTGGCCGGGGAGCTGTTGGTGCATTAACCGATGAAGTCATCCGTCGTGGTTATCGCAAGGCGTTGATTGTGACTGATAAAAATCTGGTGCAGTGCGGCGTTGTCGATAAGGTGACTTCCCGAATGGATGCTGCTGGTCTGGCATGGGAAATCTATTCAGGCGTTATTCCTAACCCAACCATTGCGGTGGTGCAGGAAGGATTGGGTGTCTTTCAGCAAAGCGGCGCAGACTATCTGATCGCCATCGGCGGAGGCTCCCCTCAGGATACCTGTAAAGCGATTGGCATTATCAATAATAACCCTGAGTTTGCGGATGTACGCAGCCTTGAAGGGTTATCGCCAACGCGCAGCCCGAGCGTGCCGGTTATGGCTATCCCAACCACTGCGGGAACGGCAGCGGAAGTGACCATTAACTACGTGATCACTGACGAAGAAAATCGGCGTAAGTTTGTTTGTGTCGACCCCCATGACATCCCACAGGTAGCGTTCATCGATGCAGACATGATGGACGGCATGCCAGCGGCGCTAAAAGCCGCCACCGGAGTGGATGCCCTGACCCATGCTATTGAGGGGTACATTACGCGGGCAGCATGGGCGCTTACCGATGCGCTGCACATTAAAGCCATTGAAATGATAGCCGGGGCATTACGTGGTTCCGTTGCGGGCGATACCCAGGCCGGGGAAGCGATGGCGCTGGGCCAGTACGTGGCCGGGATGGGCTTTTCCAACGTTGGTCTGGGATTAGTGCATGGAATGGCACACCCGTTAGGCGCGTTTTATAACACGCCGCACGGCGTAGCAAATGCCATTTTGCTGCCGCACGTGATGCGCTATAACGCCGAATTCACCGGGGAAAAATTCCGCGATATCGCCCGGGTGATGGGAGTTAAGGTTGAAGAACTGACGCTGGCAGAGGCACGTAAAGCGGCAGTAGATGCCGTCTTCGCCCTTAACCGCGATGTAGGGATCCCGCTGCATTTACGCGATGTTGGCGTACGTAAAGAGGATATTCCTGCGCTGGCGCAGGCGGCATTTGACGATGTTTGTACCGGGGGAAATCCCCGTGAAGCGAATCTTGGGGATATCGTTGAGCTGTACCACACCGCCTGGTAATTTTTCAGCGTGACGGCGTGAAAGCCTTATCCGGCCTACCGGGGTGTTCGACGTGTAGGCCAGATAAGCACAGCGCCATTCGGCAACAGAGCTATCGCACCAACCGTAATTGCTGCAGGTTTCCGTCGATATGTAAGTCCGTTTGCAGCCGTGCGATATCGCGACACAGAAACGCCATCTCCTGGTGCTTCTCTAGTTTCTTGCGCCACTTGTCCGGTACTTCATCAAGATGCGCGTAAATGCCTTCCAGATGTTGAAACTGTACGAGCAGCTGCGTGGCGCTTTTGGGACCAATACCTGCAACCCCCGGTACTTTCGAACTGTTGATCCCGGCCAGTCCCCAGTAATCAGGCAACTGCTGCGGCAGCACGCCAAACTCTTTCTCAATAAACGGTGCATCCAGCCAGCGCTTCTGGAAGTAGTCACGAATACGTAGCGTCGGGGAGAGCAACTGACAATAGCCTTTATCGGTTGAGACGATGGTAGCCTGATGTCCCGCCTGGCTCACTTTAACCGCCAGGGTTGCGGCTAAATCATCGGCTTCATTCCCGCTGGAGACCCAACAGCAGACGCCGCGCTGTTCAAAAGCGGCGCGTAAGGCGGGCATTTCCTGGTGCAATTCATCAGGCATCGGGGGGCGACCTGCTTTGTAGTCAGGCAACCGTTGGTGACGCCAGCCGCTGTTGCGCGCTTCATCATCGAATACCGCCACGGCGTGCGTAGGCTGACTGTGCACAATCAGCTGATCGAGCGCGTGCTGGCACGTCTCTACGCAGGGTGAGCCCTGTACGGCGTGAATGCGGCGGATAAGATTCAGTGCATCGACAATGAGCAGGTGGACGGCCACGGTGTTCTCCCTAACAAATAAGTTTGTAGGGTAACATTCACGGCGAGGGGAGGCGAGTGTTGCGAAATAGCGTTATCTGTAGGCCGGATGGCAGCGAGCGCCTCATCCGGCCTACAGATCCTGAAACGTGGTGGGACTTAATCGCAGGTGACAATCTTCATCGCCAGACCGCCGCGAGATGTTTCACGGTATTTGGCGTTCATGTCTTTACCGGTTTCGTACATGGTCTCGATGACTTTATCAAGGCACACGCGCGGTTCGCTGGTACGGCGCAGCGCCATACGTGCGGCGTTCACTGCTTTAACCGAAGCAATGGCGTTACGCTCAATGCACGGTACCTGCACCTGGCCGGCAACCGGATCGCAGGTCAGACCCAGGTTATGTTCCATACCGATTTCCGCCGCGATGCACACCTGCGTTGGGCTACCGCCCAGCAGTTCAGCCAGACCGGCCGCAGCCATGGAGCAGGCAACGCCGACTTCACCCTGACAGCCCACTTCGGCGCCAGAGATAGAGGCGTTCATCTTGTACAGTGAACCAATGGCGCTCGCGACCAGCATGTAGCGTGCCAGCGAGTTAGCATTCACTTCGCGGATAAACTTGTCGTAGTACGCCAGCACGGCAGGAACAATCCCGCATGCGCCATTAGTTGGCGCCGTAACCACGCGTCCACCGGCAGCGTTTTCTTCGTTCACGGCCAGCGCGAACATGTTGATCCAGTCAACAACCGCCATCGGATCAGTGGTGGTTTTGTCGCTGCTGACCAGCATACGACGCAGCGCCGCCGCGCGACGTGGAACGCGCAGTTTGCCCGGCAATACACCTTCGGTGGTGATGCCGCGCTCAATCCCGCTGCGCATGACGTCCCAGACGTTGGCGAAGTGTTGTTCCAGCTCTTCTTTGCTGTGCAGCGCCAGTTCGTTTTGCATCATCAGACCGGAAAGCGACAGGCCGGTTTCCTGGCAATGACGTTGCAAATCAGCCGCAGATTTATACGGATACGGCACGTTTACCGGAGAGTTGTTCGGTAAACCAAAATGTTCTTCATCAACGATGAACCCACCGCCAATGGAATAGTAAGTCTGGCTATAAATGGCTTTTTCGCCCGCCAGTGCGGTAATACGCATCCCGTTTTCGTGCAGAGACAGATTGTCCGCATGGAAATTCATGCACTTGTCGACCGGGAACTCGACCTCATGTTGACCGTCCGCCAGCAGCAAACGTCCATGAGTATTCACATCCTGGATAAAGGCCGGGATGGCATCAATGTCTACGGTATCCGGCAGATTACCCGCCAGGCCCATAATAATAGCGATGTCGGTATGGTGACCTTTCCCCGTCAGAGACAAAGAGCCATAGACATCAACCACTACGCGGGTTACGTCAGTGAGAATTCCGCGTGCAATCAGGTCATCCGTGAATTGTTTGCCTGCTTTCATCGGGCCAACAGTGTGGGAGCTGGAAGGGCCAATGCCGATTTTGAAAATATCGAATACGCTAATCATGAGGCGTCCATTGTGTATCGAGGTGCGCCGCCCCGAGGAGCGGCGCAGGGGAATTAACTGAACAGAGAGTAGAAAATAGCGGAGATAGCGATCAGGCCCATAATCACAACGAAGACGTTGCTGATATGGCCGCTGTATTTACGCATTGCCGGTACTTTCTGAATTGCATACATCGGCATCAGGAACAGAATCATCGCGATGATTGGGCCACCCAGGGTTTCAATCATACCGAGGATACTTGGGTTCAGCGTCGCCACAATCCAGGTGGTTACCAGCATGAACAGCGCAGTGATTTTGTTCAGTTTGTTGATTTCGATGGTTTTGCCTTTGCCGCGCAGAGACTTAATCACCATACCGTTGAAACCTTCACGTGCGCCCAGGTAGTGGCCGAGGAAGGATTTGGTGATAGCGATAATCGCGATGATCGGTGCCATCCAGGCAATGATCGGCGCGTTAAAGTGGTTTGCCAGGTAAGACAGGATAGAGATGTTCTGCTCTTTCGCTGCAGCCAGATCCGCTGGGGTCAGGCTAAATACGCAGCTGAAGACGAAGAACATAACGGTCAGCACCATCATGATGTGAGCGAATGCCAGAATCTTAGAGCATTTCTTCTCAGCTTCATCACCGTATTCTTCACGCTTCGCCACGGCGAAGGAGGAGATGATTGGTGAGTGGTTGAAGGAGAACACCATTACCGGAATTGCCAGCCACAGGGTCAACAGCAGTCCGTTGCCGGTGGTTGCTGCAGAGTCAAAGGACAGGGTTTCCAGAACTGCACCGCTCCACTGAGGGATCAGGTACAGCGCCAGCAGCATCAGGGCGGCAACAAACGGGAATACCAGGATGCTCATCGCCTTCACGATCATCTGCTCACCGAAACGCACGATGGTCATCATGCCGACAATCAGGATCAGAGACAGGATTGCGCGCGGCGGCGGCGTAATTGCCAGCTGGTGGGTCAGAAAGCTTTCGACGGTGTTGGTGATTGCTACGCTGTAGACCAACAGAATTGGGTAGATAGCGAAGAAGTAGAGCAGGGTAATCAGTTTACCTGCGCCTACACCAAAGTGTTCTTCTACAACTTCAGTAATGTCTTCACCCGGATTTTTACCGGACAGCACGAAGCGAGTCAGGCCGCGGTGTGCAAAGAAGGTCATTGGGAAAGCAAGGATCGCCATGATGATCAGCGGAATCATACCGCCTACGCCTGCGTTAATCGGCAGGAACAATACACCCGCGCCAATCGCCGTGCCGTAAAGGCCCAGCATCCACATGGTATCTGTCTTGCGCCATGCGCTGCGGGTCTGGCCCGTAACGATAGTGCTGGTTTGAGTGTTTTCCATCTATTTCTCCTGGAGGAAGCTTAAAAAGTCGGGTTTGGGATCAATCCAATGAGAAAATACCCGACTGTAAATCGAAATTCGTTGAGCGATTTTTTATATAATTTTTCGCCGTAATAATTTGCGGGCGGAAAGATACATTTTAGTAATGAATGTATCAGTGATCGCGATCCCAAATGCAATAATCCACCTTTTATGTGGATAAATTTGGACCATTAATCTGTTAAAAAATAGTCAAAGCGAATTTACGGGCGCGAAGGCTAACATTAACGACATATATCATGAAAGCGAAGGCGCGAAGATACGAGCGTTACGCTGTAAAAACTGTTGTTTTTAGAGGATTTTGGCGACTAATAATAATTTCCTAAGATAAATCACGGTTGGGTTTTAAAGGTAATCGTTTGCGTAGCGCGCTATTTTTAATGAAACATCATCGGTATTTATATGATCGTCTGAGCTATGTGACTGGTATCACTAAAAAAAGCCGGGAGGCTGATGCGCCAAACCCGGCTTTGATATGGACAAAACTGTCACCGCGATAGCGTCTGCTGGCGGCTGTTGGAGGTTAGGCGCAAATCTCGTAGCAAGGGATATACGCGGAGCCTGGTAACTTCATACGATGCTGTGCAACAAAGCCCTGCAGGAGATCGTCCATGCGGCGCATCATTTCGCGGTCACCGTGGATTTTGTACGGGCCAAACTCTTCGATGGCGCGGATCCCGACTTCCTTCACGTTACCGGCTACAATCCCCGAGAACGCACGGCGCAGGTCTGCCGCCAGTACTTCCACGGGTTGATCCGGGTACAGCTTCAGGTTAGCCATGTTTTCATGGGACGGCTCGAACGGCATCTGCAAATCAGGTGCAATACGAATCGACCAGTTAAAGCTGTAGGCATCACCGGTGTCACGGCGGTTCTCTTTCACCAGCGGCATCGCTTTTTTCATCAGACGAGCCACTTCTGCTGCATCGTCTATGATAATGCGATAGTGGCGACGCGCATCTTCCCCCAGTGTGTGCACGATAAATTCGTCCAGCACGCGGAAGTAATCGGCGCTCTCTTTTGGTCCAGTCAGGATCAGCGGTAAAACCTGATCTTTGTTGGCTGGGTTCATCAGGATCCCCAGCAGATACAGCAGCTCTTCTGCTGTCCCTACGCCGCCTGGGAAGATGATTATACCGTGGGCGATACGCACGAACGCTTCCAGACGTTTTTCAATGTCCGGCATGATTATCAGTTCGTTAACCAGCGGGTTAGGCGGCTCAGCGGCAATGATTGACGGTTCGGTCATACCGATAAAGCGGCTGTCTTTGTATCGTTGCTGGGCGTGACCGACCGCAGCGCCTTTCATTGGCGCTTCCATCGCCCCCGGACCACAGCCGGTACAGATGTTCAGTTCGCGCAGGCCCAATTGGGTACCAACGCGACGGGCGTACAGGTACTCATTTTCGTTGATTGAGTGACCCCCCCAGCAGACGACCATGTTCGGCGCTTCACCCACGTGTAGCGCCCGGGCATTGCGCAGGATCGAGAATACCAGGTTGGTAATATGCACCGAGCTTTCAAGATCCAGATGCTGAAAGCGACCGGCGTTATGGATCTGGCCATTGACGAACAGAATGTCGCGCAGCACAGCAAACAGGTTGGCCTGCAGTGCGCGAATAATGCGTCCATCAACAAACGCATCTTCAGGCGGGTTGATCAGTTCCAGCTTTACGCCCCGTTCGCGGCGCAGCACGTTAATGTCGAAACTTTCAAAGCGTGACAGCAGCTCTTTGCTGTTGTCGGTCAAACTGCCGGAGTTCAGAACGGCAAGCGAACAGTTACGAAACAGTTGATACAGGTCGCTGCTGGCCGTGCGTTTAAGCATATCGACTTCCAGCTGCGACAACATGTCCATTGAGCCAAGCGGGCTAATATGTGTAATCAAGTAAACTCCTTATGGGACGCAACACGTCATTCCCTGTTGATTACAATAGCCCTGGCTTATGACCTTTCACAACCTTGCGCGCGGAATCCGGCACGCAAAATTGAGAAAAAAGATTACTGACGTACCAGGCGCCCCGTTGCAGGGGTGAAATCGGTGTTGGTGCGCCATGGGTTAATGTCCAGGCCGCCACGTCGCGTGTAGCGTGCGTAAACGCTCAGTTTCTCCGGCTGGCAGAAGCGCAGAATGTCATTGAAAATGCGTTCCACGCACTGCTCGTGAAACTCATTATGGTGACGGAAGGAGACCAGATAACGCAGCAGCTTCTCGCGATCGATTTTTCGTCCGCGATACTGAATCTGTATGGAGCCCCAGTCCGGCTGGTGGGTGATCAAGCAGTTAGACTTCAGCAGATGGCTGACCAGCGTCTCTTCCACCGCTTTTTCACCGCCAACGGCATTTTCCAGATACTCTGTGCTGAACTGGTAGTTATCGATGACGATATCCTGATTGTCGATACAGGTGCCGTTAAAGTGGGCTATCGGTTGTCCTTCCAGTTCGTCAAGACGGTACAGCGCTACGCTGACATCACCCTGAGCACAAGCGCGCAGATCGTTTTCCAGCGTCTGGCGTACCGCATCCCAGGAATCAAAACGCGTCTGGTTAAAACTGTTCAGGTAAAGCTTAAAGCTTTTCGATTCGATCAGATTTACGCTGGTGTAATCCAGTTCTACATGACCGACCGCTACCTGCGGTAAACCGTTGGCATTCAGCCAAGACAGTTCATATAGCGTCCAGATATCGGCACCGTGAAAAGGCAGATTATCGGCCTGTAAATCCAGCGGGTCGCGGTTCAGGCTGCGTGGAACGCCCTGCAGCAGGCTGGCATCGTAATTGTCACGGTAATCTGTTGATTTACCAAGAGTCAGGCCGTCAAGCGCCTGATGATTTTCATAAGAGGACATGTTTCACCGTCATAAACCAGATACACTATGCGACAAGTGTATCCTGGCTTTTGTGAAGAGAGAAATCAGTGGACGAATTGACAGCGCAGGCGTTGACAGCCTTTACGACACGTTATTGCGACGCATGGTACGAAAAAAACAACAGCTGGCCCCTCAGCGAAGAGCTGTATGGCGTACCTTCTCCGTGCATCATTTCTTCCACAGACGATGCGGTATTCTGGCAACCTCAGCCTTTTGTCGGCGAAAAAAACCTCAATGCGGTTGAACGCGCCTTTGATATCGTGATACAACCAGCCGTTCACGCTTTTTACACCACCCAGTTTGCTGGGGACATGCACGCGCAGTTTGCGGATGAAAAACTAACGCTGCTGCAAACCTGGAGCGAAGACGACTTCAGGCGCGTTCAGGAAAACCTGATTGGTCACCTGGTTACGCAAAAGCGCCTCAAGCTGTCGCCTACGCTTTTTATTGCCACCCAGGACAATGAGCTTGACGTCATTTCGGTGTGCAATCTCTCCGGTGAAGTGTGCAAAGAAACGCTGGGAACCCGTAAACGAACGGTGCTGGCGGACTCACTTGCGGAATTTCTCACTCAGCTTAAGCCAGTTCTGTAATCCAGATTGCCCTGAACATTGTGAGAGATCTCTTACAAACCCTGTAGGACATTGCCAGGTAATAAGTAAAGACTTAATGAACGGATAAAATAATTATTCCTTATTATTCATAAAGTTAATGTTTTATTGTTAACTTTCATACGAAAATAATCTTAAGGGAGTGTCTGTAAGCATCTTGTAAGACAAGGCGAAACAGGCGATTCTATATCTGTCGACAAGGAGTCGCACAACGAAGAGAACATCAGGATGATGGCTCTTCGGCAGGACACACTAGGACGGTGCAACAAGGACAGGCTTCAGGATGAAGCAAAGCGGAAAGCGCTGGATGCGTTAAGGGACACCTCCAGGATGGAGAATGAGAGCCGGTCAGGATGTTCGGCGGGTCAGGATGGCCAGGACACTTCAGGATGAAGTTTTCACATCGGGGTGATGTGAGCAGGATGCACTAGTTCAGGATGAACAAGGTCGCAAGACCACAGGAAAAGTTGTCACGGATGAGCAGGGAGCACTAAAAGTAGCTGGAACGCTGCGAAACGAACCGGGAGCACTGTTTTTACAGTGCTCCCTTTTTTTATTTCCCTTCACTAGTGCTATTCTTCGCGCCAGATTTTTCATCATTGAGGTTAATTTCATGACGACTCATGACCGTGTGCGCCAGCAGTTACACGCGCTTGAAGCACTACTGCGTGAACATAATCACTGGCGGTTGGATGAGCCTGCAGAGCATCTGTTTACCAGCACGCAGCCTTTTTGTATGGATACCATGGAGCCGGTTGAGTGGCTGCAATGGGTATTGATTCCCCGCATGCATACGCTGATTGATAACGCTCAGCCGCTTCCGCAGGCTTTTGCCGTCGCACCGTATTACGAAATGGCGTTGGCAGCCGATCACCCGCAACGCGAAATTCTGCTGACGGCATTGCAGGAATTGGATGCACTGTTTACAAGTGATAACGCCTGATGCTGGAGATTCTGTATCAGGACGAATGGCTGGTCGCAGTTAATAAACCTTCGGGCTGGTTGGTTCACCGCAGTTGGCTCGACCGGGATGAGAAAGTGGTGGTGATGCAAACGGTACGCGACCAGATTGGTCAGCACGTTTTTACCGCCCACCGACTCGACAGACCGACTTCTGGAGTACTGCTGATGGGGCTGTCCAGCGAAGCCGGGCGGTTGCTGTCCCAGCAATTTGAACATCATCAAATTCAGAAACGCTATCATGCGATTGTGCGTGGTTGGCTGATGGATGATGCCGTGCTGGATTACCCGCTGGTCGAAGAACTGGATAAGATCGCCGATAAATTTGCCCGTGATGATAAAGGCCCGCAGCCTGCCGTCACCCATTATCGCGGTTTGGCGACGGTTGAGATGCCGGTAGCGACCGGACGTTATCCGACGACCCGTTACGGATTGGTGGAACTGGATCCTAAAACCGGTCGAAAACACCAGCTCAGACGCCATCTGGCGCACTTACGCCATCCAATTATCGGCGACAGTAAGCACGGTGATTTGCGGCAAAACCGCAGCGCCGCTGAGCACTTTGGCTGTCAGCGTTTGATGCTTCATGCCAGCCAGCTTGCGCTGACTCATCCTTTTACCGGCGAACCGCTGGTTATTCGCGCCGGGCTGGATGATGTCTGGATGCAGGCGCTATCACAGTTTGGCTGGCGTGGACTTCTCCCTGAGAATGAAAGGGTTGAGTTCAGCGGGCTGTCAGGTCAGGATGAGCAGATAGATTCTTAAGTCCCAGGAGATTACGGTTATGGCGGAAATTGGAATTTTTGTCGGCACGATGTACGGAAACGCGTTGCTGGTTGCCGAAGAGGCCGAAGCTATTTTGACGGCGCAGGGTCATAAAGCCACGGTGTTCGAAGATCCCGAGCTCAGCGACTGGCAGGCATATCAGGAAAAATATGTGCTGGTGGTGACCTCAACGACCGGACAGGGCGATCTGCCGGATAGCATCGTGCCGCTGTTTCAGGGGATCAAAGATAATCTCGGTTTCCAGCCAAATCTGCATTACGGGGTAATTGCGCTGGGTGACAGTAGCTATGTTAATTTCTGCAATGGCGGCAAGCAGTTCGATGCACTGTTGCAGGAACAAAGCGCCCAACGTGTAGGGGAAATGCTGCTGATTGACGCCAGCGAGCATCCTGAACCGGAAGCGAATCCAATCCCTGGGTAGAAAACTGGGGAACCTTGCTTAAATAACCTTTCGCCCGGCAGCACTTTGCTTGCACGGGCCTGTTACTCTCTTTTGGATCGTAGGCCGGGTAAGGCATTGCTACCCGGCAACAAATCACCCACCAAACGCCAATTTCGTGAAGCATCTTCCATTCCCTTAGGCTTATGCCATAAACAACCTCATTCACCTCCCGCAATGTTGTGTTTTTGCACGGTGAGGGTAAGAGGCACTCCTTCATATACTTTTCCCGTCAGTTCCCGAAAAGGCAGCGAGTCAGAATAAAACGGCCCTGAGCTGTACCAAAACTGCCACACACTAACCTCTCATTCTGATCACCCTACAGGTGCTGTACAGAATGAACTGGCGAAAGCCAAGATTCAGGAGTGCAACAATGAGTTCATTAAGTCAGGCGGCGAGCAGCGCGGAAAAACGCACTAACGCTCGCTACTGGATAGTGGTGATGCTGTTTATCGTCACATCCTTCAACTACGGCGATCGCGCCACCTTATCCATCGCCGGCTCGGAGATGGCCAAAGATATTGGTCTGGATGCGGTAGGGATGGGGTATGTATTCTCCGCTTTTTCATGGGCCTATGTTATCGGTCAGATCCCCGGCGGCTGGCTGCTCGACCGCTTCGGTTCAAAACGTGTTTACTTCTGGTCCATTTTTATCTGGTCCATGTTTACCCTGCTGCAGGGCTTCGTCGATATCTTCAGCGGCTTCGGCATTATCGTTGCGCTGTTTACCCTGCGCTTCCTCGTGGGGTTAGCCGAAGCGCCATCCTTCCCTGGCAACAGTCGTATTGTGGCGGCGTGGTTCCCGGCGCAGGAAAGGGGCACGGCGGTCGCTATTTTTAACTCGGCGCAGTACTTTGCCACCGTAATCTTCGCGCCAATCATGGGCTGGTTGACCCACGAAGTGGGTTGGTCGCATGTGTTCTTCTTTATGGGCGGTCTCGGGATTGTTATCAGTTTTATCTGGCTGAAGGTGATTCATGAACCGAACCAGCATCCGGGCGTAAACCAAAAAGAGCTGGACTACATTGCCGAAGGCGGAGCGCTGATCAATATGGATCAGGCGGCAGCCAAAGCCAAAGTGCCGTTCAGCGTGAAGTGGGGGCAGATCAAGCAACTGCTGGGCTCACGAATGATGATCGGTATTTATATCGGCCAATACTGCATAAATGCGCTGACCTACTTCTTTATCACCTGGTTCCCGGTTTATCTGGTACAGGCACGCGGTATGTCGATTTTGAAAGCCGGTTTTGTTGCCTCGGTCCCGGCCATTTGCGGATTCGCAGGCGGCGTGCTCGGCGGCATTATTTCCGACTGGCTGATGCGCCGTACCGGTTCGCTGAATATCGCCCGTAAAACGCCAATCGTACTGGGTATGCTGTTGTCGATGGTGATGGTGTTCTGTAACTACGTCAACGTGGAGTGGATGATCATCGGCTTTATGGCGCTGGCCTTCTTCGGCAAAGGCATCGGTGCGTTGGGATGGGCGGTGATGGCCGATACTGCGCCAAAAGAGATCAGCGGTTTGAGCGGCGGTCTGTTCAATATGTTTGGCAACATCTCCGGTATCGTTACGCCAATTGCTATCGGCTACATCGTAGGTACCACTGGCTCGTTTAACGGTGCGTTGATTTACGTCGGGGTGCATGCGCTGATTGCTGTAGTGAGCTATCTGGTGCTGGTGGGTGATATTAAACGTATCGAACTGAAACCTGTCGCAGGGCAATGATGATGACAACACAATCGAGTCCCATTATTACCGATATGAAGGTCATCCCGGTGGCCGGTCATGACAGCATGCTGCTCAATATTGGCGGGGCGCATAACGCATACTTTACCCGCAATATCGTCGTGCTCACCGATAACGCCGGAAATACCGGCGTCGGTGAAGCACCGGGCGGCGAAGTGATTTATCAGACGCTGGTGGACGCGATTCCACAAGTGTTGGGCCAGGAAGTCGCGCGCCTGAATAAAGTGGTTCAGCAGGTGCATAAAGGCAACCAGGCCGCTGATTTTGACACCTTTGGTAAAGGTGCCTGGACCTTTGAACTGCGGGTTAATGCGGTGGCCGCGCTGGAAGCCGCACTGCTCGACCTGCTGGGCAAGGCGCTGAACGTGCCGGTCTGCGAACTGTTAGGGCCAGGCAAGCAGCGCGATGCGGTCACCGTGCTCGGCTATCTGTTCTACGTGGGAGATCGCAGCAAAACCGATCTGCCGTATCTGGACAGCACGCCGGGTAACCATGAGTGGTATCACCTGCGTCACCAGCAGGCGATGAACAGTGAGGCGGTGGTGCGTCTGGCTCAGGCTTCGCAGGATCGCTACGGCTTTAAAGATTTCAAACTCAAAGGCGGTGTGCTGCCTGGCGAGCAGGAAATCGACACCGCTCGCGCGTTGAAACAATGTTTCCCGGATGCGCGTATTACGGTCGACCCTAACGGTGCCTGGCTACTGGATGAAGCTATCTCCTTGTGTAAAGGGCTGAACGATGTTCTGACTTACGCCGAAGATCCGTGCGGCGCAGAACAGGGCTTTTCTGGCCGCGAAGTGATGGCCGAGTTCCGCCGTGCAACCGGTCTGCCGGTAGCAACGAATATGATAGCCACCAACTGGCGTGAGATGGGCCATGCGGTGATGCTCAACTCGGTAGATATTCCACTGGCCGATCCGCACTTCTGGACCCTTTCCGGCGCGGTACGCGTGGCACAGCTATGCGATGACTGGGGACTGACCTGGGGCTGCCACTCTAACAATCATTTTGATATTTCCCTGGCGATGTTCACCCACGTCGGTGCCGCTGCGCCGGGCAACCCAACGGCGATCGACACCCACTGGATCTGGCAGGAGGGCGATTGCCGCCTGACCAAAAATCCGCTGGAGATTAAACACGGAAAAATTGCGGTACCCGACGCGCCCGGCCTGGGCGTGGAACTGGACTGGGATCAGGTACAGAAAGCGCATGAAGCCTATAAAGCGCTGCCCGGCGGCGCGCGTAATGACGCAGGCCCGATGCAGTATCTGATCCCTGGATGGACTTTTGACCGTAAACGTCCCGTTTTCGGCCGCCACTAATTTTGAATAAGGACTTAATTATGAGCGCACAATTTACTACCCCAGTCGTAACCGCGATGCAGGTGATCCCGGTTGCGGGCCATGACAGCATGCTGATGAATCTGAGCGGCGCACATGCCCCGTTCTTCACGCGTAATATTGTGATTATCAAAGATAACTCCGGTCATACCGGCGTGGGTGAGATTCCCGGCGGCGAAAAAATTCGTCAGACCCTGGAAGATGCCATTCCGCTGGTGGTGGGCAAAACGTTAGGTGAATACAAAAACGTACTGAATGCGGTCCGCAATACCTTTGCCGATCGTGATGCCGGTGGCCGTGGTTTGCAGACCTTCGATTTACGTACCACTATTCATGTGGTTACCGGGATCGAAGCGGCCATGTTGGATCTGCTGGGTCAGCATCTGGGCGTTAACGTCGCATCTCTGCTGGGCGACGGTCAGCAGCGTAGCGAAGTTGAAATGCTGGGTTACCTGTTCTTCGTCGGTAACCGTAACGCGACGCCGCTGCCGTATCAGAGCCAGCCGGATGAGAAGTGCGACTGGTATCGCCTGCGTCATGAAGAGGCGATGACCCCGGATGCAGTGGTGCGCCTGGCGGAAGCCGCATATGAGAAATATGGTTTCAACGATTTCAAACTGAAAGGCGGGGTGTTGGCCGGGGAAGAAGAAGCGGAATCTATTGTGGCGCTGGCGAAACGCTTTCCACAGGCACGCGTCACGCTCGATCCCAATGGTGCGTGGTCGCTGAATGAAGCGATTAAAATTGGTAAATACCTGAAAGGATCACTGGCTTATGCGGAAGATCCGTGCGGTGCCGAGCAGGGGTTCTCAGGCCGTGAAGTCATGGCGGAATTCCGTCGTGCTACCGGTCTGCCGACCGCCACTAATATGATCGCCACCGACTGGCGTCAGATGGGACATACGCTGTCGTTGCAGTCCGTGGATATCCCGCTGGCGGATCCGCACTTCTGGACTATGCAGGGTTCTGTCCGCGTTGCGCAGATGTGTCATGAGTTTGGGCTGACCTGGGGCTCGCACTCTAACAACCACTTTGATATTTCGCTGGCGATGTTTACTCATGTAGCGGCGGCGGCGCCGGGCAAAATTACCGCTATCGATACCCACTGGATCTGGCAGGAAGGCAATCAACGCCTGACCAAAGAGCCGTTTGAAATCAAAGGCGGCATGGTGCAGGTACCGGCGAAGCCGGGTCTGGGCGTGGAGCTGGATATGGATCAGGTTATGAAAGCTCACGAGCTGTATCAGCAACATGGACTTGGAGCGCGCGATGATGCCATGGGAATGCAGTATCTGATCCCGAACTGGACGTTTGATAATAAGCGTCCGTGCATGGTACGCTAAGCGAACTGGGACCGCTCCCACAAAGGGGCGGTTTTTCTCCTGGTGTATGCTTAACACAGTCAACATGCGTAAGGATGCTTTATGAAAATAGTAATCGCACCGGATTCCTATAAGGAAAGTTTGAGTGCGCTTGAAGTGGCAACGGCTATTGAGCTGGGATTTCGTGAGATCTGGCCTGAGGCGAATTACGTGAAGATCCCGGTCGCGGATGGCGGTGAGGGCACGGTCGAAGCGATGGTTGCCGCAACGCAAGGCCACCTTGTGCATGTTGATGTTACCGGCCCTCTGGGTAAAACGATTCAGGCATTTTATGGTTTATCCGGGGATGAGCGTTCGGCGTTTATCGAAATGGCGGCCGCCAGCGGACTGGAGCAGGTTCCCGCAGGTTTACGCGATCCGCTGAAAACGACCTCCTGGGGAACCGGGGAGCTAATCCGTCATGCGCTGGATGCGGGCGTTGAACATATCATTATCGGCATTGGCGGCAGCGCCACCAATGATGGCGGTGCCGGGATGGTGCAAGCGCTGGGAGCAAAATTACTGGATGCGCAAAATAACGATATTGCTCATGGCGGGACTGGCCTTGAATCACTCGCCCGGATTGATATTTCTCAGCTAGACCCGCGTCTTGCCGCGTGCCGTATTGAAGTGGCCTGCGATGTGACTAATCCGTTGACCGGTGAAGAGGGGGCCTCTGCGGTCTTCGGTCCGCAAAAGGGGGCGACGCCGGAGATGATTCTTCGTCTTGATCGGGCGCTCACGCATTATGCGCAACTCATTGCCCGCGATCTGGACGTCAACGTGCTGGAACTGGCGGGTGGTGGCGCGGCTGGTGGTATGGGGGCGGCACTGTATGCGTTTTGCGGTGCGCAGTTACGCTGCGGTATTGAGGTCGTGACGGATGCGTTACACCTCGACGACTGCGTTGCGGATGCGGATTTAGTGGTCACGGGTGAAGGACGTATCGACAGCCAGACCATTCACGGTAAGGTTCCGGTTGGCGTGGCGAAGGTGGCAAAGCGTTACAACAAACCGGTTATCGGCATTGCTGGCAGCCTGACAGCTGATGTCGGTGTTGTACATGAGCATGGGCTGGATGCGGTTTTTAGCGTTATCTATACCGTTTGCACACTAGATGAGGCGCTGAAGAACGCGAGTGAGAACGTGCGAATGACGGCGCGAAACGTGGCCGCGACCCTGAAAGCGGGTCAGCAATTACGTTGAATGATGTGGCATGATTGCCGGATAAGACGCGTGAGCGTCGTCATCCGGCAATCAGATCTTTACCCTAACAACTTCTTCGCTTCGCGCGCAACGTTATCCATTTCATCCAGAAGCTCTAAAAACTCAGGCTCCAGGTCTTCTTCTTTGCTCCCGCTACGTAATTGCTGCTCAATCAGCTGACACAGGTTTTTCATGCGGGGAACGCCGCTATAACCGCAACTGCCATGCAGTTTATGGATCATATCCACCAGTCCTTCAGGGTTTTCACCTACCAGCTGTTCTTCAATTTTGTTACGCACTTCGGGCAGAAAATCGAGCAGCATTTGCAGCATATCCCGCGCCAGATCGTTTTTACCGGCGGCTTGCCTTAACGCCAGTTGCCAGTCGAGTGTGGTATTCGGATTGACGACCGGTTCAACAGCGAGCGCCCTCAGCGATGAGCTCGCGCCGGGTTTGTAGCGTAACAGCAGATTATGCAGCTTATCTTCTTCGATAGGCTTCGCCAGGTAATCGTTCATACCGGCGCTGAGCAGCTTCTCTTTTTGCCCGGCCATGGCATGCGCGGTGACCGCAATGACCGGCGTCTGTTGTTGATGAGGAAGCTGGTGGATCAGTTCGCAGGCGCGAATACCGTCCATGTCTGGCATCTGAATATCCATCAGGATGAGATCAAACTGCATCTGTTTGGCGCGATCCACTGCCTGATGTCCGCTGTCGCAGAGCACGACGTGCTGCACTTTATCTTCCAGCAGTGCGCCAATCAGCTTGAGGTTCGCCGGGTTGTCGTCCACCGCCATGACGGTCATCGCAATTTTGCTCTCGTCTAACAGTAGCGGAGCCGCGCTGTGGTTCAGTTGACAATACTCTGTCAACGCTGGCAGTAAGCGGGTTGAGGTAAGAGGTTTCAACAGGCACGCCGCCGCGCCGCCCTGCTTTAATTTCTCAGCGTTGATCTGCGCATGGCAAGGCAGAGCCAGTAACAAAAAGTCGGTCATCGCCGCTGCGCTTGCCAGCCGCTCATGCTGCATAGTGAGCGGTTCGCGTAAAGTGACCGGTATGCCAAGCAGCAGAATATCGTAATGATCCTTCGGCAGCCCGGAGAATGAAGGGCTGTAAATCACCTCTAGCGGCGTTTCACTCAAGATATCTAACGTGCATTGCGCGGCTGTGGCGTTAGGTTCAACGTAGGCCAGCCGCTTTCCGGCCAGACAGTGCGTGGTTGAGCGATCCACGAGAACGTTAGGGTTGAGATCGAGGCTGATATGGAACCAGAAAGTGGAGCCCCGGTTCGGCTGGCTGTGGAAGGAGATATCCCCGCCCATTTCATTGACCAGCTTTTGCGTAATGACCAGGCCCAGTCCTGTCCCGCCGTGGCGGCGGGAAATGCTGGCATCGGCCTGGCGGAAGGCCTGGAACAGGCGTGACTGATCGCGCTCAGGGATGCCAATTCCGGTATCGCGGATTTGCACTTCAATTTGCACTTTCGTGTTACTGAGGGCGCGTTTCTCGACCAGAATGTCGATATTGCCGCCTTCGGTAAATTTGATGGCATTGCCAACCAGATTAGTGATTACCTGCTGTAAGCGCAGCGGGTCCCCGATGACGTTGTCCGGCACGTCATTCTTAATATTTAGCGTCAGCTCAAGCCCTTTATCATGGGATGAGTGCGCTAACAGCGTGACGACGTCATCCAGCGTGCTACGTAGCGGGAATGGGATGCTTTCCAGAATCAGTTTGCCCGCCTCAAGTTTGGAGAAGTCGAGCACGTCATTGATGATGGCCAACAGATTGTTGGCCGAGCGTTCAATCGTATTCAGGTGATCGCGCTGCGTCGTGTTGAGCTCGGTTTTAAGCGTCAGGCGGGTGAAGCCAATCACGCCATTCAGCGGCGTACGCAGCTCATGCGACATGTTAGCCAGAAACTCAGACTTAATACGCGCCGCTTCCTGGGCGCGTTTCTTCGCCAGATCCAGTTCGACGTTCTGGATTTCCATCTGCTCCAACGTTTCGCGCAGGTCAGAGGTGGCCTGGTCGATGTTGTGCTGCATCTCTTCATGGTAGGCCGCAAGTGACATCGCCATCGAATTGATGCCATTTTTGAGCATATCCAGCTCGCCCAACATGAAACCTTCGACGCGGCTGTCGAGTTGGCCTCTACGTATTCGGTCAACGGTATTCACCATATTGCGAATCGGGCCAGTCACGTCGCGCATCAGACGCCAGCCAAAAATTAACGCAATACCGATACAAAACAGCATCATTACGCTGGAGATAAAGATCTCTTTATACTGCTGCAATCTTACTGACTTGAGGTCCAGCTCAAGCGCCACATACCCCAGCATATTTTCCGTATTTTTGGCGTCGCTGACGGCAGATTCATCCGGCGAATAGCTTTCCGATATAATTGGCGTTCGCAGGATCATGATATCCCCGAGCCGGGTGACGCTCAGCTTTCGGGGAAATGGTGAACCGGTTGCCAGCTGCATTTCAGACGGATCGAGATGAAAATTGGATGTGACAAACAGCCGGTTATTCTCGTCATAGACAGAAATTGCCCGCACGATATCGGAATGGCGACGATGCAGCACGCTGATAAGTTGGCCGATGGATTCTCTGTTTTGCAGATTCATGCCATATTCGCTGGAGACCGCGAGTGGCTCAATGATGCTGGCGCCAGCATCTTCCAGTTGACGCTGCAAGTCGTTATAGCGATGCACAACAAAAAAGATACTGAGCAGCAAACCAATCAGGACGGTCGGGGCCAGGATCAGAATCATCATGCGTGCGCGCAGGCTGTAGTTGGTCATGGAGTTCCGTTATGGGACAATTAGGGTCACACTGTTAAATAGAGATATATCTCGTCGATGGCGCAATTCTACTCTGCAAAACGACGCGTGACGACGCGTCAGATCATAACCGTTACCGTCAATGACCTTGATCCTTTCGGCCAGGGCGTTGCTCGCCATAACGGAAAGGCGTTGTTTATACCGGAATTGCTACCTCAGGAAAGCGCCGAGGTGGTGATTACCGAAGATAAAAAACAGTTCGCCCGCGCGCAAGTAAAACGACGTTTAAACGACAGTCCGCAGCGTGAAGTGCCACGTTGCCCGCATTTTGGCGTGTGCGGCGGCTGCCAGCAGCAGCATGCCAGCATCTCGTTGCAGCAGCGTAGCAAAAGCGCGGCGTTGTCGCGTTTAATGAAATGTGAAGTGTCGGATGTTATAGCTGATACCCCGTGGGGCTATCGTCGTCGCGTCAGGTTGAGCCTGAACTATCGGCCAAAAGAACAAAAATTGCAGATGGGGTTTCGCAAATCCGCATCCAGCGACATTATCGATGTCAAACAATGCCCTATTTTGGTGCCCCAGCTTGAAGCGCTCTTGCCCCACATCCGGGCGTGTCTGGAAAGTCTGCAAGGGTTACGCCATCTTGGTCATGTCGAGCTGGTGCAGGCGGGGAGCGGAACCCTGATGATTTTGCGCCACACGGCGCCATTAAGTGTTCAGGATAAAGAAAAACTGGAATGCTTTTCGCATTCTCAGGGGCTGTCTTTGTTTCTGGCCCCGCAAAGCGAGATACTGGAATCAATATCAGAAGAGTCGCCCTGGTATGACTCAAATGGACTACGGTTAACCTTCAGCCCGCGTGATTTTATTCAGGTCAATGAAGGGGTAAACCAACAAATGGTGGCCCGTGCGCTCGAATGGCTTGATGTGCAACCTGAAGATCGCGTACTCGATCTGTTCTGTGGAATGGGTAATTTTACCCTGCCGTTGGCAACCCGGGCTGCAAACGTGGTGGGGGTGGAAGGGGTACCGGCGCTGGTGGAAAAAGGCCGGGAAAACGCGCTGAATAACGGATTACACAATGTGACATTCTTTCATGAAAACCTTGAGGAAGATGTTACCCGGCAGCCGTGGGCGAAAAACGGATTCGACAAAGTATTGCTCGATCCTGCGCGTGCGGGGGCTGCAGGTGTGATGCAACATATTATAAAATTAGAACCTATACGCGTTGTTTATGTATCCTGTAACCCGGCAACGCTGGCTCGTGACAGCGACGCTTTGCTCAACGCGGGATATGCCATACGGCGACTGGCGATGCTTGATATGTTCCCGCACACTGGACACCTGGAATCAATGGTCCTGTTTGAGCGTATGTAATAAATTTTGTACCCATTGGATTTCGGGTGGTAATGCAGCGTGAAAGACAATGGGTATGGCTTGTCGACTTCGACAGGCCAGGCCCCTTAAGGAGAGGACAATGGTTGCGGTAAGAAGTGCACATATAAATAAAGCTGGTGAGTTTGATCCAAAGAAATGGATCGCGAGTCTGGGGATCTCCAGCCAGCAGTCGTGTGAACGCTTAGCCGAAACCTGGGCGTACTGCCAGCAGCAGACACAGGGGCATCCGGATGCGGATCTGCTGTTATGGCGTGGCGTGGAGATGGTTGAAATACTCTCCATGTTGAGCATGGATATCGACACGCTGCGCGCAGCAATGCTGTTCCCTCTGGCAGATGCCAACGTGGTCAGTGAAGACATCCTGCGCGAGAGCGTGGGCAAATCCATTGTTCATCTTATCCACGGCGTGCGGGATATGGCGGCAATACGCCAGCTTAAGGCCACTCATACCGATTCAGTCTCATCCGAACAGGTCGATAACGTTCGCCGCATGCTGCTGGCTATGGTGGACGATTTCCGCTGTGTGGTCATCAAGCTGGCCGAACGAATTGCACATCTGCGTGAAGTGAAGGACGCACCGGAAGATGAACGCGTTCTGGCGGCAAAAGAGTGCACCAATATCTATGCGCCGCTTGCCAACCGTTTGGGTATCGGGCAATTAAAATGGGAACTGGAAGATTACTGCTTCCGTTACCTGCACCCGGCTGAATACAAACGTATTGCCAAGTTGCTGCACGAACGTCGCATCGATCGCGAGCATTACATTGATGAGTTCGTCGGTCATTTGCGCTCAGAAATGAAAACGGAAGGCGTCAAAGCCGAAGTGTACGGACGTCCGAAACACATCTACAGCATCTGGCGCAAAATGCAGAAAAAGCAGCTGGCCTTCGATGAACTTTTCGACGTGCGCGCGGTGCGTATCGTGGCGGAGCGTTTACAGGACTGCTATGCCGCGCTCGGGATAGTGCATACTCACTATCGCCATCTGCCGGATGAGTTCGATGACTATGTTGCTAACCCGAAACCCAACGGCTATCAGTCAATTCATACTGTTGTGCTGGGACCGGGTGGGAAAACCATTGAAATTCAGATCCGTACGAAACAGATGCACGAAGATGCCGAACTGGGCGTTGCGGCACACTGGAAGTACAAAGAGGGCACTGCTTCCGGCGTGGCGCGTTCTGGTCATGAAGATCGTATTGCATGGCTGCGTAAGCTGATCGCCTGGCAGGAAGAGATGGCGGACTCTGGCGAAATGCTGGATGAAGTCCGTAGCCAGGTCTTTGATGACCGAGTGTACGTCTTTACGCCAAAAGGCGACGTTGTGGACTTACCTGCGGGCTCCACACCGCTCGATTTTGCTTATCATATTCACAGTGATGTGGGGCATCGTTGCATTGGCGCGAAAATTGGCGGGCGCATCGTACCGTTTACCTACCAGCTGCAGATGGGCGATCAAATTGAAATTATCACCCAGAAACAGCCCAACCCAAGCCGCGACTGGTTGAACCCTAACCTCGGCTATGTCACCACCAGTCGGGGGCGTTCGAAGATCCACGCCTGGTTCCGTAAACAGGACCGCGACAAAAACATCCTTGCTGGCCGCCAGATCCTCGACGATGAGCTGGCGCATTTAGGCATTAGCCTGAAAGAAGCGGAAAAGCACCTGCTGCCGCGCTACAGCTTCAATGAGCTGGATGAGCTGCTGGCGGCGATTGGTGGGGGGGACATTCGCCTCAACCAGATGGTGAACTTCCTGCAGGCGCAGTTTAATAAGCCAAGCGCAGCCGAACAGGATGCCGCCGCGCTGAAACAGCTTCAGCAGAAAACGCAGGCGCCGCAGAGTCGCCGTAAAGACGACGGTCGCGTGGTGGTGGAAGGGGTGGGTAACCTGATGCACCACATCGCGCGCTGCTGCCAGCCGATTCCAGGCGATGAAATTGTCGGGTTTATCACTCAGGGCCGCGGTATTTCCGTGCACCGGGCGGATTGCGAACAGTTGACCGAGCTGCGCTCCCATGCGCCGGAACGTATTGTTGATGCGGTTTGGGGTGAAAGCTACTCGGCAGGATATTCGCTGGTGGTTCGCGTCCAGGCTAACGATCGCAGCGGCTTATTACGTGATATCACCACGATTCTTGCCAACGAGAAGGTGAACGTGCTGGGGGTTGCCAGCCGGAGTGATACCAAACAGCAGCTGGCTACCATCGATATGACCATCGAAATCTATAACTTGCAGGTGCTCGGACGCGTGCTCGGCAAGTTGAACCAGGTGCCGGATGTGATCGACGCACGTCGTCTGCACGGTAATTAATTATTTAATAGGCCAGATAAGTTTGCATGCCTGGTGAGGCGCGTTAGCGTTGCCATCAGGCATTGCCATGTTGCCGGATATCGGCTGTCATCTTATCGGGCTTCGCGTATTGAAATTTCAGGATATTCCAATGAACCAAATCGACCGACTGCTCGGTATTATGCAGCGCCTGCGCGACCCGGAAAACGGTTGTCCCTGGGACAAAGAGCAGACATTCGCCACTATTGCCCCTTACACCCTCGAAGAAACCTATGAAGTGCTGGACGCAATTGCGCGGGAAGACTTCGACGACCTGCGTGGAGAGCTGGGTGACTTGCTGTTCCAGGTGGTGTTTTACGCCCAGATGGCGCAGGAAGAAGGACGTTTCGATTTCAATGATATTTGCGCCGCCATCAGCGATAAGCTTGAGCGTCGCCACCCACATGTTTTTGCTGATGTTTCTGCCAGTAACAGCACTGAGGTATTGACCCGCTGGGAGCAAATCAAAAGCGAAGAACGCGCCCAGAAGGCGCAGCATTCCGCGCTCGACGATATTCCCCGTAGTTTACCGGCGTTAATGCGCGCCCAAAAAATCCAGAAACGCTGCTCTAATGTTGGCTTCGACTGGAAAACATTAGGACCGGTTGTCGACAAGGTTTACGAAGAGATCGATGAAGTCATGTTTGAGGCGAAGCAGGCTGTTGTCGACCAGGCTAAACTGGAGGAGGAAATGGGCGACCTGCTGTTTGCGACGGTCAATATGGCTCGGCATTTAGGCACTAAAGCAGAGACCGCATTGCAAAAAGCGAACGAGAAATTTGAGCGCCGTTTTCGTGAGGTTGAGCGAATTGTTGCGGCCCGGGGTCTGGAAATGACTGGTGTTGATCTGGAAACTATGGAAGAAGTCTGGCAACAGGTAAAACGGCAGGAAATTGATCTCTAAGGGATTTCGTCGGTCAAGGGCGATTTGTGTGATTTTTTAAATAACAAGCGCTTGATTTACGTCAAAAACATTTACCCCAAAGGGGCTATTTTCTCACTCCCGATGTTTATGTGAGCCTGGTGAAGAGGAGGAATAATGAAAGTTTGTGGCGCTCGTCATGTTCGGGTATACTACTTTCCCGTCTTGGTAATTCCATCGTTTCACCCTAACTTCTCAGGTCCAGCATGACAACGAACTATATTTTTGTGACCGGCGGGGTCGTATCCTCTCTGGGTAAAGGCATTGCCGCAGCCTCCCTGGCAGCCATTCTTGAGGCTCGTGGCCTCAACGTGACCATGATGAAACTGGATCCGTATATCAACGTCGATCCAGGTACTATGAGTCCAATCCAACACGGGGAAGTGTTCGTTACTGAAGACGGCGCTGAAACCGACCTGGACCTGGGTCACTATGAGCGTTTCATTCGTACCAAAATGACTCGCCGCAATAACTTCACTACCGGTCGAATTTACTCCGATGTCCTGCGCAAAGAGCGCCGTGGCGACTATCTGGGTGCAACCGTACAGGTTATCCCGCACATCACCAACGCGATTAAAGAGCGTGTCCTTGCCGGTGGCGAAGGTCATGATGTCGTTCTGGTTGAAATCGGCGGTACGGTCGGTGATATCGAATCCCTGCCATTCCTGGAAGCGATTCGCCAATTAGCGGTAGATATCGGTCGTGAACACGCGCTGTTCATGCACCTGACTCTGGTTCCTTACCTGGCCGCTGCCGGTGAAGTCAAAACTAAACCGACTCAGCACTCGGTAAAAGAGTTGCTGTCTATCGGTATTCAGCCTGACATTCTGATCTGTCGTTCCGATCGCGCGGTTCCGGCCAACGAACGTGCAAAAATTGCATTGTTCTGTAACGTGCCAGAAAAAGCCGTTATTTCAATGAAAGATGTCGATTCCATCTATAAAATTCCAGGCCTGTTGAAATCCCAGGGCCTTGACGATTATATTTGTAAACGATTCAGCTTGAACTGTCCGGAAGCTAATCTGTCAGAATGGGAACAGGTTATCTACGAAGAAGCGAATCCGGCAGGCGAAGTGACTATCGGTATGGTCGGCAAGTATATTGAACTGCCGGATGCCTATAAGTCAGTTATCGAAGCATTGAAGCACGGTGGTCTGAAGAATCGTGTCACCGTCAACATTAAGCTGATCGATTCGCAAGATGTCGAAACGCGCGGCGTTGAGATCCTGAAAGGTCTTGATGCAATCCTGATCCCTGGCGGCTTCGGCTACCGTGGTGTTGAAGGTAAGATCGCGACAGCGCGCTTTGCGCGTGAAAACAATGTTCCTTATCTGGGTATTTGCCTGGGTATGCAGGTTGCGTTGATTGAGTTTGCACGTAACGTAGTGGGTATGGATAACGCCAACTCCACGGAATTTGTGCCAGACTGTAAGTACCCGGTGGTGGCCCTGATTACCGAATGGCGCGATGAAGACGGCAACGTTGAAGTCCGTACCGAGAAGAGCGATCTGGGCGGCACAATGCGCCTTGGCGCCCAGCAGTGTCAGTTGAGCGACGATAGCCTGGTTCGTCAGTTGTACGGCGCGCCGACAATTGTTGAACGCCATCGCCACCGTTACGAAGTCAACAATATGCTGTTGAAACAGATTGAAGCTGCGGGTCTGCGTATTGCAGGCCGTTCCGGTGATGATCAGTTGGTCGAGATCATTGAGGTACCGAATCATCCGTGGTTCGTGGCCTGTCAGTTCCACCCGGAATTTACTTCCACGCCACGTGATGGGCACCCGCTGTTTGCCGGCTTTGTGAAAGCCGCCAGTGAACATCAGAAGCGTCAGGCGAAGTAAGAAGTAAAAAAGTTAGAACGGCAATGCACCCATCCGGGTGCATTGTTTGTCTGGAGTTTTAGTTTAACTTGTACTGAGGAAAATCTAATGTCCAAAATCGTTAAAATCATCGGTCGTGAAATCATCGACTCCCGTGGTAACCCGACTGTTGAAGCCGAAGTACACCTGGAAGGTGGTTTCGTTGGTATGGCAGCAGCTCCGTCAGGTGCTTCTACTGGTTCCCGCGAAGCACTGGAACTGCGCGACGGCGACAAATCCCGTTTCATGGGTAAAGGCGTACTGAAAGCTGTTGCAGCTGTTAACGGCCCAATTGCTCAGGCTCTGCTGGGTAAAGATGCTAAAGATCAGGCTGGCATCGACAAGATCATGATCGATCTGGACGGTACTGAAAACAAATCCAACTTCGGTGCAAACGCCATCCTGGCTGTGTCCCTGGCGAACGCCAAAGCAGCAGCTGCTGCTAAAGGCCTGCCGCTGTATGCACACATCGCTGAACTGAACGGTACTCCGGGCAAATACTCCATGCCGGTTCCGATGATGAACATCATCAACGGTGGTGAGCACGCTGACAACAACGTTGACATCCAGGAGTTCATGATTCAGCCGGTTGGCGCTAAAACCCTGAAAGAAGCCGTACGGATGGGTTCTGAAGTGTTCCATAACCTGGCTAAAGTTCTGAAAGCTAAAGGTATGAACACTGCAGTGGGTGACGAAGGCGGCTACGCGCCGAACCTGGGTTCCAACGCTGAAGCTCTGGCTGTAATCGCTGAAGCGGTTAAAGCAGCTGGCTACGAGCTGGGCAAAGACATCACCCTGGCGATGGACTGTGCAGCTTCTGAATTCTACAAAGACGGTAAATACGTTCTGGCTGGCGAAGGCAACAAAGCATTCACCTCCGAAGAATTCACCCACTTCCTGGAAGAACTGACCAAACAGTACCCGATCGTGTCCATCGAAGATGGTCTGGACGAGTCTGACTGGGACGGTTTCGCATACCAGACTAAAGTTCTGGGCGACAAAATCCAGCTGGTTGGTGACGATCTGTTCGTAACCAACACCAAGATCCTGAAAGAAGGCATCGAAAAAGGCATCGTTAACTCCATCCTGATCAAATTCAACCAGATCGGTTCTCTGACCGAAACTCTGGCTGCGATCAAAATGGCGAAAGACGCTGGCTACACCGCTGTCATCTCTCACCGTTCTGGCGAAACTGAAGACGCTACCATCGCTGACCTGGCTGTTGGTACCGCTGCAGGCCAGATCAAAACCGGTTCTATGAGCCGTTCTGATCGCGTTGCTAAGTACAACCAGCTGATTCGTATCGAAGAAGCTCTGGGTGAACAAGCGCCGTATAACGGTCGCAAAGAGATCAAAGGTCAGGCGTAATCCTGTTCTTTAACTCTTAACGTAAAAACCCGCTGCGGCGGGTTTTTTTATGCCGCTAAACTAAAGCAGTAGCGGTAAGGTCGCACTGGCGGTTTTCTGGCTCACATCACTGTACTTTTCATCCAGAGCAATCAGTGACGTGGTGAGCAGTTCTACCAACAGCATCACTCCCACCTTGGCGTTTAGCGCACCAGCACTCAACGGACCTTCTGGTTTGGCTGCGACCAGTTGAATATCACTCAGCGAAGCCAACGGACTGCGCGGCGTATTACTCAACGCCAGTACGCGCGCGCCTTGCTTACGCGCCAGTTTAACGACATGCAGCAGATCGCGCGTGGAGCCTGAGCTGGAAATCGCCACCACGAGCGTGTCTTTGCTTAGCGTTGTGGCGTTCATGGCTGCGCGATGCATATCGCTGAACATTTGTGCGGGTTTGCCCAAGCGCAGGAGTTTGTAATGTAAATACTCCCCCAGAATGGCGCTGGCCGCTACGCCATAAATCTGTACCGACTGCGCCTGATGCAGCGCAAGAGCGGCTGCTTCAAGTAATGCTCTGTCGAGTAATTTTGCGGTGTCCTGCAGTGCTTGCACGGATTCATTGACCACATTGTCAATTTCATCCCCGCTGTGCTCTACCGGCTGTTCTTGCTGGAGATCGAGTGCCAGCGCCATTTTGAACTCGTTATAGCCCTTACACCCCAGCGTACGGCACAGCCGTGTGACGCTAGCTTCGCTGGTGTCGCTTTCACGCGCCAGTTCGGTAATCGTCAGGTAGACAACTTTTGCCGGATCGCTAAGCACAAACTCTCCCAGCTTCTGTTGTGTTCGGCTATATCCGTCAACGCTCTGGCGCAATCTCAGCAGCAGGTTTTCATTTTCTGACATGCAAAATCCTTAATGCGTTTCTCTGCTGATAGTGTGGCGGAAAGCAGGGGAGAGATGCCAGTCATTTTAAAAAAAGTATGATCGGCTTCCTGGTTTTTGATGATAATTTTCATTTATAAAAATAATTATGGTAAAAATTTTCATCACTGATTGGGGAGATGAAAAAATGATGCAAATGTTTAGCGGCGCCTCATCGGGTGCATGGTTTGAAAAAGCGCAGCGCTTCGGCAAATCCTTCATGCTGCCGATTGCGGTATTGCCCGCCGCGGGACTGTTGTTAGGGATTGGCGGCGCACTGTCGAATCCAAACACATTGACGGCTTATCCGTTTTTGGATGTCGACTGGTTGCAGGCAATCTTCACAATCATGACCAGCGCCGGTTCTATTGTGTTTGCCAATCTTTCGGTGTTGTTCGCAGTGGGTGTCGCTGTAGGACTGGCGAAAACGGATAAAGGTACCGCCGGGCTGGCGGCATTGCTGGCATTTTTGGTGATGAATGCCACTATCAATGCCTTATTGACCCTCAACGGGACACTGGCGCACGAGAACCCGGGTGCCGTTGGCCAGGGGATGACGCTGGGTATTCAGACGCTGGAAACGGGCGTGTTTGGTGGGGTGGTTATTGGTCTTGTCACCTGCGCGCTGCATAGCCGTTTCAATAAAGTCTCACTACCTCAGTTCCTTGGTTTCTTCAGCGGTTCGCGCTTTGTACCGATTATTAGCTCCCTTGCCGCGATTGTCGTGGGGGCTGTCATGACAGTGGTTTGGCCGCATTTCCAGAAACTCATTTTTGGGCTGGGTGGTCTGGTGGATGCGACGGGTTATCTGGGGACACTGTTGTACGGCTTCATCCTGCGTATGCTTGGCCCACTGGGTTTACACCATATCTTTTATTTGCCGTTCTGGACGACGGCGCTTGGCGGTAGCGAAATCGTCAACGGCCAGTTGGTTGAAGGTACGCAGCGGATTTTCTTTGCCCAACTTGCCGATCCGAATACGCAGCAGTTCTATGCGGGCACCTCGCGCTTTATGTCCGGGCGATTCATTACCATGATGTTTGGCCTGCTTGGCGCATGCCTGGCGATGTACCACACTGCCAAGCCGGAGAACAGAAAGCTTGTCGCCGGCCTGCTGTTGTCGGCAGCCCTGACCTCTTTCCTGACGGGGATCACTGAGCCTATCGAGTTCTCCTTCCTCTTTGTGGCTCCCGTGTTATATGTCATTCACGCCTTCTTCGATGGCCTGGCGTTTATGATGGCTCATATTTTACATATCACTATTGGGCAAACTTTTTCGGGTGGGCTTATCGATTTCCTCCTCTTCGGCGTCTTACAAGGGGAAGCTAAAACCAACTGGATGTACGTTCCCATGGTGGGGATACCGTGGTTCTTCCTTTACTACTTTACCTTCCGCTATTTGATTAACCGCTTTGGCTGGCTGACACCTGGGCGTGAAAACGTAACCCCAATTGAATCCGGTCTGCCTCAAAGTGAACGCGCAGCGGCAGTCATCTCTGGGCTGGGAGGCAAAGAGAATCTGGAAGAGGTGGACTGTTGCGCCACACGCTTACGCGTGACGGTGAAAGAGAGCAGCAAGGTAGATGAAGCGGCGCTGAAAGCGACCGGAGCACGTGGCGTTATTATTCGCGGTAAAGGTGTTCAGGTGATTTATGGCCCGCATGTCACCATCATTAAAAACGAAGTCGAAGAGATCTTATCGTAATGAAAACTGTACTGGATTGCCTGAAAGGTAAATTAATCGTCTCCTGTCAGGCGCTGGAAAATGAGCCTCTGCACAGTCCATTTATTATGTCGCGTATGGCGTTGGCGGCAGCACAGGGCGGTGCGGTAGGTATCCGTGCGAACAGCGTGGTGGATATTCGCGCTATCAAAGAGATCGTCTCACTGCCGGTGATTGGGATTATCAAGCGCGATTATCCGGGTAGTGATGTGTTTATCACGGCCACCTTGCAGGAAGTGGATGAGTTGATGACCGTTGAGCCGGAAATTATTGCTCTGGACGCGACAGCGCGCCCGCGCCCTGGTGGGCAAACGCTGGAAGAACTGGTCGCACAGGTCCACGCTCGCTACCCGTCCGTACTGCTGATGGCGGATATCGCCACTGTAGACGAGGCGGTGACCGCCGAGCGTCTGGGGTTTGACTGCGTGGGCACTACGCTCTACGGCTATACCGCTGACACTGTCGGGCATGTGCTGGCGGAAAACGACTGCAGTTTTTTACGTGAGGTGTTGGCTGCGGTCAGCATACCGGTCGTGGCGGAAGGAAACGTCGATACCCCGGAACGTGCTGCACGTTGCCTGGCATTAGGTGCCCATACCGTGGTGGTTGGAGGGGCTATCACGCGTCCGCAGCAGATTACGGCACGCTTTGCCGCGGCGATCGCCGCGTAAAGCATCGATGGGGCATGATACTTTGGCGGGGATCTGCGATAATTATCGTTTATCCCCATATTGAGAGCGCTATGCAGTACCCGATTAACGAGATGTTCCAGACCCTGCAAGGTGAGGGTTACTTTACCGGCGTCCCCGCCATTTTTATTCGTTTACAGGGATGCCCGGTTGGCTGTGCCTGGTGCGATACCAAACACACCTGGGATAAGCTTGAGGATCGGGAAGTTTCCCTGTACAGCATCCTGGCTAAGACCAAAGAGAGCGATAAATGGGGCGCGGCGAGCAGCGAGGATCTGCTGGCGGTCATTGTGCGTCAGGGCTATACCGCCCGTCACGTGGTGATAACCGGTGGCGAGCCCTGTATTCATGACCTGATGCCGCTGACAGACCTGCTGGAAAAGAACGGCTTTAGCTGCCAGATTGAAACCAGCGGTACCCACGAAGTGCGCTGTACGCCGAATACCTGGGTGACCGTATCGCCGAAGGTGAATATGCGCGGCGGTTATGATGTGCTGTCGCAGGCGCTGGAGCGTGCGAATGAAATCAAACATCCGGTTGGTCGCGTTCGCGATATTGAAGCGCTGGATGAACTGCTGGCTACGTTGAGCGACGACAAACCGCGTATCATCGCCTTACAGCCAATCAGCCAGAAAGAAGATGCCACGCGTTTGTGTATTGATACCTGTATTGCGCGGAACTGGCGTCTGTCGATGCAGACCCATAAATATCTGAATATTGCCTGATGATAATGGGGTTATCGGCCTGCATTGAGTGCTACATGCAGGCCGGACAACCTTATGCGTTAGACCAGCTCTGAATCGAATTGACGTTATTCAGGCCGCCATGCAGTACTTCATACGACTTTTTCAGGATCACATCGGTGTGCTGGGTTAAATCGCGGAAAATCCCTTTGTTCAGCGCGTCATAGCGTCTGGCATTGCTTTCTATTGGTGTGAATACATCTTTCACCCGTACCATTTTTTCAATTGCGGTCTCATAGTTCGGATAGAGACCAAGCCCTACCGCCGTGTTAATGGCCGCGCCCAGGCTGGCGCAACCGTTAATGGCATTCCGTCTTGCGGGAAGATTGAACACGTCGGCAAAGATTTGCATGAATAGATCGCTGTTTGAACCGCCGCCCGTAATGATCACTTGTTTAGCGAAGTGATTCATTTCGTTACACATATTGTCGTAATTGTTTTTCAGCGTCAGCGCAACGCTCTCCAGAATAGAGCGGTAAATCCAGGCGTAGTCCATGCTGGAGTCAAAGCCAATCATGATCCCACGTTTGAACGGTTCCCACGGGTTGGTCAGCCAGTCCAGGACGGTCATCAGGCCATTGCAACCGGGTGGTACGCTGGCCGCTTTCTTGTTCAGCAAATCTTCCGGCGACAGATCCTGCGCTTTCGCATCCTGGATTAGTGATTCCCCCAACATGTCCCGCAGCCAACTGACCGTCCACATCCCTTTGCGAATGCCATAGCCTTCGTATAGCAACGTTTGCGGAATCGAAGACATAATTGGCCAATAAGCGACGGGATCTTTGGGCAGGGCTTTGCCGTTCATCATCAGGGCGATATAGGTGCCTAATGAGATAACCGCGGTTTCGTCGTCCAGCAATCCTGCGCCCAGGGCCTCTACCGGTTTGTCGCTGGTGGTGCAAACCACCGGTAATCTTGCCGGGAAGCTGGTCGCTTTCGCCGCTGCATCCGTCAGGTGCCCGAGCACGGTTCCCGGCATCTGCACCTCGAACAGCATCCTGCGCGGGATATTGAATTTCTTCACCACCTCCGGGTCGTCGCTCCATGTCCAGGTTTTGTAATCCACCGGCCACTGACCAAAGTAGTTGGCGATATTGTCTTTAAATTCACCGGTTAAGCGATGTGACAAATAACCTGAAAATGAGGTGACGTAAGCCACATCAGGATTGGCGTGCTCATAGGGGCGGGTGACGCGCGCGTCCTGCCAGCTGATCAATGGCGCAGCGGGCGTGCCGTCTGCTTTGAGCAATGCGCGACAGCAGCGAATGGAGCCCAAACCAATCCCGACAATGTTTTTTGGATCTCCCGCGAACTGGCTCATTAAGTCTTTGCCAGCAAAACACAATGAAGCCCATAAATCGTCGTCCGGATGCTCTGCCGTATCGGCGTCGGGAGTAAACATCGGTTGCAGGAGACCTTTTCCTTCACACACCACGTTACCTTCCAGATCGTACATCACTACCTTGGTACTCTGACTTCCGCCATCAATTCCAATGATGTATTTCTTTGACATTGTCATTCTCCTTTAATTTTCCATCTTCACTCGCCGGAGGTTTCTGCGGCCAGTGAGGTTATCTTTTCCGGTTCGGCGTTGTTGGTGCGAATTTTGCGAAACAATAAGAACGTGAAGAGGATGACCATGCACAGCGCCGCCAGTCCCATCAGCCACATATTGCGATAGGCTTGTGCCGCCGGGAGCGTATCCTGCCAGTGGCCGACAATCGGATAGACGAACACGTCGGGCAGAAAACCGATCACCGAGCAGATCCCTACGGTGGTTCCCATGATGTAAGAAGGGGTTCTGGCCTCGCCGGGACAGGCCCAGTAAAGCCCGCGCGAGGCGTAGCAGGTGAAGCCCAGCAGCAGAATCAGGCCGATCCCCATAACTACGGACTGCGGATTTGAGTTCGTCACCAGCAGGGCAATCAGCGCAGCGGCGCCGACAATTGAAAGCAGTTGCACCACGCGCGTTGGCGACTTAATTTTGCTGTAGGTGGTGATGATGCCGCCCAGTGGCCCACAGATAGCCCGGAAGATCTTGTTGATGACGATCCCCATGTAGCTCGCCGCGACCAGCGACATGCCGTACATTTCAGTCAGATAGTTGGTGGAGTAGCTGAGAATGGCGTAGATCGTAAAGACGCCAAAAATAACCATGCTGCAATACCAGGTGGTGCTGATACGCAACACGGCGATGATATCTTTGAGCTGAAACGGCTGCTTATCCTCTTTCGCACCGTGGCTGCGGCTGTTGCCATCGTTCACGAAGAACCAGCACAAAATTCCCAACAGGATGTAAACCACGCTATAAATCAGGATCACGGCCTTCAGGCTGTTGCTGTCGTCCGGTGCGAAGCGAGAAAAGACCCACATGGTAAATACCGCCAGCGACATGACGCCGACGCCGCGCAGGCCTTCCATCCAGCCCATGATTTTCCCTTGTTCACTGTGATCCCCCAGCAGCGAGGCGGCTTTAATTGATACCGACCACAGCATCAGGATTGTCGTGATGGCAAATGCGACCTGAATACAGAGCATGACCCACAGCGGTGGATAGGTCATCATCAGCAGACCGAGCAAGCCGGTAATTATCATGGCTGAGGTGATCATTTTGCGATGGGAGAATTTATCGGCAATAACGCCGCTGGGCGCATACAGAATAATAGCGGCAACGCCAAAGGTACTCATTATTAATCCAATTTCGGTATTGCTAAACCCCATGAATTTTGCCATGGGAATTTGATAGATATAACGTAAATAGGCTAAATCAAAACTAACGCCACCACTGAAACTAATAATGGCGAGTGTTATCCAACGGCGATATGAGGATTGTTGCATATCGGGCTCTCATTTTATGCAGACAAAAAAAAGAGAAAAGTAAACCGCCCTTTCAGGTGGATTACTTTTCTCAGGTCTCTAGTAATTGCGCTTAGAAATAACATGGAAGTGTGGGTTATAGTGTGAGAATAATCACGCTTCTTGTTTTTAGTCATCAATACAGAATGAACAAAACATCTGTGATTTTGATCACGTTAGATAATTTCTCGTTATGCTAAAAATTCATTCCAGTTACCAGAGATAATGAGAAAGGTGACTTCCCTCTAGCGGGGGAAGTTGCCTTTCTTTTTTTTTGCCTAAAGGAATTTGGAGCCAGCTATGTCAATCGAATCTCTCAATGCATTCTCAATGAATTTTTTCTCCCTGAAAGGGAAAACGGCGATCGTAACGGGTGGCAACAGCGGTCTGGGTCAGGCTTTTGCGATGGCGCTGGCGAAAGCCGGGGCGAATCTGTTTATCCCAAGTTTTGTAAAAGATAACGGTGAAACGAAAGAAATCATTGAGAAACAGGGTGTTGAAGTTGAATTCATGCAGGTGGATATCACCGAGAAAGGTGCCCCGCAGAAGATTATTGCCGCCTGCTGCGAGCGTTTTGGCACCGTTGATATTCTGGTGAACAATGCCGGAATTTGTAAGCTGAATAAGGTACTGGACTTTGGTCGTGCGGACTGGGATCCGATGATTGACGTCAACCTGACGGCGGCGTTTGAACTGAGCTACGAAGCGGCAAAAATTATGATTCCGCAAAACAGCGGTAAAATTATAAATATCTGTTCTTTGTTCTCTTATCTTGGCGGACAGTGGTCTCCGGCTTATTCAGCGACAAAACATGCGCTTGCCGGTTTTACCAAGGCGTATTGCGATGAATTGGGGCAATATAATATTCAGGTTAACGGTATCGCACCGGGATATTATGCAACGGATATTACGCTGGCTACGCGCAGCAATCCGGAAACGAATCAGCGCGTATTGGATCATATCCCGGCTAATCGTTGGGGCGATACCCAGGATTTAATGGGGGCTGCGATATTCCTTGCCAGTCAGGCTTCTAATTATGTTAACGGTCATTTACTGGTCGTCGATGGCGGTTATTTAGTTCGCTAATATCTACCTATAGTTTCTGTATTATTAATTGTTCTGCTAATTATCAGGAAGGAATAGCTATGCCTTTATCTCGCGAAGCGATTGTTGACCAGTTAAAAGAAATTGTTGGGTCCGAACGCGTAATTACCGATGAAACGGTATTAAAGAAAAACAGTATTGACCGCTTTCGTAAATATGCCGACATTCACGGTATTTATACACTACCCATTCCGGCGGCAGTGGTAAAACTCGGTTCGACAGAGCAGGTTTCCCGCGTTCTGGCGTTTATGAATCACCATAAAATCAATGGAGTTCCGCGTACCGGCGCATCCGCGACGGAAGGGGGGCTGGAAACGGTGGTTAAAGACTCCGTGGTGCTGGACGGGGCAGGGATGAACCAGATCCTGAGCATGGATATCGAAAATATGCAGGCGACCGCTCAATGCGGCGTGCCGCTTGAGATTCTGGAAAATGCATTGCGCGAAAAAGGATATACCACCGGGCATTCGCCGCAGTCTAAGCCGCTGGCGCAGATGGGCGGCCTGGTTGCAACCCGCAGCATCGGGCAGTTCTCCACTCTTTACGGTGCCATTGAAGATATGGTCGTGGGGCTGGAGGCGGTGCTGCCGGACGGCACGGTAACCCGCATCAAGAACGTGCCACGCCGGGCTGCCGGGCCGGACATTCGCCACATCATTATAGGGAACGAAGGCGCACTGTGCTATATCACTGAAGTAACAGTGAAAATCTTCAAGTTCACGCCGGAAAATAACCTTTTTTACGGCTACATTCTGGACGATATGAAAATCGGTTTCGATATCCTGCGTGAAGTGATGGTGGAAGGCTACCGTCCTTCGATTGCACGCCTGTATGACGCCGAGGATGGCACCCAGCACTTCACTCATTTTGCTGACGGGAAATGCGTGCTGATCTTCATGGCTGAGGGCAATCCGCGAATGGCGCAAGCCACTGGCGAGGGCATTGCGGAGATCGTCGCGCGTTATCCACAGTGTAAGCGTGTGGACAGCAAGCTGATTGAGAGCTGGTTTAACCATCTGAACTGGGGCCCGGAAAAAGTGGCTGCTGAACGCGTACAGATCCTGAAAACCGGCAATATGGGCTTTACGACGGAAGTTTCCGGCAGTTGGAGCTGCATCCATCAAATTTACGAAAACGTGATCCATCGTATCCGCACTGAATTCCCACACGCGGATGATATCACCATGCTGGGCGGTCACTCTTCCCATAGTTATATCAACGGTACCAACATGTACTTTGTGTATGACTACAACGTGGTGGACTGCAAGCCGGAAGAGGAGATTGATAAGTACCACAACCCGCTTAACAAGATTATTTGCGAAGAGACGATCCGTCTTGGCGGCTCAATGGTGCATCACCACGGCATCGGCAAGCATCGTGTTCACTGGAGCAAGCTGGAACATGGCAGCGCGTGGCCGCTGCTGGAAGGTCTGAAACGTCAGTTTGATCCAAACGGCATTATGAACACGGGAACGATCTACCCGATTGAGAAATAAACATCAGCTGGCTTCCTGATCGGGAAGCCACAATTTTACCGGACAGGGGTAGAAATGAACACTTCACCGGTGCGAATGGACGATTTACCGCTTAACGGTTTTCACTGTCGTATTGCCGCCTTGACCTTTGGTGCTCACCTTACCGACGGCTATGTTCTTGGCGTTGTCGGCTATGCCATTATTCAGTTAACACCTGCCATGCAGCTCACACCGTTTATGGCCGGGATGATTGGCGGCTCGGCGCTGCTCGGGTTGTTTCTCGGTAGTCTGGTGTTGGGCTGGATTTCAGACCACATTGGTCGACAGAAGATCTTCACTTTCAGCTTTGTGCTGATCACCATCGCCTCTTTTTTACAGCTTTTCGCCACTTCGCCAGAGCAGCTCATTGTGTTACGTATTCTGATTGGGATTGGGCTGGGAGGCGATTATTCCGTAGGGCACACTCTGTTGGCCGAATTTTCTCCACGACGACATCGGGGAGTGTTGCTGGGGGCTTTTAGCGTGGTATGGACCATCGGCTATGTGCTGGCAAGCCTGGCGGGGCACTATTTTATTACCGAAAGCCCGGATGCCTGGCGCTGGCTGCTGGCATCGGCGGCGCTGCCCGCACTATTGATTACCCTGCTTCGCTGGGGGACGCCGGAATCGCCTCGCTGGCTGCTGCGCCAGGGGCGTTTCGCGGAAGCCCACGCTATTGTTCACCGATATTTTGGGGCGCACGTATTGCTCGGCGACGAGGTTTCTGCGGCGTCCGGGAAACATATCAAAACGCTCTTTTCCCCCCTCTACTGGCGGCGAACCGCGTTTAACAGCGTGTTTTTTGTTTGTCTGGTGATCCCGTGGTTTGTTATCTACACCTGGCTGCCTACCATTGCCGGGACCCTCGGCCTGGAGGATGCGCTCACCGCCAGCCTGCTGCTGAATGCGTTGTTAATCGTTGGCGCACTGCTGGGGCTGGTATTAACACATCTGCTGGCGCACCGCCGGTTTCTGCTTGGGAGTTTTTTTCTGTTGGCTGCCACGCTGGTGGTGATGGCTTGTCTGCCATCTGGTAGCTCGTTGACGCTGCTGCTTTTTGTCCTGTTCAGCACCACAATTTCTGCGGTCAGTAATCTGGTAGGGATCCTGCCTGCTGAAAGCTTCCCGACGGATATCCGTTCGCTGGGCGTGGGTTTTGCGACGTCGATGAGCAGATTGGGCGCAGCAATCAGCACCGGCCTGCTGCCCTGGACGCTGGCGCAATGGGGGATGCAGGTCACGCTGCTGCTGCTGGCTGGCGTGCTCCTCATTGGATTTGTGGTGACATGGCTATGGGCACCGGAAACGAAGGCATTGCCGCTGGTGGCGGCCGGAAGCGTGGAGAAAAGACAGGGAGGAGCAAATGAACATTCTGTTCGCGTTTAAGGCCGAACCAGACTCCGGCATGTTGGCGGAAAAAGACTGGCTGGCGGCGACGGAAGATACCCGGGGCCCGGACACCGCGCTGCTGCGCTGTTCTCCTGGTGCCGATGAGCAGGCGGCTGCGGCATTACTGCTGGCGCAACGTCGTGAAGGTTGTGATATGACGTTAACCGCGCTAAGCATTAGCGATGAGCGTGCTATTCATTGGTTGCGCTATTTTGCCGCGCTGGGTTTTGATAAGCCGGTGTTGCTGGAAACGACGGCGGATCTGCGCTTTGCGCCGGAATTCATTGCCCGGCAAATAACTGACTGGCAGCGTCATCACGGCGCGGATTTGATTATCACTGGCTGTCAGAGTAGCGAAGGGCAGAACGGGCAAACGCCATTTTTGATGGCTGAAATGTTGGCCTGGCCCTGCTTTACCCAGGTGGAACGTTTTACGCTGACGCCGCCTTTTGTTGTTGTCGAGCATCGAACAGCGACTGGGTTACGCCGCTGCCGGGTGCGGCTTCCGGCTGTAATTGCCGTCAGGCAATGTGGTGAAGTTGCGCTTCCCGTCCCCGGAATGCGTCAGCGTCTGGCGGCGGCAAAAGCGACAATTTTACGTCAGCCAGCGTCCAGTGATGAAACTCAGAACGTGCAATGTCAGAAGCTGGCGCGACCGGCGCAGCGGCGCAGCGCCACGATTATCGACGGCGCGACAGCGCAGGAAAAAGCGCGGATATTGTGGAATGATTATTTGCGCCAGAGGATGCAGCCATGAAGATCGTTGTGATTACGGAATCGGGTGAATGCGCTGCAATGGGGGGCTGGATCGCAGGGAACGCGCTTAATGCAGCAGAACTGGAACGCTGGACGCTCGACCCGATGCCGGACGTGGCGGAGCAGGTGCTGGACGCGCTGGCGGCGCAGTGGTTGCTGACGCCAGCCGACATCCTGATTTTTCCGGCGGGTGCGCTGGGGGATGAGCTTGCGACGCGGCTGGCCTGGCGTCTGCATGGCGGCAGCGTTTGCCAGGTGCAGACGCTGGATGCGCAACAGGGGCTGGTGACGAAATCCCACTGGGGGAATGCGCTGACGGCTACGCTGCAAATCACCGCGCGTCCCTTGTGCCTTTCACTGGTGCGACAACCGGAAACGAGCGCGTCGGGCAACGTGCTGCCAGCAATGGTGGAGCGCCGGATTGCCCCCACCACACCTCCGGGCTGGCTGGATAGCGTAGAAAGCATCGACCGTGTTACAGCTCATCCTTTGTTGCAGGCCGGGCGTGTGCTGGTGGTAGGGCAGGGAAGAAGTGACGCCGATGCCGAAAAAATTACCGCTCTTGGTAAGGAGTTTGGTGCCGAAGTGGGATACAGCCGTGCACGGGTGATGAATGGCGGCTTTGATGCTGAGCGCGTGATTGGCATCTCAGGTCATCTGCTTGCGCCGGATGTCTGCATTGTGGCGGGAGCGTCCGGCGCGGCGGCGCTAATGGCCGGGATTCGTCAGAGCCGGTTCGTCGTGGCGATAAACAGTGACGCCAGAGCGCCGGTCTTTTCACAGGCGGATGTCGGGATTGTGGATGACTGGCTGCCGGTGCTGGAGGCGTTGGCAGCCATCGCAGAAAATTAATTCAGGGGCAGGCCGGATCAGGTGTTTACACCGCTATCCGGCACCTCGGGTTAATGCAGCTTTTTCGCTAACGTCCAGACGTCGGTGTTGGTAGTTGAAAGTGCTGCTACACCAGCTTTCATCGCATTGCGAGCGTCCTCTTCATCGCAAACCAGACCACCGGCAATCAACGGCTGGCGTATTTTTTCCGTCACCCATCCCAGCACTTTTGGCATGCATCCCGGCAGGATTTCAATACAGTCCGGGTTCGACTGTGCGACCTGCTTATCAATGTTGTGAAAAGAGATAGAGTCGACGATAAACAGGCGATGAATACAGAAAAAGCCCTCTGCCCGCGCCGCTTTCAGCATCGACGCTTTGGTACTGATGATGCCGTCGGCCTCGGTGACCAGCTTCAGAAACTGGATCACCACCTCTTTATTAGACGCGCCCTCCAGCAGATCAACGTGGATAAATGCGTATTTACCGGCAGTTTTAATCTTCTTCACGATATGGCTGATGGTGCAGATATTGCCGTACAAAACAGAGATGAACTGGCATTCGGAATCGATGGCTAATTGCAGACTGGCGTTGTCTTTCACCGCGGCAATGACCGGATTCTGGCGGAGCAGGTGTAACAGGGGCATAAATTATCCTATTAAATTATCCAAATCGGTAAGTGATGCCAAAGCCGGACGCGGGGTAGCGCCACTGTTGCAGCGTTTTTTCATCACACAGCAGTCGACAGGTGCCGCACTCCAGGCAGCCGCGAAAGTTGACCCGTAGCTCACCTTCCGCCGTAAGAGAAAACAGTCCGGCGGGGCAGGATGCGATCAGCCGTTGTGCCGTTTCGCTGTCAACAACGGTCGCAGGAACAATATGTGAAATGTCGGCGGGACGCCAGACGTTACGGGCTACAGACATCGTAAGCTCCTGATGATATCGCCTGCCAGATGACGCAGGCCGTGACGACGAAACTGACGCCAGACAATCTGGCGCAGCGGGGCTACCGGGCGGTCGCCCTGATGCCAGATTTCATGGGAAATAGCCTCCATCAGCATGGGCCATTGACGATACCATCCGGGGCGCTGGAGCAACGCCGGAACATCCCGGTAACGTTGCAGAACGTCCCACAGCAGGCTGTGCTGGATGTCGTGGTGATAAGCCGGAAACAGATTTTGCGGCTCGCGTTTCCGGCAGGCGTTAATCAATGTTTGCGCCGCAGCCTGAGCACCAATGAGCGCCATATCCATGCCGCGAACGGACAAACCGGTATTCACACAGCTGCGCAGCGCATCGCCCACCAGCAGCCAGCCTTCTCCTGCATATTGTACGGGCAGGCTGTGCAACCCGCCTTCTGGAACCAGATGCGCACCATATTCCAGCGTTTCGCTGCCTCTGAGCAGCGGATGTAACGCCGGATGCGTCTTGAGCCGCTCCAGCAGTTCAGCCGCCGGGACATCGCTTTGTGCCAAAGAGGAGAGCGGACAAACCACGCCCAGAGAGAGCGTCTCCTGATTGGTATAGAGAAACGCGCCGCCGGGAAGTTCGCCACAAATATTGCCACTGAACAGCATTGCCGCGCCTTCGTCATTGGATAAGCGGAAACGTTCCTCAAGTAACGATTTATCCAGCGCCAAAGTCTCTTTAATGCCTAATGCCATTGCGGTTGTCGAGGGACGCGGCAGGAATCCGTAGCGCTCGGCCAGTACGCTGTTTGCCCCTTCCGCCAGTACCACATAACGGGCGCGCAGCGTCTCGTTATCGGCAATAACGCCGCAGACTCTGCCCTCTTCGATATGGAGCGCCTCGACCGTCACACCGCTGATAAACTGTACGCCTTCGTCCTCGGCCTGGGCGACAAACCACGGGTCGAAGCGGGCGCGCAGCAGGCTCCATGAGTCTCCATCAGGTTGCAGGCTGGAGTACGTCGTTGCGCCATCGCGAGTTAACAGCGAGAGATTTTCCTGGGTAATTCGGCGTTCAAGTGGGGCTGAATGTTGGAAGTGGGGAAGAAGTTCACCGAGCGCGTGAGTATACAGACGCCCGCCGGAAAGGTTTTTACTGCCGGGAAGCTCGCCGCGTTCAATAAGCAAAACTGACAGTCCTGCTCGCACGCAGCGTAAAGCACAAGCGGTGCCCGCTATCCCTGCACCGATAATAATAATATCGAAATCGTCAGACATGTTGTGCTCCAGATATCCAGAGCACATAACCCTAACAGAGTGTTAGTTAAGGAAAATTGACCGTCGCCACAGACGATACAATCATTCCCCGCGATACACGCAGCCTGCTGTGCAGGTCTCTTTCACCATTACGGCACTCAGCAGAGGGACAACCGGTTTTACCTGATCCCAAATCCATTTGGCCAGAACTTCACTGGTTGGGTTTTCTAAGCCAGGAATATCGTTCAGATAGTAGTGATCGAGTCTGTTGTAAGTTGGCTTAAACGCGGCTTTTAACTCAGAAAAATCCATGATCCAACCGGTATGCGGATCGACTTCACCGGTAATTTCAAGACGCACCATAAATGAGTGACCATGCAGGCGGCCACACTTATGCCCTTCCGGTACATGCGGCAGGCGGTGAGCGGCTTCGAAGGTGAAATCTTTAAACAAGGTGGTGGACATTTTTTACTCTCAAGAATGCGAAAAACCGCCGTAGGGTACCGTAAAGAGCGAATTTTATCATTAGTTAAAAGGGCGCTGAGTATCAGAACGACCTATTCATGATGGTAATATTTAATAATTATTGATATATCATATGGTTATCCAATCTGTTTTGCTGTTAATAACTATAACTAAAACAGGTTAGTTCATTTGGTTATTTGTTATTTCTATCCCTTCTTTAATTGTTACTATCCCCGCCGTTAACCTTATCTTCAGTTTGGGTTTTATTGCTGAAATCCGCTTTGCTTACTGGAACATGACAACGCATGACGACACAGGCCCCACCTTCCGCTCTGCTACCGCTAAACCCGGAGCAACTGGCACGCCTTCAGGCGGCCACGACCGATTTCACTCCCGCACAGCTTGCGTGGGTTTCTGGCTATTTTTGGGGCGTGCTGAATCAGCAGCCAGGCAGCAATGCGGCGACTCCTGCGCCTGCTGCTGAAATGCCTGGCATTACGCTTATCTCCGCCTCGCAAACCGGTAATGCGCGTCGTGTGGCGGAAGCTCTGCGCGATGATCTGATCGCTGCAAAGCTCAACGTCACTCTCACCAATGCTGGCGACTATAAATTCAAACAAATCGCCAATGAGAAATTGCTGATCGTAGTGGCGTCGACGCAAGGGGAAGGTGAACCGGCGGAAGAAGCCGTAGCGTTGCATAAATTCCTGTTCTCGAAAAAAGCGCCGAAGCTCGATAACACCGCTTTTGCCGTGTTTGGTCTTGGTGACACTTCTTACGAGTTTTTCTGTCAGTCAGGAAAAGACTTCGATGCAAAACTGGCTGAGCTGGGCGGAGAACGTTTGCTTGACCGCGTGGATGCCGACGTCGAATACCAGGGCGCAGCTGCCGAATGGCGTGCCCGTCTGGTTGATGTCCTGAAAGCGCGTGCGCCTGCGGCATCGTCTGTGCAAGTTGCTGCGAGCGGTGCGGTAAACGAAGTACACACCAGTCCGTACACCAAAGAAGCGCCGCTGACGGCGTCGCTTGCGGTGAATCAGAAAATCACCGGTCGCGACTCGGAAAAAGATGTGCGCCATATTGAAATCGATCTCGGCGATTCCGGCCTGCGCTACCAGCCGGGCGATGCCTTAGGAGTCTGGTATCAGAACGATCCTGAGCTGGTCAAAGAGCTGGTTGAATTGCTGTGGCTGAAAGGAGATGAGCCGGTCACGGTTGACGGCAAAACCCTGTCGCTCACCGAAGCGCTGCAGTGGCATTCGAGCTGACGGTTAACACCGGCAATATCGTCGAGAACTACGCCACTTTAACCCGTAGCGACTCTCTGCTGCCGCTGGTGGGCGACAAAGCGCAATTGCAGCATTACGCCGCAACCACGCCAATCGTCGATATGGTGCGCTTCTCCCCAGCGCAACTGGACGCCCAAACGTTGGTTGATCTTCTGCGCCCGCTGACGCCGCGTTTGTATTCTATTGCCTCTTCCCTGGCGGAAGTGGAAAGCGAAGTGCACGTCACCGTGGGCGTGGTGCGTTATGACATTGAAGGTCGTGCCCGTGCTGGTGGCGCGTCCAGTTTCCTCGCAGATCGCGTGGAAGAAGAGGGCGAAGTGCGCGTGTTCATCGAACACAACGATAACTTCCGCCTGCCGGCTAACCCGCAGACACCGGTGATTATGATTGGACCAGGCACGGGGATTGCGCCGTTCCGTGCATTTATACAGCAGCGTGCTGCTGACGGAGCCGAAGGCAAAAACTGGCTGTTTTTTGGCAATCCACACTTTACCGAAGATTTCCTGTACCAGGTGGAATGGCAGCGTTACGTCAAAGAGGGCGTACTGAGCCGCATCGATCTCGCCTGGTCGCGCGATCAAAAAGAAAAAGTCTACGTACAAGATAAACTGCGCCAACAAGGTGCGGAACTGTGGCGCTGGATAAACGACGGTGCCCACATTTATGTCTGCGGCGACGCCAATCGCATGGCGAAAGACGTTGAGCAGGCTTTGTTGGAAGTGATTGCCGAATTCGGTTCTATGGATATCGAAGCGGCGGATGAATTTTTAAGTGAGCTGCGCATTGAGCGCCGTTATCAGCGAGATGTCTACTAATGAGCGAAAAATACCCAGGACCATTGGTGGTCGAAGGCAAGCTGTCCGACGCTGAGCGTATGAAGCTGGAAAGCAACTATCTGCGCGGTACGATTGCCGAAGATTTAAACGACGGCCTGACCGGCGGCTTCAAAGGCGACAACTTCCTGCTGATCCGTTTTCACGGAATGTACCAACAGGATGACCGCGATATCCGCGCCGAACGAGCCGAGCAAAAGCTGGAGCCGCGTCATGCGATGCTGCTGCGCTGCCGTCTGCCGGGTGGGGTGATCACCACCAAACAGTGGCAGGCGATCGACACGTTCGCCCATGACAACACGATTTATGGCAGCATTCGTCTGACCAACCGTCAGACCTTCCAGTTTCACGGCATTCTGAAGAAGAACGTTAAGCCGGTACACCAGATGCTGCATTCGGTCGGGCTGGACGCGCTGGCGACCGCCAACGACATGAACCGTAACGTTCTGTGTACCTCTAACCCGTACGAGTCCGAGCTGCACGCCCAAGCCTATGAATGGGCGAAGAAGATCTCCGAACATCTGCTGCCGCGTACTCGCGCCTATGCAGAAATTTGGCTGGATCAGGAGAAGGTAGCGACCACCGACGAAGAGCCGATCCTCGGTCAAACCTATCTGCCGCGTAAGTTTAAAACCACGGTCGTAATCCCGCCGCAGAACGACATCGATCTGCACGCCAACGATATGAACTTCGTGGCGATTGCCGAAAACGGCAAGCTGGTGGGCTTTAACCTGCTGGTCGGCGGTGGTTTGTCGATTGAGCACGGCAATAAGAAAACCTACGCCCGCACCGCGAGCGAGTTCGGCTATCTGCCGCTGGAGCACACCCTGGCGGTAGCAGAAGCTGTGGTGACAACGCAGCGCGACTGGGGTAATCGTACCGATCGTAAAAACGCCAAAACCAAATACACGCTTGAACGCGTTGGTATCGACACGTTCAAAGAGGAAGTGGAGCGTCGCGCGGGTATTAAATTTGAGCCGATCCGCCCGTACGAGTTCACCGGTCGCGGCGATCGTATTGGTTGGGTAAAAGGGATCGACAATAACTGGCACCTGACGCTGTTTATTGAAAACGGCCGTATCCTGGATTATCCGGGCCGTCCGCTGAAAACCGGCCTGCTGGAGATCGCGAAGATCCACAAAGGGGATTTCCGCATCACCGCCAACCAGAACCTGATCATTGCTGGTGTGCCGGAAAGCCAAAAAGCGAAGATCGACAAGCTGGCGCGCGATCACGGATTGATGAATGCGGTGAAGCCGCAGCGTGAAAACTCGATGGCCTGCGTGTCGTTCCCGACCTGTCCGCTGGCGATGGCGGAGGCCGAACGTTTCCTGCCATCGTTCACTGATAAAGTGGAAGCTATTCTCGAAAAACACGGCATTCCTGACGAGCATATCGTGATGCGCGTTACAGGCTGCCCGAACGGCTGCGGCCGCGCGATGCTGGCGGAACTGGGCCTGGTGGGTAAAGCCCCGGGGCGCTACAACGTACACCTTGGCGGTAACCGCATGGGCACGCGCATTCCGCGTATGTATCGCGAAAATATTACGGAATCGGAAATTCTCGACTCCGTTGACGAACTGGTTGGTCGCTGGGCGAAAGAGCGCGAAGCGGGTGAAGGCTTCGGTGATTTTACGGTGCGTGCGGGCATCATTCGCCCGGTGCTCGATCCCGCCCGGGATTTCTGGGAGTAACCACGAGAGGTAATTATGTCCGTACTCGATCTAAAGGCCCTTAATGACCTGCCAAAAGTCGACCGCATTCTGGCGCTGGCGGAAACCAACGCACAGCTCGAAAAGCTGGACGCCGAAGGGCGCGTGGCGTGGGCGCTGGAAAACCTGCCTGGTGAATATGTACTGTCATCAAGCTTTGGTATCCAGGCGGCAGTAAGCCTGCACCTGGTGAATCAGATTCACCCGGATATCCCGGTGATCCTCACCGATACCGGCTATTTGTTCCCGGAAACCTACCAGTTTATTGATGAGTTAACGGACAAGCTCAAGCTTAATCTGCAAGTCTACCGGGCGAAGGAGAGCGCGGCCTGGCAGGAAGCGCGCTACGGCAAACTGTGGGAGCAGGGCGTTGAAGGCATTGAGAAATACAATGAGATCAACAAGGTCGAGCCGATGAACCGGGCGCTGAAAGAACTGAACGCGCAAACCTGGTTTGCGGGTCTGCGCCGCGAGCAGTCGGGCAGCCGGGCGCATTTGCCGGTGCTGGCTATCCAGCGCGGCGTGTTTAAAGTGCTGCCGATCATCGACTGGGACAACCGTACCGTTTACCAGTATCTGCAAAAGCACGGCCTGAAATACCATCCACTGTGGGATCAGGGCTATCTGTCAGTTGGTGATACCCATACCACCCGCAAATGGGAGCCGGGTATGGCGGAAGAAGAGACGCGGTTCTTCGGATTGAAGCGCGAGTGCGGATTGCACGAAGGGTGATCGTCTCATCAGCACCGGAAAATAGAGGGAAATATTTCTGGTGCTTATTTATATAATTCATCTTATTCATATTTATTATTATCTTGCATAAATACTTTATTTTGCGCGTTAAGGTGTGATTCTGATCACCGATATTATTTCTTAGTCTGTAATTCTCTTAATATATTTGGATTCGGACTTGTTATTAATAAATGGCTAATTACGCACCTTATTTTGCTTACTGGGGAAAAACCAGTAAAAAGGAAAATATTCACGACCAGGGGGATGCATACCATTTGCTGCCCTATCACTGTCTGGATGTGGCGGCCTGCGGTTGGCAAATGGTGATGTGCAATCGCTTTCATGCGGCAGATATCTTTGCCGAATTAGGTTTCTCCCGGGAAGAGGCTGCGCGCTGGTTTGCCTGGATACTGGGGCTCCACGATATAGGGAAATTCGCGCGGGGTTTTCAGCAGCTCAATAAGACGTCTTACCCGGATTTGGTGCCCGGTATCAGCGGGATTGGCTATCCTGAACGACACGACTCGCTGGGATACTGGTTCTGGCAGGGGTTGAGAAAAGCATGGCCCAATGCGTTACCTGCGTTAACACGCGAAAGTGAAAGAACGCTGGATATCTGGCTCAACGTCGTCACCGGTCATCATGGTGTTCCGCCATTAAAGGATGTCAAAGGAAGCGTTGCTTTTACCCCCGAAGACAAAGTGGCTGCCGAAGAATGGATGGCGGCGCTCTCTTCTCTCCTCAATGTCACTGATTTCCCCGACCGGTTTTGCGACAAAATCTGGCGTAAAAAACTCTGTCAACAAAGCTGGCTGCTGGCTGGACTGACAACGCTTGCGGACTGGATGGGATCGAACCAACATGATTTTCCACTGGTCAGTACCGTTATGCCAGATAGCGCGTACTGGCAGAGGGCCTTAGCACAGGCCACGCACGCGCTGGCGCAACTTCCTCAGCTTTCTTCGGTAGATACCCACCGTAATCCGGCCGATCTGTTCCCGTTTATTCAGCACTTAACGCCGCTTCAGCAAAGCGCTATGGACATAGCGATTTCAGCCGAAGGCCCACAACTTTTTGTACTGGAGGATGTGACCGGTGCAGGCAAAACGGAAGCGGCGCTGATCCTCACCCAGCGGTTAATGGCTCAGGGGAAAGGTGACAGCCTGTACGTTGGACTGCCGACTATGGCAACCTCAAACGCCATGTTTCAACGGCTGGCAACGGCTTATCGCGCGTTATTTGTAGCAGAGCAACGCCCGTCGCTGGTGCTGGCGCATGGCTCAAGCGGCATGTCGGAGGCCTTCACGCATTCCCTGTGGTCATCGCGGAATGCCGGACAATCTGCCTATATACCGGATGAACAGGCTGCCAGCAGTACCTGCAATATCTGGTTTGCTGATTCACGCAAGAAATCGCTGCTGGCTGAGGTGGGGGTCGGAACTCTCGATCAGGCATTAATGGCCGCCATGCCATTTCGTCATCAGTCTCTACGTTTGCTCGGGCTGTATCGCAAGATCCTGCTTTTGGACGAAGTACATGCTTATGACAGCTATATGGTGCGTCTGCTGGAAGGGCTACTGACCTTTCATGCGGCTCAGGGCGGTAGCGTCATCATCCTGAGCGCCACGCTGCCCTCGTCTTTACGCCATACGTTACTGAATGCTTTCCAGCGCGGTATTAACGGTGCTCCCGTTATTGCCGATCAAAATGCAGGCTATCCCTGGCTTTCGCATCTCAGTTCGCAGGGGGTATCTGAACGCTATATTCCCACGCGTCCTGAAGTGGCTCGTCGCGTTGCGGTGCAGTGGCTCAACGATCCGGACAGCGCCCGCGAACTGATCCTCCGCACCGTTGAAAGCGGGCAATGCATCTGCTGGATCCGTAACACGGTGGATGACGCGATTACCGTCTATCGCCAGTTGCTGGATAGCGGGCTTGTTCCACCAGAAAACCTGCTGTTGTTCCACAGTCGTTTTGCATTTATCGATCGTATGGCAATAGAAAATCGGGCGCTGGAATGGTTCGGAAAATCAAGCACACCAACGTTGCGGCGCGGCAATGTGCTGATCGCAACACAGGTTGTGGAACAGAGTTTGGATCTGGATATCGACGTCATGATTAGCGACCTGGCCCCGGTCGATTTATTGATTCAGCGCGCAGGACGTTTACAGCGCCATATTCGCGATCGACACGGGGCGCTAACCGGGCAGATGCCAGATGGTCGTCTGTCTCCAGCGTTGCACATTCTGGCGCCGGAGTGGCAACCGGAAGCGGAAAGTGGCTGGCTGGGTGAACATCTCAAAGGTACAGGCTATGTCTACGAAGACCACGCTTGCCTGTGGCGGACACAGGCAATATTGCGCGATAAAGGGGAGATTCGCATGCCGGAAGATGCGCGCGAACTGGTGGAAAGCGTATACGAAGCATGGATAGCCGCGCCCGTTGGCCTGCAAGCTCAGGAGGATAACGTTTACGGCAAAGATCTCAGTGTGAAGGCTGCCGCAAAGCAAAACATTCTGGATTGGGAAACTGGCTATCACCGTACCGCAAGCATGGCGGGATGGAGTGACGACGTGGAACTTTCCACCCGATTAAGCGAGCCCACCGTCGATTTGTTTCTTGCCTGGCGGGCAGAGGGAGGATCGCTGCAATCCTACGCCCGGCTGGAACCGTTTTCCTGGCAACAAAGTCGCCTCTCATTGCGGGAAACGCTATGGCAGAAAATTGCTGCGAACGCGCCGTGTTTGCAGGGGGAAGAACTCGAACATTTTCGCCACGAAATTCACAACCCGAATGCACAGGTGCTGTTACTTACAGAGGGGGACGCGTCGGCAGTTTATAGCAAGGCGTGGGGGTTATCGAGCCAGCATTTGCAGTAATTTATTTCAGGAGGAATCATGTTTTCACTTATCACGGAGCCCTGGCTGCCGGTTATCGACAGGCAGGGGCAGCGGCGAAAAATTTCGCCAGGCGAGCTGGCTGATAATGACATTATCGAACTGGCGTGGCCGCGCGCAGATTTTCAGGGGGCGGCATATCAGTTATTGATTGGCCTGCTACAAACGGTATTCGCGCCGGAGGATGAAGAACAGTGGGAGGATATCTGGGAAGATGGTATCGATCCGGACCGCTGGCAAAAAGCGCTGGAACGCGTGGCGGTTGCCATGCAGTTTGGCCCACAGAAACCCGCTTTTTTGCAGGATTTTTCCGGGCTGGATGTTAAAAACAGCGCAATCGCCAGGTTATTGATTGATGCTCCCGGCGGCAACACTGTTAAGTTAAATAAAGATCACTTCGTAAAACGTCGCATTTATCGGCATTTTTGCCCGCACTGTGCAGTGATGGCGCTTTATACCGTTCAGACCAACTCCCCTGAGGACGGAGCCGGGGGGCGTACCAGCATGCGCGGCGGTGGACCGCTGACGACGCTGTTAATGCCAGTTCAGCCAAATGAGCCGCTTTGGCGCAAACTTTGGCTGAATGTTATGCCTGGGCAGCTGCAATGGCAGGATGAGCAACTGGCTCTGATTTTCCCGTGGCTGGCCGCAACCCGCAGTAGTGAAACGTCAAAAAATAGGGTGACGCCCGAAAATGCACATCCGCTCCAGGCCTATTGGGGCATGCCGCGACGGCTGGAAATTGATTTCAGCCATACGCAAAGCGGCGAGTGTGATTTGTGCGGTGAGCCTCATCCTGCATTGCTCAGCCAGATCCGCAGCAAAAACTACGGCGTGCAGTATGACGGCTGGGTTCACCCGCTTTCACCGTATCGAAAAGCGCTGAAAGACGCGGCGTCACCGATGCTGGCGCTCAAGGGACAACCTGGTGGTCTGGTCTATAAAGACTGGCTGGGGCTGGCGATGAAGACGGAAGATAAACTGAATTGCACGATCCCTGCACGCGTTGTGCTCGAGAATCCAGAGCCGGGAGCTACCGGATTATGGTGCTTTGGTTTTGATATGGATAAAGCCAAGGCGCGCTGTTGGTATGAGCATCGTTTACCTCTGATCGCGCTATTTGCCGATGAAGCGGAAAGCTTTAAAGACCTGCTTTCAATTGCACTCGAACTGGCGATCTCCGTTCGACCTCTCCTCGTTCAGGCGCTTAAACAGGCCTGGTTCGGGAGCCCTAAAAAGGCGAAAGGGGATTTCAGTATGGTGGATATCGCCTTCTGGCAGCAGACCGAGCCAGGATTTCGTCAGCTATGGCAGACGTTAAGCCAACATCCTTCTTCTCTTCAGCCTCAGGCGCGCGCCGCGCTGCGGGAGTGGGGAGAGAACCTGCAACGCGGGTTGCTACAAATATTCGACCAGAGCGCTTTTACCAACCCCGATAATACGGCTGATTTGCAACGAATTTTGTCTGCCCGGCTCAGTCTTATCAAGAATGTCAAAAAACTCACCAGCCTGAAAACACTGAAGGAGCTCGCTATGGAACATAAGGAGCAGGCGAATGTTTGAAACTAACACCGGAAAAGAGCTGATTATTATCGACGGTGCGCCTGGCATTATTCGCCGTTGGTTTCGGAGTTTGCAGGAACGCAATAGCGTCGATGCTGCTTTTACAGGCAATGGTCGGGCCTGGCGAGCAGAGCTGCGTCATGCGGTTTTACCGTATGGGGCGCTCACCAGCCAGGCTTTTCATCATCTGAACCGTGCGCTGACGGACGTAGAAAAGCAGGCCAGCGACAAACTGGCATTAGCCATTTTTACAGGCATTGCGGCCCATGCCCATCACGACAACGCCACCGGCTCTTTCGCCCGCCAGCTTGGTGAAGAGATTAAAAGCGGCCCCTGCCTTTCACGTCAGCGTTTCGATCGCCTGTTGGCGGTCAGAACCCCGGCGGAACTCTCCAGTCAACTGATTCGTGCGGTAAAACTGCGCGGTGACCAGGGCGTTAACCTTGTGTCGCTGGCTGACGGGGTTTTCTTATGGATGCGTGAATGGCAGGCGAAAGAAGCACATCTGGCGGCTGAAAGTAACCCTTTTAAGCGCCTCTCCGTACGCTGGGCCAGTGAATATCTGCAGGCTGGCGAAAAATCTCCCAGGAACAAATAAAAAGGATTTCACTCATGACGACATTTATTCAATTGCATATTCTGACGGCTTACGCCCCCGCTAACCTGAACCGTGATGATACCGGACGTCCGAAAACCGCCATTATGGGCGGGGTAGAGCGTCTTCGGGTCTCCTCACAAAGTCTCAAGCGCGCATGGCGTACCTCGGAAGTTTTTGAAAGCGCTCTTAGTGGACATATTGGCACCCGTACTCGCCGTCTGGGCAGTGAGATTTATAAACATCTGCTGGCTGGTGGAGTTGCAGAAAAGATGGCGCTTTCCGCCGCTGGAAAAATAGCCAGCCAGTTCGGCAAATTAAAAGCCGATAAAAATGCGAAGGCGGAAGAGAACCTGAATATCGAACAACTGGTGCATATCAGTCCGGATGAATACCGGCATATAAACCAACTGGTTGAAACGCTGATTGCGGATAAACGTGAACCGGAAGTGAGCGAGCTGAAGCTGTTACGTGAAACTGCCAGCGGCGTTGATATCGCGCTGTTTGGTCGCATGCTGGCGTCCAGCCCGGCGTTTAACGTTGAAGCCGCTTGCCAGGTGGCTCATGCTCTTGGCGTCAGCGCCGTTACGGTTGAAGAGGATTTCTTTACGGCAGTGGACGATCTGAACCGTAAAGAGGATGACGCCGGGTCGGCGCATATGGGTGAGAAGGGCTTCGCCTCTGCGTTATTCTATTCTTATATTTGCATCAGTCGCGACCTGTTACTGGAAAACCTCAATGGTGATAAAGCCCTGGTCGCGCGAACCCTTAAGGCGCTGGCCGAAACGGCGCTCACCGTCTCGCCAACCGGAAATCAGAACAGCTTTGCCTCGCGTGCTTACGCATCTTACGCACTGGTGGAAATGGGACGCCAGCAGCCTCGCGCGCTTTCAGTCGCTTTCTTTAATCCTGTTCGTGGAGAAGATCAGCAGACACAGGCCATTCAACGCCTGAAAGAGCAGCGGCAGAAGTTTGAACGCGCTTACGGGTCACGTGAGGGGGAGCGCCACTACGAGATGAATGTGGAATCGGGCGAAGGTTCGCTCCAGGAACTGCTGGAGTTTGTCAGCCAGTAAGGAGTTGCGATGTCCCGCTATCTTGTTTTTCAACTTTACGCGCCGTTGATGTCCTGGGGCGAAGCCGCCGTGGGCGAGGTGAGGCACAGCAACGCTGTGCCCAGTCGTTCAGCATTATTGGGATTGCTTGCTGCCGCCTGTGGTATCCGGCGTGAGGCTGCTCATCTGGATGAGTTTAACCGACACTACCATTTTGCCATACGACCGTTTTCTTCCCGCGAGCAATGGCTGCGTGACTATCACACTGTCGAAGTACCAAAAGAGAACACAAAGCGCATTTATTTCACTCGGCGTGATGAGCTGGTTCTGGGGCAGGAAGATCTCAACAATCCGATGATCACCACCCGCGAATATCGGTGCGATGCGCTGTTTCATATTGCTGTTAAGGAAACTGAAGGGGCACCGATAGTTTTGGAAAAACTGGCAGCTGCGCTGGAGGAGCCTGTATTTCCTCTGTATCTGGGGCGAAAATCTTGTCCTCCAGCCCTGCCGCTGGCGCCGCTGATACTGGACGGAACGTTGGCCCACGTTTTTTACCAGGCAGAGCAGGCGTTGATTTGCCCGGAACTGGCGGCAATCACTACCGCGTCCGATCTTTGCTATTGGGAAGGCGAGCCGCAGGGCGTTGTGCCTGCTATTTCCGTTCAGAGAAGCGATCAGCCACTCAGTAAAGTACGCTGGCAGTTTACTACGCGTAGTCAGTTTGCAGGCCAGCTCAGGGAGGAAAAATAATGTTTCTGTCACGCGTAACGCTGGACCTCGGCAAGCTAACGCCTGAAATGATGCAGAAGTGGCAGAGCGCCAGCCCCTATGCCAGTCATCAATGGCTTTGGCAGCTTTTTTCTCATCAGGATGAACGCCGTTTTCTGTTTCGCCATGAGTCTGCAGAACGGGGTGAGCGTTTTTATGTGCAGTCGGATGTTCCACCTCTGGATGGGCATAATATTTTTGCCGTAGAGAGTAAACCGTTTCAGCCACATCTGACAAAAGGCATGTTTCTGTATTTTTCGCTACGCGCGAACCCCGTTATCACCCGATCCGGTAAGCGTAGCGACGTGATGATGGATGCCAAATACCAGGCAAAGCAGAAAGGGATACCTGCTGAACAACACTGGCCACTGCAAATCATCGCGGCGAATAACTGGCTACGCCGTCAGGGGGAACAGCATGGTTTCATGCTTCCTGATAAGCAGGATTACGTGGTGAGTTACCAGCAACAACGTTTCAGTCGACTGACCGGGGAACGCCCTATCAGTTTTGGCAGCGTTGATTTTGCGGGACTGTTACGGGTAGACGATGTGACGCGTTTCTCTCACGCTCTCAGGAATGGGTTTGGTAAAAGCAAAGCGCTAGGCTGCGGTCTGATGTTGATTCGGCGAGGGGAACAATGAATTGGCTACCGCTGAGCCCCATCCCAATGAAAGATCGTACCTCAATGATCTTTCTGCAATACGGGCAGATTGATGTGATCGACGGTGCGTTCGTGCTGATCGACAAAACGGGAATACGAACGCATATTCCGGTGGGATCGATAGCCTGCATTATGCTGGAGCCAGGCACGCGCGTTTCTCATGCCGCGGTGCGACTGGCGGCAACCACAGGTACCTTACTGGTATGGGTTGGTGAAGCAGGTGTACGACTTTACGCCTGCGGACAGCCGGGAGGCGCGCGTTCAGACAGACTGTTGTATCAGGCAAAGCTGGCGCTGGATGAAGAACTCCGGCTGAAAGTAGTGCGTAAAATGTTCGAATTGCGTTTTGGTGAGCCTGCTCCCAGCCGTCGCTCCGTTGAACAACTCCGCGGCATCGAAGGCGCGCGGGTACGCCAGAGCTATGCTCTGCTGGCAGAGCGCTACGGTGTGAAGTGGCATGGTCGACGTTACGATCCTAAAGACTGGGGAAAGGGCGACACGGTTAATCAGTGTATTAGTGCTGCCACATCCTGCCTTTATGGTATTACCGAAGCCGCGGTATTAGCCGCAGGTTACGCACCTGCTATTGGTTTTGTGCATTCCGGTAAGCCGCTCTCTTTTGTGTATGACATTGCTGATATCGTCAAATTTGATGGTGTTGTTCCGGTTGCTTTCGAGATTGCTGCCCGTGCGCCAGTCAGTCCAGATAAAGAGGTTCGTCTGGCCTGTCGGGATATATTCCGCAGCCAGAAAACGCTGGCGCGGATCATCCCATTGATTGAAGAAGTGCTGGCTGCCGGGGAGGTTGAAATCCCTAAACCTTTTGCAGATGCCCAGCCTCCGGCGATCCCTGAGCCTGTTTCATTGGGCGATGCAGGTCACAGGGGGTAGCGCATGAGTATGCTTGTTGTTGTCACCGAAAATATTCCTGCTCGTTTGCGCGGTCGTCTGGCTGTCTGGTTATTAGAAGTTCGCGCAGGTGTTTACGTTGGCGATACCTCACGTAAGGTGCGAGAAATGATCTGGCATCAGGTCACTACCCTGGCAGACGAAGGGAATGTTGTTATGGCTTGGGCGGTGAATAATGAGTCTGGTTTTGATTTTCAAACATGGGGTGAAAACAGGCGCATGGCGGTGGAACTCGATGGATTAAGGTTAGTGTCATTCCATCCTTCGTAAAATCAATGGGTTATAGTTCTTGAATAATGTGGAAAATTTGGTGGAATTTTTCTACGGCTATAATCCCTTTTAGATCAGTGATATAGTTTTAGAGTGTTCCCCGCGCCAGCGGGGATAAACCGCTAATCCTGCGTTGCGGTGCTCACGTAGAATGGTGTTCCCCGCGCCAGCGGGGATAATCCACTTTGAAAGCAGAAATATTATGGGGCTGGATGGGTTACGAGGATTTTCCCGCCTTTGCCAGTTCTTTCACCAGTGGGAGCATAATGCGTACCACGTCGCGGCTACGGTGCTCTATCCTGCCCGGTAAGGCTTTATCGATATGCTGCTGGTTATCCAGTCGCACATCGTGCCAGCTGTTGCCTGCCGGGAACGAGGCGCTTTTGGCGCGCTGTTGATAGCCATCTTTCTTGCCCAGACTCCAGTTGGTTGCTTCAACGGAGAGCACGGCAATGCCCGTATCGTCGAAGACCTCTGCATCGTTACAACATCCAGTACCTTTCGGATAGTTTTTGTTCAGTCCCGGATTGGTGCTGGCTACGATACCGCGGCTGTGCGCGATGGCCAGCGCCCGGTCACGCGTCAATTTTCGCACCGCTTCCGGGGTTTTCTTACCGCTATTGAAATAGAGCTTATCGCCGACGATCAGGTTATCGAGGTTGATAACCAGCAGCGTATTTTTCTTCTCGGCGGCGCTCATTCGCTTCAGGATGTTCTCCGCGCCCAGTTTGCCTTCTTCCTCGCCGCTGGTGGCGATAAATCGAATGCCGTACTGCGTCGGCACGTCTTTGAGTTTTTCCGCCAGTTCCAGCATCACGCCAAGCCCTGCGGCGTTGTCATCAATACCTTGCAGGGTCAATCCACCCAGATTGGCATCGGAATCAGCGTCGCTCTGTGCGGCGTAGGTGTCGAGGTGCGCCATGATAATAATCTGTTGTGGCGCTTTACCCTCGTGTGCGGCAATAACGGTACTCCCCGTGACGTTATGCCAGTTTTTACGGTTATTTTTGGCGGTATAAACATAACGGCTATTAAACGTTCGAATATCACTGCTGTAGCCCATCTGCTGAAATTGCTGACGAATATAATCAGCAGACAACATTTCTGCCGGAGAGCCCGTTACTCGGCCTGGGAAAAACGTTGCGATATATCGAGCCTGGGTATTTGCGATATCTCCAGGTTTGGAAGATGTTGCCTGTGCGGGAAGGATAAAGCACGCGCCGAGCGCCAGGATTGCAAGAAGGGGGCGCGTTGCGGAAAACATAATGAGTCCTTAAATACCAAGCAGAAATTTTTAGCCGCTAGTATGAAACCGTGATCGAGGTAAAACAATTTCATTTGCTCCTAAATGCCCTAAATTCGGTAGCTTAAGCACTTTTTGATATTTGCTTTTCCGGATCGTTATTCCTTTGAGGAACTACTCATTCCAATTCGTAATTTCATTCGCCCTCTTGCCCTCCCTATAGTCAGGTTATCTGAGCATCGTTAGCAAAATAACGGCATTACATAGGAACGGTTATGGATCAAAAACGACTTACCCACCTGCGGCAACTGGAAGCGGAAAGCATCCATATTATTCGTGAGGTGGCCGCCGAGTTTTCGAATCCGGTGATGATGTATTCCATCGGAAAAGATTCCAGCGTAATGCTGCATCTGGCGCGCAAAGCGTTTTATCCTGGCACGTTGCCGTTCCCTCTGCTGCACGTTGATACCGGCTGGAAATTTAGCGAGATGTACGAGTTTCGTGACCGCACGGCGAAAGCCTACGGTTGTGAACTGCTGGTGCATAAAAACCCGGAAGGGGTGGCGATGGGCATCAACCCGTTTGTTCACGGTAGCGCCAAGCATACCGATATTATGAAAACCGAAGGGTTGAAGCAGGCGTTGAACAAATACGGTTTCGACGCCGCGTTCGGTGGCGCTCGTCGTGACGAAGAGAAATCGCGTGCCAAGGAGCGCATTTATTCTTTCCGCGATCGTTTTCATCGCTGGGACCCTAAAAATCAGCGTCCGGAACTGTGGCATAACTACAACGGACAGATTAACAAAGGCGAAAGCATTCGCGTATTCCCGCTCTCCAACTGGACTGAACAGGATATCTGGCAGTACATCTGGCTGGAAAATATCGATATCGTGCCGCTGTACCTGGCGGCGGAGCGTCCGGTGCTGGAACGCGACGGCATGCTGATGATGATTGATGACGACAGAATCGATCTGCAACCGGGTGAAGTGATTAAAAAACGCATGGTGCGTTTCCGTACGCTCGGCTGCTGGCCGTTAACAGGCGCGGTGGAGTCGAATGCGCAGACGCTGCCTGAAATCATCGAAGAGATGCTGGTCTCAACCACCAGTGAACGTCAGGGCCGCGTGATTGACCGCGACCAGGCGGGCTCCATGGAGCTGAAGAAACGTCAGGGGTATTTCTAAGGAGCCGCCATGAACACGACACTTGCACAACAAATTGCTAATGAAGGCGGCGTTGAAGCCTGGATGGTCGCCCAGCAATACAAAAGCCTGCTGCGTTTTTTAACCTGCGGTAGCGTGGATGACGGGAAAAGCACCCTGATTGGTCGCCTGCTGCACGACACGCGTCAGATTTATGAAGACCAGCTTTCATCGCTGCACAACGACAGTAAACGTCACGGTACTCAGGGCGAAAAGCTCGATCTGGCGTTATTGGTTGACGGCTTGCAAGCCGAGCGCGAGCAGGGCATCACCATCGACGTGGCTTACCGTTATTTCTCTACCGAGAAGCGGAAATTTATTATTGCGGATACTCCCGGCCATGAGCAGTACACCCGCAACATGGCGACCGGTGCGTCGACTTGCGACCTGGCGATCCTGCTGATCGATGCGCGTAAAGGCGTGCTGGATCAGACCCGTCGTCACAGCTTTATCTCCACGCTACTTGGGATCAAACACCTGGTGGTGGCGATCAACAAAATGGATCTGGTGAACTTTAGCGAAGAGACATTTAACCGCATTCGCGAAGACTATCTTACTTTTGCTGAACAGTTGCCGGGCAACCTGGATATCCGGTTTGTGCCGCTCTCTGCGCTGGAAGGCGACAACGTGGCTTCACAAAGCGCCAGCATGTCGTGGTACAGCGGTCCGACGCTACTGGAAGTACTGGAAACCGTTGAGATCCAACGCATAGTTGATACTCAGCCGATGCGCTTCCCGGTGCAGTATGTGAACCGACCGAATCTGGATTTTCGTGGTTATGCCGGGACGCTGGCCTCCGGTAGTGTGAAGGTAGGGCAACGCGTCAAAGTACTGCCATCCGGCGTTGAGTCGAGCGTGGCGCGAATCGTAACCTTTGATGGCGATTTACAGGAAGCGCATGCGGGTGAAGCGATCACCCTGGTATTGAAAGATGAGATCGATATCAGCCGGGGTGACCTGCTGCTTGATGCCGGTGAAGCGTTACCTGCGGTACAAAGCGCTGCAGTTGATGTGGTGTGGATGGCGGAACAACCGTTGTCGCCTGGACAGAGCTACGACATCAAAGTCGCCGGTAAGAAGACCCGCGCACGCGTTGATAACGTGCAGTACCAGATTGATATTAATAACCTGACCCAACGTGATGTTGAAGCGTTGCCGCTAAACGGCATCGGTCTGGTTAATCTGACTTTTGATGAGCCGCTGGTGCTGGATACCTATCAGCAGAATCCGGTTACGGGCGGGCTGATTATCATTGACCGCCTGACCAACGTTACCGTTGGCGCGGGGCTGGTACGTGAGCCAATCGTCCAGGAGCACACCGCGGCTTCTCAGTTCAGCGCGTTTGAGCTGGAGCTTAATGCGTTAGTGCGTCGCCATTTCCCGCACTGGGGCGCGCGCGATCTGCTGGGAGGAAAATAATGGCGCTGCATGACGAAAACGTCGTCTGGCATGCCCATCCTGTTACACCGCAACAGCGGGAACAACGCCACGGTCATCGTGGTGTTGTGCTGTGGTTTACCGGGCTGTCTGGTTCCGGTAAATCAACGGTAGCAGGGGCGCTGGAAGAGGCGTTGCACAAGCTGGGAGTGAGTACCTATTTGTTGGATGGCGATAACGTGCGCCACGGCCTGTGCAGCGATCTTGGGTTTAGCGATGCCGATCGTAAGGAGAATATTCGTCGGGTTGGCGAGGTGGCTAACCTGATGGTGGACGCGGGCCTTGTGGTGTTGACCGCCTTTATCTCTCCGCATCGCGCCGAACGCAAAATGGTCCGTGAACGCGTTGGCGAAGGGCGTTTTATTGAGGTTTTTGTCGACACGCCGCTGGCAACGTGCGAATTACGCGATCCAAAAGGGCTGTATAAAAAAGCGCGGGCGGGTGAGTTGCGCAATTTCACCGGAATTGATTCGGTATACGAAGCGCCTGAATCGCCAGAGATTCACCTTGATGGTGAACAATTGGTAACAAATTTGGTACCCCAATTATTAGACCTGCTGAGGCAGGAAGATATTATCAGATCCTGAGACACCCGAGCTTGTATGCCCGGTCAGTCACGGTCACAGGATTAGATATGCGTAACAGCCATAACATTACTATTACAGAGTCAGATACCTTCGCCGCCGACGATGAAACCACCTGGTCACTACCGGGTGCTCTGGTCGGTTTTATCGCGTGGCTGTTGGCGCTGGGGATTCCGTTTCTGATTTATGGCCCTAACACACTCTTTTTCTTCATTTATACCTGGCCCTTTTTCCTCGCATTGCTGCCCGTGGCGATTGTCGCGGGTATTGCGCTGCACTCCCTATTGAAGGGGCTGTTGCTGCTGAGCATTACCTGCACCCTACTGGTGGTTGGGGCGATGTTTGGCGCGCTATTTCTGTGGTTGTTGGGTTAGGCAAACGCCTTTTTTTAACAATCGCTGATGTTGTTCACTCTCTGGTCATAATTCAAACCGTAACCAACAATGAGATTATGTTCTCCTTACACGGGGTATACGTAACAACGGGCAAATGTGGTACATTTGCCCGCGTTGTCGCGGCATTCCCGACCGTTGATGTAAAGTTGTCTGCGGAAGTTATGGGATGTTAATGCCGTTTTTCAGGGGGCAGGATGGGTAAACTAACGCTGCTGTTGCTGGCTTTATTGGTCTGGCTGCAGTATTCGCTGTGGTTCGGTAAGAACGGCATACATGACTATAGTCGCGTCAACGATGATGTTGCTGCGCAGCAAGCTACGAACGCGAAACTTAAAGCACGTAACGATCAGCTCTTTGCCGAAATTGACGATCTCAATGGCGGACAAGAGGCTATTGAGGAGCGCGCGCGCAACGAACTCAGTATGACTAAGCCGGGCGAAACTTTTTATCGTCTGGTGCCTGACGCGTCTAAACGCGCTCAGACTGCAGGGCAAAATAATCGATAAACCGTCCAGGGATTTAACATGGCAGCCACTTTATTGGACGTTTGCGCCGTGGTGCCGGCTGCCGGGTTTGGCCGCCGAATGCAAACAGAGTGTCCTAAGCAGTACCTCTCTATTGGCAATAAAACCATTCTTGAACACTCGGTTGATGCGCTGCTGGCTCATCCCCGGGTGACGCGAGTCGTTATCGCTATCAGCCCAGGCGACAGCCGCTTTGCCCAACTTCCACTCGCCGCGCATCCGCAAATTACCGTAGTGGATGGCGGCAACGAGCGTGCCGATTCTGTCCTTGCAGGTTTGCAAGCCGCAGGTGAGGCCAGTTGGGTACTGGTGCATGACGCCGCGCGTCCGTGTCTGCACCAGGATGATTTAGCCCGTTTGCTGGCAATCAGTGAGACCAGCCGCACCGGCGGGATCCTGGCGGCACCAGTACGTGACACGATGAAGCGCGCGGAGCCGGGCCGAACAGACATTGCCCATACGGTCGATCGCACCGATTTATGGCACGCGTTGACACCGCAGTTTTTCCCTCGCGAGCTGTTACACGACTGCCTGACCCGTGCGCTCCACGAAGGCGCAACCATTACGGATGAGGCCTCGGCGCTGGAATATTGCGGCTTACACCCTCAGCTCGTTGAAGGACGGGCTGATAATATTAAAGTAACGCGTCCAGAGGATTTGGCGCTGGCCGAATTTTATCTGACCCGGACTACCCACCAGGAGAAGACATAATGCGAATTGGACACGGTTTCGACGTACACGCTTTTGGCGGAGAAGGCCCAATTATCATTGGTGGTGTGCGCATCCCGTATGAAAAAGGATTGCTGGCGCATTCTGATGGCGATGTGGCGTTACACGCGCTAACTGATGCTCTGCTGGGCGCGGCTGCGCTGGGGGATATCGGTAAACTCTTCCCTGACACCGACCCGACCTTTAAAGGTGCCGATAGTCGTGAATTATTGCGAGAAGCCTGGCGGCGTATTCAGGCCAAAGGCTATACGCTTGGTAATGTGGATGTGACAATTATTGCTCAGGCGCCGAAGATGCTGCCGCACATTCCGCAAATGCGCGTGTTTATTGCCGAAGATCTCGGCTGCCATATGGATGATGTTAACGTGAAAGCGACCACCACGGAAAAACTCGGTTTTACCGGGCGTGGGGAAGGGATTGCCTGTGAAGCGGTGGCGTTACTCATTAAGGCACCGAAATGACTGTGTTTGACGATCTGACGTATCTCCATGGCAAACCACTGGGCCATGGCGTCCTGAAAGCGAATCCGGAAGACTTTGTTGTCGTCGAAGATTTAGGCTTCGAACCGGATGGCGAAGGCGAGCATGTTTTGGTGCGCATCCTGAAAAACGGTTGTAACACCCGTTTTGTGGCTGACGCGCTGGCGAAATTCCTGAAAATTCACGCCCGTGAAGTGAGCTTTGCCGGGCAGAAAGATAAGCATGCGGTCACGGAACAGTGGCTGTGCGCGCGTGTACCGGGCAATGCAATGCCTGATCTAAGCAAATTTGAGCTCGAAGGCTGTAAAGTTCTGGAGTACGCGCGCCACAAGCGTAAGCTGCGTTTAGGGGCGCTGAAAGGCAACGAATTTACGCTGGTGTTGCGTGAAGTGAGCGAGCGAAATGACGTTGAAGCGCGTTTGCAGGCGATTAGCGAACGCGGCGTACCGAACTATTTTGGCGCTCAGCGTTTTGGTATCGGCGGTAGCAACCTGCAAGGGGCGCTGCGCTGGGCACAAAGCGATGCGCCGGTGCGCGATCGCAATAAACGCAGTTTTTGGTTGTCGGCGGCCCGTAGCGCGTTGTTTAATCAGATAGTCAGTGAACGCTTGAAAAAAACAGACTTTAATCAAGTTGTTGACGGCGATGCGCTACAATTATCCGGACGCGGAAGCTGGTTTGTCGCCACACAGGAAGAACACACTGAATTACAGCGTCGCGTCGATGAGAAAGAATTGATGATCACAGCGGCATTACCGGGCAGCGGTGAGTGGGGAACTCAGCGCGACGCACTGGTGTTTGAAAAAGCCGCTGTTGCTGATGAAACCGCGCTGCAGTCTCTGTTATTGCGCGAGAAAGTCGACGCGTCGCGTCGCGCTATGTTGCTGTATCCACAACAATTAAGCTGGAACTGGTGGGATGACGTAACCGTCGAGTTACGCTTTTGGCTACCGGCAGGTAGCTTCGCCACCAGTGTTGTAAGGGAACTTATTAACACAATGGGTGATTATGCGTATATTGCTGAGTAACGATGATGGGGTCCACGCACCCGGTATACAAACGCTGGCGAAAGCGCTGCGTGAGTTTGCTGACGTACAGGTGGTTGCCCCGGATCGTAACCGCAGTGGCGCGTCTAACTCGCTGACGCTGGAATCCTCACTTCGCACCTTTACCTATGATAACGGCGATATCGCCGTACAAATGGGTACGCCCACCGACTGCGTCTATCTGGGCGTGAACGCATTAATGCGTCCGCGTCCGGACATTGTCGTTTCTGGTATTAATGCGGGTCCTAATCTGGGTGATGATGTTATCTATTCCGGTACCGTTGCGGCGGCAATGGAAGGTCGTCATCTGGGGTTCCCGGCGCTGGCTGTTTCACTCGATGGCCATAAACACTACGAGACTGCTGCCGCAGTAACCTGTCGTATCTTACGGGCGCTGAGTCGTGAACCGCTGCGCACCGGTCGCATTTTGAATATCAACGTGCCGGATTTACCACTGGATCAGATTAAAGGTATTCGCGTCACGCGCTGCGGCAGTCGCCATCCGGCGGATCAGGTTATTCCACAGCAGGACCCACGCGGTAATACGCTGTACTGGATCGGGCCACCGGGTGAAAAGTGCGACGCCGGGCCGGATACGGATTTTGCCGCCGTCGATGAAGGCTATGTTTCTATCACGCCGCTGCATGTCGATTTAACCGCATACGGCGCGCATGAAGTGGTTTCTGACTGGTTAGACAGCGTGGGAGTCGACACGCAATGGTAAGCAGACGCGTACACACTCTTCTTGAACAATTACGTGCGCAGGGCATCAGAGATGAGCTTGTCCTCGATGCGCTCGCCGCCGTGCCGCGTGAAAAATTCATTGATGAGGCGTTTGAACATAAGGCCTGGGACAATATTGCCCTGCCGATTGGTCAGGGGCAGACAATTTCGCAGCCTTATATGGTTGCGCGAATGACCGAACTGCTTGAGCTAACGCCGCAGTCTCGGGTGCTGGAAATTGGTACTGGCTCTGGCTACCAGACGGCGATTCTGGCGCACCTGGTGCATCATGTGTGCTCCGTTGAGCGCATTAAAGGTTTGCAATGGCAGGCGCGTCGCCGCCTGAAGCAGCTTGATTTACATAATGTTTCGACCCGTCATGGTGATGGATGGCAAGGCTGGCAGGCGCGAGCTCCGTTTGACGCTATCATTGTAACGGCAGCGCCGCCCGAGATCCCGACCGCATTGATGATGCAACTGGATGAGGGCGGCATTCTCGTCTTACCCGTGGGCGATGAGCACCAGTTTCTGAAGCGGGTGCGTCGTCGGGGAGGCGAATTTATTATCGATACCGTGGAGGCCGTACGTTTCGTTCCCTTAGTGAAAGGGGAGCTTGCGTAGATAGCGCTGCTGAATACCTGGAGTTTTCCTGGTTATTCTCGAAAGAGTAAGCGTATTGTGACGGGGCCTTGCACGGTGATTACGTCACTGGTTTTAACCAATTTTCCTGGGGGATAAATGAGCGCGGGAAGCCACAAATTTACCGTTCGCCGCATTGCGGCATTGTCACTGGTTTCACTATGGCTGGCAGGTTGTTCAAACACCTCGAATCCACCAGCGCCGGTCAGCTCGGTTAACGGTAGTGCATCAACGAACACCAGTTCTGGCATGCTGATTACGCCTCCACCCAAAATGGGCTCGACGTCGACCGTACAGCAGACGCCACAGATCCAGTCGGTGCAGCAACCAACCACACAGCCAACGCAAATCCAGCCTGTTGCTCAACAGCCTGTGCAGATGGAAAACGGTCGTATTGTATACAATCGTAAGTATGGGAATATTCCGAAAGGTAGCTACACGGGCGGCAGTACCTATACTGTTAAGAAAGGCGATACCCTTTTCTATATTGCCTGGATCACCGGGAACGATTTCCGTGACCTCGCACAACGCAATAACGTTCCGGCCCCGTATGGCCTGAATGTCGGTCAAACTCTGCAAGTGGGCAACGCGTCTGGTGCACCGATTACCGGTGGCAATGCCATCACCCAGGCGGATGCAGCACAGCAAGGAGTTGTGACCAACCCTGCACAAAATTCCACCGTTGCTGTTGCTTCGAAACCAACAATTACGTATTCTGAGGATTCAGGTGAACAAAGTGCTAACAAAATGTTGCCGAACAACAAGCCTGCTGGGACTGTGGTCACAGCGCCTGTAACGGCTCCAGCAGTTAGCACAACCGAATCAACTGCAAGCTCAACGTCGACTAGCTCGCCAATCTCTACATGGCGCTGGCCGACTGACGGCAAAGTGATCGAAAACTTTGCAGCTACCGAAGGTGGCAATAAAGGGATCGACATTGCAGGCAGCAAAGGACAGGCTATTGTCGCGACCGCAGATGGACGCGTCGTCTATGCCGGTAATGCGCTGCGTGGTTACGGTAATCTTATTATCATCAAACATAACGATGATTACCTGAGCGCCTACGCCCATAACGATACAATGCTGGTCCGGGAACAACAAGAAATCAAGGCGGGGCAGAAAATAGCTACCATGGGTAGCACCGGAACCAGTTCAACACGCTTGCATTTTGAAATTCGTTACAAGGGGAAATCCGTAAACCCGCTGCGCTATTTACCGCAGCGATAATTAGGCGGAACCAGGCTTTCACGTGCTAGTTCCGTTAGGGATCACGGGTAGGAGCCACCTTTATGAGTCAGAATACGCTGAAAGTTCATGATTTAAATGAAGATGCGGAATTTGATGAGAACGGAGTAGAGGCTTTTGATGAAAAAGCCTTGAGTGAAGAGGAACCCAGTGATAACGACCTGGCTGAAGAAGAGCTGTTATCGCAGGGGGCCACACAGCGTGTGTTGGACGCGACTCAGCTTTACCTTGGTGAGATTGGTTATTCACCACTGTTAACAGCCGAAGAAGAAGTTTATTTTGCGCGTCGCGCACTGCGTGGAGATGTCGCATCTCGCCGTCGCATGATTGAAAGTAACCTGCGTCTGGTGGTGAAAATTGCTCGTCGTTATGGCAATCGTGGTCTGGCATTGCTGGACCTGATTGAAGAGGGCAATTTAGGGCTTATCCGTGCCGTCGAGAAGTTTGACCCGGAACGTGGGTTCCGCTTCTCAACATACGCAACCTGGTGGATCCGCCAGACGATCGAACGGGCGATTATGAACCAAACCCGTACGATCCGACTGCCGATTCACATTGTAAAAGAGCTGAACGTCTATCTGCGTACCGCGCGTGAGTTGTCGCATAAACTGGACCACGAACCGAGTGCAGAAGAGATTGCTGAACAACTGGATAAACCGGTTGATGACGTCAGCCGTATGCTCCGACTCAACGAGCGCATTACCTCGGTAGACACCCCGCTGGGTGGCGATTCCGAAAAAGCGTTGCTGGATATTCTGGCCGATGAAAAGGAAAACGGTCCGGAAGACACCACGCAAGACGATGATATGAAACAGAGCATCGTCAAATGGCTGTTCGAACTGAACGCCAAGCAGCGTGAAGTGCTGGCACGTCGTTTTGGTCTGCTGGGGTACGAAGCTGCGACACTGGAAGATGTGGGCCGTGAAATTGGTCTCACTCGTGAACGTGTTCGCCAGATTCAGGTTGAAGGTCTGCGTCGTCTGCGTGAAATTCTGCAGACTCAGGGACTGAATATCGAAGCGCTTTTCCGCGAGTAAGCACAAGTTCTATCAAGAAAGGCCAGTCTCATTGGGACTGGCCTTTTTCTTTAGGGCTACCGCTATCGGGCTCTTTTTGCTACACCAGACTTTTCAACCGGTAGATCCACTCCAGCGCCTGGCGAGGCGTTAGTGAATCCGGGTCGAGATTTTCCAGCGCATCAACGGCGGGTGACGTTTCTTCCGGTACTGACAGCAGCGACATCTGCGTGCCGTCGACCTGGGTTGCGGCAACATTTGGCGCGATGCTTTCCAGTTCGCGCAGTTTTTGCCGCGCACGCTTGATCACCTCTTTCGGTACGCCAGCCAGGGCAGCGACTGCCAGACCATAGCTCTTGCTCGCCGCGCCATCCTGCACGCTGTGCATGAAGGCGATGGTATCGCCGTGCTCTAACGCATCCAGATGCACATTAGCGACGCCCTCCATCTTCTCCGGTAACTGCGTCAGTTCGAAGTAGTGGGTCGCAAATAAAGTTAATGCTTTGATTTTATTTGCCAGATTTTCTGCGCATGCCCATGCCAGCGACAGGCCGTCGTAGGTGGAGGTGCCGCGTCCAATCTCATCCATCAGCACCAGACTGTTCTCGGTGGCGTTATGCAGAATGTTGGCGGTTTCGGTCATTTCTACCATGAAGGTGGAACGACCCGATGCCAGATCATCCGCCGCGCCCACGCGGGTAAAGATACGATCGATAGGCCCGATCTCGACTTTCTGTGCCGGAACGTAGCTACCGATATAGGCCAGTAGCGCAATCAACGCAGTCTGGCGCATATAGGTACTTTTACCCCCCATGTTTGGGCCGGTGATGATCAGCATCCGTCGCTGAGGCGAGAGGTTAAGCGGGTTGGCGATAAACGGCTCGGTCAGCACCTGTTCAACCACCGGATGACGTCCCTCGGTAATACGAATGCCGGGTTTATCGGTGAAGATCGGACAGGTGTAATTTAGGGTATAAGCACGCTCCGCGAGGTTGACCAGCACGTCCAACTCCGCCAGCGCGCTGGCGCTCTGTTGCAAATCAGCCAGGTGTGGCAGCAGCATGTCGAACAGTTCGTCATACAGCTGTTTTTCCAGCGCCAGCGCTTTGCCTTTTGAGGTCAGAACTTTGTCTTCGTACTCTTTCAGTTCCGGAATAATGTAGCGTTCGGCGTTTTTCAATGTCTGGCGGCGTACGTAGTTAATTGGCGCCAGATGACTTTGCCCACGGCTGATCTGAATGTAGTAGCCGTGCACGGCGTTAAATCCTACTTTCAGCGTGTCCAGACCGGTGCGTTCGCGTTCGCGGATTTCCAGTCTGTCGAGGTAGTCCGTGGCGCCATCAGCCAGCTCTCGCCATTCATCAAGCTCTTCATTGTAGCCTGGGGCAATGACGCCGCCGTCACGTACGAGCACTGGCGGAGCTTCCACGACGGCACGCTCCAACAGTTCACGCAGCTCAGTAAACTCACCCATTTTCTCGCGCAACATCTGCACGGGGGCGCTGTCTACGTTTTCCAGTTGCGCGCGCAGTTCGGGTAATTGCTGGAAGGCATGACGCATACGGGCCAGATCGCGCGGGCGCGCAGTACGCAGGGCCAGACGCGCCAGAATACGTTCCAGATCGCCTACCTGACGCAGCACGGGTTGTAATTCGCTGGTAGTATCCTGCAGTGCGCCGATAGTCTGTTGGCGCTCGGTGAGGATTTTTGTGTCGCGGACCGGCATATGCAGCCAGCGCTTGAGCATACGGCTACCCATCGGTGTCACGGTGCAGTCGAGTACTGAAGCCAGCGTGTTTTCCACCCCGCCCGCCAGGTTCTGGGTGATTTCCAGATTGCGGCGTGTGGCGGCGTCCATAATGATGCTGTCCTGCTGACGCTCCATAGTGATGGAACGAATATGCGGCAGCGAGGTGCGCTGGGTATCTTTTACGTATTGCAGCAGACAGCCGGCAGCGCATAACCCGCGTGGGGCGTTTTCCACGCCAAAGCCAATCAGATCCCGCGTGCCGAACTGCAGATTCAACTGCTGACGGGCGGTATCAATTTCAAATTCCCACAGCGGACGACGACGCAGGCCGCGACGTCCCTCTATCAGCGAGGTTTCGGCAAAATCCTCGGCATACAGCAATTCAGCGGGGTTGGTGCGCTGCAATTCCGCGGCCATGGTTTCGCGGTCAGCGGGTTCACTGACACGAAAACGCCCGGAGCTGATATCCAGCGTAGCGTAGCCGTACCCTTTACTGTCTTGCCAGATGGCGGCCAGCAGGTTGTCCTGGCGTTCCTGCAACAACGCTTCATCACTGATGGTGCCTGGTGTGACAATACGTACCACTTTGCGCTCAACCGGGCCTTTGCTGGTTGCCGGATCGCCGATCTGTTCACAAATAGCAACGGACTCACCCTGATTGACCAGCTTGGCGAGGTAGTTTTCTACCGCATGATGAGGAATGCCTGCCATCGGGATTGGCTCGCCTGCAGATGCGCCGCGTTTGGTCAGGGATATATCAAGCAGCTGAGACGCGCGTTTCGCATCGTCATAAAACAGTTCGTAAAAGTCGCCCATGCGGTAAAACAGCAGTATTTCCGGGTGCTGAGCTTTCAGCTTGAGATACTGCTGCATCATGGGGGTGTGGGAGTCTAAGTTTTCTATTGTACTCATTGGTTTATGATGTCCATTTTCTTAATTTTTAATGAGTTAGTGATTTTTTGGTTATCATTAAGTTTCACGTTGTCTCATCGAATATCATGAAATCCTACATTTAAAGGTGGGTTAAAGTGTGCCTTGCCAACCTATACCTGGGTAAAATATGGGCATATACAGAGTAACCTACCTTGATGTTCATGATTGCATAAGGTGCATGATAACGGAGTCTTTATGGCAGGAAAACAAGAGGGAAAGCTACTTTCGTTTAAAGCGGTAGAAATGATGAAGCCTGGCGACAAAGATAAGTCCATAAATGACTCTGAGGTGTCTGTTAAATCTGTGGTGATTCAACCTGTACGACAACCGGGGCGATACCTCAGTCCGGAGGCCATTAGACAGGCCTCGTCGTGAGGATCGAATCTGCTTACAGATGTGGGGTCGATCCATTATTCTGGAATACACCGGTATCAGGACGATGTTTCATGCAATTTATCTGCTGGAGTTCCTCAATAGTATATTCGCGGTACAAGAAATACTGGATTTGGGTACCGTATCTGAGGTTCATTTTCTGAGCCAAGGCTGATACCCGCTGATACACTGCTTTCGTTGAGCAGTGCAGAAGTTGGGATGTGGCAGTAATATTTATTTGTCGGCGTAACGCACAGGCTACGGAAATCTCGGTATGGGTAAGGTTACGTAGCTCCCGCAAAGAATCAATTATGGTGAGTATATGATAGACAGTATATCTTCGGCCTTCATTAATATACCGGATAAACTCCGTTACAGAGGCGGTTCTGGAGATACCCTCCAGTGATGAAAGCACCTTTGATAACATTCCACGGCCTTTTACAAAAATGATAGAATAGCCGTCGGTCAGTTCATTGCAAACACGATGTTTAATATCATGCAAGCTGAAGAAAGATTCAATATCAATAATACATAAGTTCTCTTCGCGCAGGCTATCTATTGGCATCAGCCCTCCCGCAGACCGGGTAAAAAAAATATCATCAGAGAATACGACAAACGACATTGGGAAAAACCTTAACTCTTTGTTTTTAAGAAAAATGAGTCCGGTGCTTTCCTCAAAGTGATACACTGGACAATAAATGATTTACTGATTTTTTGAGATGAAACTAAGAAATTACAAGAACATCCTCATTCAGACGCTATTTTTTGTCTGACACCATTAGCGTTATCTCTTTTTTATTTAGCATGGAAATAATCCCCTGATCCTTCAGGCTATCCAGGGCACGCGACAAGGTGGATATCGAAATGCCCAGAACCTGGGCCAGTTCTTTCTTACTGATCGGTAACTCAAGGTTGAGATGCTCAAAGCCATACTCTTTATAAGTGCGAGACAACAGTTGCAGGAAATATTGAACCTTCTGCAAGGTATCACTTTTGGTCAATACTGAAATAAATTGCTGTTTTTCCTGCGCCGAACGTGACAGGATCCTGACAATAAAATCTGTAAACCCTGGCATCAGCTGGCTCATTTCGTAGAAATGATCGCTTCTCAGTACGCAAACTTCTATTTCCGTTGCGGCTTGAATATCCTGCTGACTGTACCCGATGTGCAGCTCCTCCACGCCCATCACCTGTCCTGGCAAAACGATCCCCATCAGTTGCCCGCGCGCATCGTAAACCTTAGCGGCCCCGCTACGTAGGGCATACAGCTCGTCTATTTTCTCTCCCCGACGATAAATATATTCACCTCTGGCAATCTTCTTTTTTGTCTCCAGATTGCGGATAAACAATGGATCTTTCTGCCTGAACAGATAGGCGGAGCACAGTTCTGCAAAACCGCACTCTTCACAATTGACACAATTATTTCTTTTCATAGTGAATGTATAACACTATCCCTGTTATTGAATCACACAGTTCATTAAGGGTGATAAGGTATTTGCAATCGTAATATAGTTATTGTCTTTTTTGTCTAAGGAGATAACGTATTCCCCTTCCATCCCAAATATTTTTGTTGTCAGCAGGGTAATGTCTTCCGGCACATTATCGTGAGCCATGATATCTTTTGTCGTCGTATTCATACGATACTGGTTGCCACTGACGTTATGATAGGTAAATGTTATATAACGCGACAATCGATATTGACGCCCCTGATAGTCAATGTTGCCGGAAAGATTAAATACGCCCGTTTCGTTCTTGTTAAATTCAAACGTGATATTTCCTTTGAATAAGAGAGCGTGATCCGAAGCGTCAACATAGGTGATATTCGCAAAGCAGCGTTTGTCAAAATAAACACCCGATCGCAGGCTTAGTTGCCATGTTAACAGACAAATCAACGCGACCACTGCCAGCACTAAGGTTGTCATCAGCTTCATTTTAATTTCCAGTTAAAAGCATAATGGTTCTCACAATAGACAATTTTTGCTGTTGCCTTATCTGTTGGACAATAAGAGTAGAAAAACCGACCATGACTACCGTAAAGAACACTGGGTTGAAAATAAACCATAATCTGCGCGGGTTTCCGGGCGCACTTTAGCTCAAGTTCAGGCTGTAGCTGACGGATAATATTCATGACCTGAGGGTCAACTTCCTCCGATAAATCTTCATAGGCAGTAAATTTGCAGTTCCCGATTTCACCAATACTGTATTCGGCTGCAAAACGCGGTGAACCCTGTTTCTGGCTGAGTATCCAAAGGTTGGCCAGCAGCAAAAACGCGATAGCCGCAATCAGCCAGAGGTTTTTTTTATCCTTCGTTGCCGCCTTACGCAGGGATACCGGAAGAGGTGTGGTACTCACCATTTCTTCATCATTCTGCAGTTCAACGGCGATTTCTGGTGAGAAGTAAAAGCCCACCTTGGGTACGGCTACAATAATTTCCTCAATGAATATTAAGGATGTTAATGTTTTTCTGAGGATACTAATGTACTGGCTCAGCGATGAACTGGAACCCGGATGGCCCGCTTCCTCCCAGACTTTATCCAGAAGATAATCGCGTTCAAGTACCCGGCCTGGCGACGCAATCAGTAACGAAAGAATACGGTTAGCGGTATTTGTTAGCCTTTTACTTTGCTCGTTTCCGGGTTCCTTGACCACAAGTTCCCCGCTCTCGCTATCGTAAATGACTCTATTGGCTATCAAATATTTCATTCGCGTTTTCTTTCGGTAAATTTATACAATATGCATTCTGCGCGGCTGCGATTTCGGGTTATGCCTGGCTTAGTACATCGCAACCAAAGGTCTGAGCACTGCAATATTATGGCTTAGCAGATCGACAATGTCCCGATCCAGACGAAAATTTGACGCCTCTTCCTCCAGAATAATCAATGCGTTTTCGCTGGACATCCCCTGACGATAGGGGCGGTTCTCGGTCATCGCGGTGAAAACATCAGCCACAGCAATAATACGCGAAGGGATATCCAGCGCAGCCGCGCCCAGGCGAAAAGGATAGCCGCTGCCGTCGAGGCGTTCATGATGTCTTGCCGCCCAGTGTACGATTTCACCCAGCTCCTCAATGGGATGTAGCATCTCCAGCGTCTTATAGCTGTGGCGCTTCATTTGCGCGTACTCGTCCGGCTCCAGCTTCCCCTGCTTCTCGAGGATTTCCAGTGGAATACCCAGCTTGCCAATATCGTGCAGGTACCCCGCGATGCGGATTTTATCCTGGGTGTAGCGATCGCAGCCGTACAGCTCCGCAAGCTTCGCCGCCACGTGAGCCACGCTGGTACTGTGACTCTGCGTAAAGCTGCTGTATTTATCGACGATATTCGAAATCAGCAGGCAGACCTCCAGAAAATCATGGTGATCCAGCACCACATCATTGAGCGGGCTGATAACGCGCAGCACCTGTTGTAATGAGGGCGAACTCAGGCGAAACCAGAAACCATCCTCATGGCTGGCATCCTGTAGCGCCTCGACCAGGCACGATGGCCATAGTGGGCTACTGGCCAGAAAACCGGAAACAATATTATGCCGTTGGGCCACATAGTCACCTTCAATCCCGCGCAGCCACAGCTCAAACTCATCGGCCAGATGCACCAGATGCCAGGTATTTAGCATTGTATTCTGCGTGTAACCCAAGGCATCCGCGTGGCGCGTTTCAAGAATTACGGTCACTGGCTGTAAAAAACGTACGCCGGACATCATTGAGGCGCCAAGTCGTCCATGCTCTTCAATAAAGGCTTTACCATGGGCGCCACTGAAGGGATGCACTTTGCTCAGCGCCCCGATATTGTGCAACATACCCGCAAGCCAGGCGTTATTGATGGCTGCACTGTCAAAACCTGCTCGATTCCCGAGATACCAGCAAATGAGACCCGTGCGTTGCAAATGATGCACCAGTTCAGGAGAAAGCGGGTGCATAATGCTGTGCAGAAGATCAAGCACGGTTTGAACAGATATTTTCATAAAATCCTTTAAGAGAATTAAATTAAAAACTTACTGTAGCCCGTCTGGGCCACAGTAAAATAGGGGGGTTAATCGTAGCCAAACATTATCTGCGCAGTCGCCACCACGCTACCGGTTGATAATGCTGATGCGTTATAAACTTTGTAATAAGCATGAAGATAAATGTATTGCGTATTGCTTATATCATCATCTTTAGCGATATCTAATATTTGTGAGGCATGTTCCATATTATTGCTACTGGATATTTGCACCTCATCATAGTCACCCATAAACATCCGGCTACGAATGGCAATACCTACCCCTCCCGCCGTGGTTTCATCGTTGACCATTATCTGGTAGCTGGTATCAGAACTGACTAAATCATTGCTGGATAACCAGGCCTTAACATTGCGGGTAGACGTTTTAATTCCGGCCAGGTTGCCGCACTTCAGCGGGATCGTGAAATCGGCACCAGCTGCCTTTCCATTTTTTTTCAGGACGCTAAACGGAGCAGGGGGTAATTTCACGCTCATGTCCCGCGTCATATTGCAGGTTGTTTCTTTTGGCTCAAACTGAATCGTCAGCTTCTCATAAGCAATAAAATAATCGGTATTCCAGCTTTTGCGTGCGGTTTCAGACATCATATTGGACCAGGCGCGATAAGCATATGTTTTGCTGGAAAGGAACGGTGAGCTGGAGCCGCTTCCGGTACCGCTCATCACCGCAGGTATGACCGACAGTGCGCCGCTGGTTGTGGTTTTGGTATAGCTTTCCATGCCCACAGGCGGAGCCGACATTAATTCCGCCCGCAGCGTATATTGTGTCTGATATGACAGAGAGTGAATGCCCACGATACCGCTGACAGTCACTTTGGTATCGCCACTAATGGTGGCCGTTAATTTTATCCAGTAGCTACTTTCACCATCCGCACTGTTGAAATTCAAATAAACAGGAGAACCGTTGAAACCGGTAAAATAATATAAGTGGTCTTGCGCCAGACCACCGATCCCAATATTCCCGTAAGTACAGGTCATACTACCCGACCAACTGGTGGTATAGGAATATTCAACGACGTTTGAATTCACGAAAGCCGATGAAAGATTTAGCGACTTATCCGATTCTGCGACGCTGGTAAAAAGTATGCCGGAATTACGGCAGGTATCGCCTGTTACACCGCGAGACTGAGCCTGCGACTGTGCTTGTGCAGATAATATTGGGAGTGCAGTCAGTATTATGGCCGTAACCATAAGATAAAATAGTTTTTTCATGATTGATTCTGTTAGCTGAGTAAACTGAGTTAGCGACAAATATTTTCAGCATGCTCTGCAGGCTGGGAAATAGTGCAGAATTTTTTAGTTTTGCCTTTGCTGATATTCACTTTCAGGCTGGCGGGAAGCGTCTCTGACTTAATAAAAATCTGACTCCCCTGTGCGACATAGCCGACTTCTTCATTCCCGGCACCGCTGACAACCGCGCCAAACGGTAACTGACCCCCTTCCGCGGTTTGCACATCAAAAGTGAAGAGTCTGCGCGTGTCAGTTTTGTACTTCAGCCAGCTGATACTGCCTTCGTACGGCGCCACATTGAGTAAATTACCTTCAAGGTCGACGTCGCTTTTTTGGGTTCCATCCTGCTCCAGATGGAAATTATTCTGTCGGTACGGTGTCGCGCTGGTGATGAGGGCGATACCTTTGCTGTTGGTGTGTGCGGAGGTATCGCCGTTAACGACCGCGTTCACCACTCCTGGCGCTTCAATAATGACAAAATTACGTCCGTTATGAGGAGACGCCAGCAGCCCACCCTTCCATGCCAGCAGATTGCCGCTGGCACCCAAGCTTAGCTGGCGATATTCACGGGCCAGGGTCGCGCCGCTGTTCATGCTGGTATAGTCATTTTTCCAGCTGGTGTAGAGATCGGCTGCCCGCGAATCGTTGTCACTGTCGTGGCTCAGCATCAGGCTGTAGTCAACATCATGCATATTCCCGCTCATGCTGACGTCAGAAGAGGAATATTTGCCGTTCTGCACGCTGGCATGAGAAGACAGGCTGCCGCCGCTGCCGAATATCGACATCGGTATCGTGACAGAAAAATAGAGGTTGTTTTCCGTCTTACCGCGTGAACGCAACGCGCTCACCAGGTCGCCTTCATAATTGGTTTCATAGTCGTAATAGGACTGCGTAACCTCCGAGCGGCGCAGCGAAACCGAGTAGTTGATGCCGTGACTGGCATTGCTCCAGGTCAGGTTGTACTGACGGCTACTTTTCTGACCGCGCCAGTAATCGCGCCAGTAGGCTGAAAGTGACAGTCTTCCAAATTGTTCCCCCAGCGGCTGATTAATATTGGCGCTAAAGGCTTGTTTGCTGTTGATCGTTGAGGTGCCCGTTCCGCCATAATCCTTAATATTGGATTTGGTCAGGATATAATCGCTAAAAGAAGCGTAATCCTGAGTACGGTAATAATACGAAGCCAGCGAATATTGGTGCGGGTCGGGAAGTATTTACTCCAGGACAGCGCGTATTTTTCTCCGTGGCGACGGCTCTCGCCAGGCAGACGATACTGCGACTCCTCCACGGAAGCCGAGAGTGACCCAGCGTAGGGGACGGAAACCGCTCCTCCCAGAAGCAGAGACTGATAATCCTGGCTCCAGATCCCGCCCGCTGACGCGGTGAGGTAGTTATTCACCCCACGTGAATAGCTCACCTGGGTAAAATGGCTGCTATCGTCGACGTTGCGCATGTCCACAGCCCCGACGTTAATCTGATAGTCGCTGCTGCCGGGGCGCTGCATATCCGGGATCGAGGAGAATGGCACAATGAAGTGCTCAATGTTGCCGCCAGTGTTTTTTACCTCGACGGATAAATCGCTGCGTGAGCCGGTTGGCATCAGATCGCGGATGGCAAAGGGACCTGGCGGGACATTGATCTGGTGGATGATATGACCATCCTGGGAGATACTGACCACCGCTGAACTGGTTGCAACACCTTCGATCACCGGCATATAAACGTTTTCGCTGTCCGGTAACATCTGACGACTTTTATTCAGTGTCACCCCACGAAAACGGACCGTGTCAAAATAATCAGACGTCGTATAGCTTCGACCAATGCGCAGTACCGAATCGATTGCCGCAATTGGTTTTTCAACAAAACGCGTGGTATTTATCCAGCTACCTTTGTTCATTGCGCTGTAGCGCATCCACGATGAGCTATCGAGAAAATGCCAGCCATACAGGTTTAGTCCGCTGTTCAGCGATAAATACAGATTATCGCTGTCACTATAGCCATTCTGCAGGCCGTGAAAATTGTAATAGTTGAAATTGTAATTGGTATACAGGCCATTAATTCCCTGATCCCATTTTTGCGGTGACACCCAGTTACGGCTATATTCTTTTACGAAAGCCTGAGGTACTTCTAAATCCAGACGCAGTGTGCCGGGTATCAGGGCGCTTTTCCCTCCGTGTAGCAGGGTATTAACGTCGAGCTTTTCAGCGGTGCTTTTATTTACAATATCATCCAGCCCCTGAATATCCAGTAGAGATGCGTCGTCTTTATTAATAAGCAGAGTACCTTTATCGTCATTAGCGACGGAAATATTAAATTTCCCGCGCCAGACGTTATTCACATAAACATCCAAATCATAAGCCCCCGGCGTCATAACCAGCCGAGAATTACTCCAGTCCATATCTGCTGAATTACCTACCAGCAGGCTGCTATTAAAATCCTCCGCCAACGCGCCGTATGAAAATATCGCGAGGCTGACAGAGTGAACTAGCAAACTTATACGAAACAGAGAACTGTTTTTCATCAGAATTGAACCTGGAGTCATTTATCTGGGATATCAGTGGATAGTGCTGAATCTCTTTGCGCCATAATCATCAAGCCAGGTAAGGCGATATTGCCCACCGGACTGAATTTTGCTGGATACCAGCGCGCAGCCAAACGGCGGTATAAACGCAGTCTCAGCCAGTAAATTATCTTTTCGGCTTTGCTTTAGCTCGCCCCCCTGCCATGTCACGACCTGAGGGATGGTCATGTAATATGGCGAATTATTCTTCAGGCAGGTGTGACCGCCAGAAGTCGAAACGGTAATTTTCTCCGCCACGCTGCTGTCGAGATCGCTCAGTTGATCCGGACGATAGAACAGTTTTATACGATTGCGAATGGCCACTTGTAGGTAGCTATCTCCACTCCCTTCAGGGACGGGAGGGACATCCAGAACGTTAAGCCAGAACACACTTTCGCGGTCTTTTGGCAGCGAATGGGTGTTCATCGCCGAGATTTTCAGAGCCTGTCCGGCGTGTCCGCTCATTTTTACGACCGGAGGCAGCAGAGAAAACGGCACTTTGACTTTCTCCGGCGCGGCGGAAGCATCGCCCTCGTCAATCCAGGACTGCACCAGATGGGTTTGTTCGCTGTCGTTTACCAGTTGCACCGACACAAATTTGGCGCTGGCCGGATAAATAACACGCGTTTCGTTGATCACAACGCTTGCGCTGGCATTCATGGAAATGAACGTAGCCGCAAGAAAAAATATCAGAGTTTTCATAATGTCGTAGAGGAGAGCCGGGGAGACCCCGGCTGAATGAGTTAGTCGTAGCTGAAGGAATAAGTTGCGTCAGTAACTACTTTACCGGTTGTTACGGCCGCGCCACCGTAGTTGTAGTAGTTGGCATACATGGTCAGTGTGACGCCATCTTCGGTGGCAGCGTCAGCGGAACTCAGACCAGTATCGAAAGCGGTATCAAACGGTACGGCAGTGTTACCGTCTTTGGTTAGCGCAATACCCACACCCTCGGCGCCATTGTCGCTGTAGTTTTTCAGGTATTTAGCGTCATCCGACAGGTTGCTGCTGCTGAAAGTGATTTTAAGCGTTTTAGCTTCGTCCGATGCCGCAGAGCAGTTTTTCAGATTCATGGTGAAGTCTTTGGCGTTGGTTTTAACAACACCGGCGGTGGTGCCCATATCACCCACAGCAATAGGGGAAAGGTTTACCGTGAAGTCTGAACCGTTATTGGTCACCACGTTACAGGTGGTATCGGACACTGAACCGTTAAAGGTAATAGTGCCACCCGCTACGCCGGTTGATTCAGCTGCAAATGCAGAGCCGGAAACCATCAATGCCGCTACGATGAATGTTTTGTTAAACATTTGTGTATATCCCATTTTCATAATCAAATTTACTTTTGTCAGTAGCGTGAAACTTTTTCCCTGCTCCCTGGTTCGCGCTACATCATCCCTGGCATCTGAACAGATGTTGATGATTCATTTCACCTTCTCTGGAGTGGCGCATTCGGTTGCAGAACAACATTTCGCGTCACGCTGTAAGGTTGGAATATAAGACCATTGTTTGCATATTTGGTAAATGTAAATATCGATTAAATTATTTTTTTAAGATTAAAACGCTATTTTTAATGTTTTTTATAAATTTATATCATGAGCGAGGGGATGAAGAGGCTAGCGTTAAGAAAGTAATTACTGGTTAGATGATGGACAAAAGCTGCAAATGACGTTTTTGCAGAACAGAGGAATAGGCGAATGAATAAATTAATTAACTAATTGTTATCAAAAGCTTAATAAAATAAACGTGTTAGATACAATTACTGTGTCGGCCCTGGGCTAAAGTGGACTCCCGGGCAGGGCAATCAATCGGGTTATGAACATGCTCAATACCTGTCTGACCGGATGATTGTGCCGCATTGCAGAATATCAGCTTGGCACACCGTCAAATTTCGCCGCTAACTCTGCGCCTGAAAAGTCGCCCGAGCTATAAAATCATCGTTGCATCAATATACAACTGTCGGTGACATTTATTACCGGCGGTCAGAGAGGGAAGGGATTATTGGAAAACCAGAGAGTTATAACGCTGGACGAGCAGGGTAACAATGTTCGCATAATCAGTGAGTTATGGTAGTGTAGGTTAGAATAGGGTTTTTATATTATGAGAGAAAATAATCTTTATTAATCAGCATTAACACACCAAGGCATCACTGGCGTGTGGTTCGTGAAGTCCGTATCAAGTGACTCTTTCAAATCGTTTTTGCTCTTATTTAATCTTCGCTTATTGATTATTCATTTTCCGGCAACGCATAATTCTGGCAGTACAGATAGGGGATCCCCTCTTTGGTAATCAAATACGTCTCTCTATTCAGCGCAAAAAAATCGACGTTGGATACGCTGGTGTTGGTCAGGAAGAAGTCGGGGAGGAGTTCCTGAATGAGACTGGCGGGTGCTGTTTCGCGATTGGATATTTGGATTTTCTGCGAAATCCAAACCGGGCTTGAGCCGTAGCTGGATTGTGTAAAAAGTACCATGCGTTGCACGGTCTGCTCATTATTTTCGGCATCTTTGATAATGCCATCAATATTCACAATACCTTTGCTGCCGCCGGTTTTGATATCAATGATCCCTCGGAATGAGCTTGTATTGCGTACAATCTCGATGGCAGACCGACAGGTCAGATTATGTAACTGACCATTGTTTTTACTGTACCGGTAGACGGCGGTAACAATTAGCGCAGCAAAACAAAGCAACAGGATAATACCTGTCTGGATGCGGGGCGTTCGGGAATAAAAATTCATTAGCTATCATACCGTGGGTAATAAACCGACTGACAGGCGTTTTCCTGCCTGTTTTTCATCGGTGAGCGACATACAAGCACGGATAATTTCTTGGATTCAGGGTAGGTGGTGATATAGATAAATTTATGGCTCTGACACAGCCTAGGATTTTTGTTGATAAATGCCGTATGTCGGGAGAAATTACTGGCATCATTATTAAAATAATACTGACAGTCAGTGGGGGCGTTGTCTGCGGTGATATAGCCGGAGAAATAGTTATCACTGGTTTGCCACGGATACATTATAAGCACACAAATTATCAGGGTAATGGCAAGTATGACCATTTCAGCAGTGGTTATCAAAGGTTGGCGCGCTGTGTCATCTGACAGTTCTTCTATGGCGACATCCGGCACTAAAGGTTCTGCTGTAAAAGATACGCTCTCCTCCGGAGTTTCAATCACCTGAATATTGAACTCTTCCTGGATGATCAGCCCTTTGCGGGGGATCGTGGTGATAAGCGGTTGCTCCAGTTCCAGCTGCAGCAAACTTTTGCGCAAAGAGAGAATGCTTTGATAAAAGGCGTTGAAGCTCACCTGGCGGTGATTTTTACCCCAGCCGAATTCCAGTAGTTCGTTTTGGGAAACCACTTGCCCGCGATGTTGAATAAGTAATAAAAGACATAATGACGCCGAGTGTTTGAGTTTTATCCGCTGATTGGGTTGATCTATCCGCGCCAGAGATTGTGTAGCTGGCGTAAATATTATTATTTTTTCAATCAGATAACTGACATTGCCAGTCTCAGACATGATGTTTCTACTCTTGCTGGTGCGCCAGGCGGTTGGCGAGTCATGATACCACTTAGTCCATAAAGACCACCAGTATGGACCCGACCCTGCAGCGAGAACCGCGAAGTGTTTCAATTTCGTATCATAATATAACAACAATGATAACTTTTTAATGAAAATAAACTATATATAAATCAATGTATTGTATCTTTTTGGCTACATTGAAAAGAACAGAAAGATGAAATAACAACGACAAAGATGATTGCCATTAATTCTTTATGGACAGCGTCATATACTGCCTGGCGCCACCACGCGAAAACAGCATGAGTCTGAACGCGTCAACGGCACCAGGGAATGCCGGTGGTAGATGTAGATGGGAATAAATGTCAGCTTGTTGGTGAGCTGACATTTATTTTTCGTGTTGAGTAAAATTCCACCCTCGTTTTGACAAAGCCATAATTTGCGGTAGAGAGTCCCATGTTCCAGAAAGATATTGAAAATGCTGTAGTGCTTGTTGGTGATGAAATGAAAAAGTCAGATAATGCCTGGCTGTCCTTACGCAAAAAACGCCAGCGTATTGATCTGAAGAGTGATGGAAATATCTTGTTTCTGGAGAAAGGGGCCGTCTCTGTTCATCGTGTGGAAAATGATTTAGTGATGGTAAGTATATCTGCACCGGCCATCCTCGGCTTGCCACAAATGCGTACGGAAGTTGCCGGACACTATTTACGTTGTGATACCGATTGTGAAATGTGGGCAATGAGTGCACCCAATGCCGAACTTTTGTTCACTGCAAAGAATCTTTGGAAACATGCATTTGATATTTTAACGCTACATCTGCAACGCTATTTTCAACGAGAAAAATTGCAATCGCATCGCACTATCCGTGAATTGATTATTGAACACCTGAAATATATTTGGTCGATGGAGCCTGAGATGCGTGAAAACACATCTGTGTATACATTCATTCTCGCTCGAAATCATATCTCACGCAGTGCTATCCACAAAGTATTGCAGGAGTTAGTGAGTGACGGAAAAATAATTATGAAGCGAGGGAAACTCTCTTTTTTTGTATGTTAAAGTTAACATTAAAAGCATCTGACGTGTTTTTTTGCACTCAGCTGAAATGATAATGAAAAAACTGGGTTTGTGATTTTTGTTGATTATCAGTATGTTGGTTTTTGTCTTTTTCTTCACCGCTGATGCCAGCTACGCGGAATGTCCATTTTTATCTATAAATTAGTATTTATTTATTAATTTGATATGAATATGATGTTCCCTCCAATAATAACAAAAGTCATATCGCCAATGACCAACGGCAGGCCGGAAAACCTTGAGGCACAGCATAGCCGACTGTTTGGCAACCCTACTACCGATACAACGGATGTTCGCGCTGCACTGCAAAACGCGTTGGATCACAATACCTTTGTCCTGCTGGCCCAGCCTATCGTCAGTACTCGTGGTGATGAATCCTATCATGAGATATTGATCCGCATGCTCAATGAGCACGGGGAATTTCTTTCCCCTGACCATTTTCTGTCGGTTGCACGCGACACAGGGTTAGCACCCGATATCGATCTTTGGGTTATTGAGAACACCCTGAAGTACATGCGCTACCATCCGCTGAGTTGTTTTTCCATTAACCTGGCGCCAGTGACGCTATGTCGTTCAGGTATCGTTGCAAAGATAACTGCGTTGTTGCAGGAATATGTGGTGATTCCGCAACGGATTATTTTTGAGATAACCGAGGCTGATACCCTGTCAGATAAAGAACACACGGCGGATACACTACGCTTACTACGTCAATTGGGATGTCGGATCGCGATTGATGACTTCGGTGCCGGGTTTGCAAGCTATGAACGCCTGATGAACATTGAAGCAGATATTTTGAAGATTGATGGGTCTTTCGTTCGTGGGATTATAAAATGTGAGGTTAGTCGCTATATCATCGAATCTTTCTGCCGGGTTGCGGCAATGAAAGGTATGCAGGTTGTCGCCGAGTTTGTTGAAAGTGCCGAAATCCAGATGCACCTGGAACACATGAATGTCGGGTGGTTACAGGGATACCACATTGGCAAGCCACAACCGTTGTTCACGTTAGAGTAATCTATAATCCGTTTATTTAAACGTATCATCACGATGCTGTAATCTGCCGATAATATAACCTCCTGGCGGAGGCTATATTAATATCAAGAACATTAGCTGACCAATAATTTACGGATCCTGCAGCTGAAGCTGATTCTCTAAACGCCTATCGCGCAGGGTTGCATAAATAAAGGTAATCACAAACAGCAGGGAAAATAGTACGACGATGGTGGGAGCCGGCGCGCTGTCGATGAAAAATGACAGGTACACGCCCATAAATGAGGTAATGACCGACATCGCCACCGCCAGCCATAAGGCGTGGGAAAATTTCCGCGTCATTAAAATCGCGATGGCGCCAGGTGCAATCAGTAATGAAATTGACAAAATAATCCCTACCGATTTTAGCGTGGCGACAATCGTCAGGGCGATCATGCACAACAGGCCGTAATGCAGCAGTGCGGTGTTAAGCCCACTGGCCTTTGCCTGATGTGGGTCGAACGCATGCAGCAGCAAATCTTTCCATTTAAGTCCGATGATAAGCGCGATCCCCAGAGTAATAACCGCGGTTTGCATGATATCGCTTAAAGATACGCCCAGCATGTCGCCGAACAGAATATGATCGAGATGGACTTCTGACTGGATAGAGACGTACAGCACCAGACCCGCACCAAACATCCCGGAGAAAACAATACCCATGATGGTGTCGCGCTTAATGCGGCTGTTATCGTCGAGGTATCCGGTCGCCACCGCGCAGAACAGACCGGCGATAAACGCGCCAATTGCCAGCGGAATGCCCGCAATCCACGCCAGTACAATCCCTGGGAAAACGGCATGACTCATGGCATCGCCCATCAACGCCCAGCCTTTGAGTACTAAAAATACCGACAACAGCGCGCAGGGCACAGCGACGATGGTAGAGATGACCAGCGCATTAACCATAAAGCTAAACTGAAAAGGTTCCAGCAGCGTTGTTAAGATCATACTTGCTCCTTGTTCACCAGACGGGCGCGGCGGCGATTTGCCAGCAGACCGTGTTTTGGTGCGAAGACAAATGCCAGCAGGAACAGCAGCGTTTGCAGAACGACGATAATTCCGCCGGTTGCACCGTCCAGCCAGTAGCTTAGCCAGGCGCCGAAAAAGCTGGTCAGGCTGCCGAGCGCCACGGCGATGGTGAGCAGGCGAGGAAAACGATCGGTCAGCAGCCAGGCCGTCGCACCGGGCGTAACCACCAGGCAAATCACCAGAAAGGCGCCGACGGTTTGCAGTGCGGCGATCGTGGAAACGGAGAGCAGCGTAAAAAACAACAGCTTCAGCCGACCCGGATTCAGACCGATAGACCGCGCGTGGTTTTCATCAAAAAAGACCACCATCAGATCTTTCCACTTCAAAAACAGAATGGTCAGCGAAACCACGCCGATGATCGCCAGTTGCAGGATATCTTCCGGCGCAATCGCCAGGATGTTACCCAGAATAATGGTCTGGATGTTCACCGACATCGGATTAAGCGACACCATAAACAGCCCTATACCGAAAAAGGACGAAAAAATCAGCCCGATAATGGCATCTTCCTTCAGGCGTGAACGCTGATTGAGAAACAGCATGCTGCCCGCCGCCAGTCCACCGGAAAGAAATGCGCCCAGCGCGAAGGGAAGCCCTAACATATAGGCTCCGGCTACGCCTGGAACGATCGAGTGCGACAGTGCATCGCCAATCAGCGACCAGCCTTTAAGCATCAGATAGCAGGAGAGAAATGCGCACAGGCCGCCGACCATCGCCGAAACCCACATGGCGTTGAGCATGTACTGGTAGCCAAACGGCTCCGTCAGCCAGTTCATGATTACTCCCCCTCGCTTGCCGCGCGTCGCGAAATAAACGGACGTTCATCATCGGTAATCACGTGTTGTTCACCGCCGCTCAGCGCGACGTGACGCAGAACGCCGCTGAATGCCAGCTCGAGATTCTCGTGGGTAAACGTGGTTTCGGTTGGCCCACTTGCCAGCACCGTGCCCTTAATCATCACCGTGTAATCGCAAAATTCGGTGACGGATCCCAGATTATGGGTAGAGACCAGCATAGTCCGGCCTTCATCACGCAGTTCACGCAGCAGATCGATGATCCGGGCCTCGGTTTTCACATCCACGCCGGTGAAGGGTTCATCCAGTAAAATAACCTGCCCGTCCTGTGCGATGGCTCTTGCCAGAAAAACGCGTTTTTTCTGCCCGCCGGACAGTTCACCTATCTGGCGATGGCGATAGTCCAGCATATCTACCCGCGCCAGCGCCGCATCCACGCAGTCGTGGTCGATCTGTTTTGGTCGACGCAGCCACCCCATATGGCCAAAGCGGCCCATCATCACTACATCTTCCACCAGTACCGGAAACGACCAGTCCACCTCTTCTGACTGGGGGACATAGGCGATAAGATTCTGTTTGAGCGCCTTATTAACCGGTTGTTGCAGAATAGATATTTCCCCTTTCGCCAACCGGACAAAACCCATCAGCGCTTTAAAAAGCGTTGATTTTCCCGAACCGTTTACGCCGACCAGAGCGGCAATTGAGCCGCCCGGAACCTGAAAAGTGGCATCCCGCAGCGCGGTGTGGCCGTTGCGATACGTCACCGTAACCTGATTCACGGTAATCGCAGATTGACTCATTTTTGGCTCCTTAACCCGTCGTTGATGCCGCTGACGATGGTTTCTGTCGTCACGCGCAGTAAATCCAGATAGGTCGGTACCGGACCATCGGCAGCGCTGAGCGAATCGACATACAGCACGCCGCCGTAATACGCGCCAGACTCGCGGGCGACCTGACGCGCAGGTTTGTCGGACACGGTGCTTTCGCTAAATACGGTAGGGATTTGATGTTTTCTGATCGCATCGATCACTTTGCGTACCTGCTTGGGCGTGCCTTGCTGATCGGCATTGATCGGCCATAGATACAGCTCTTTCAGGCCGTTATCACGCGCGAGGTAAGAGAATGCGCCTTCGCTGGTGACCAGCCAGCGTTTATCAGCAGGGAGCTTCGCCAGTTCTGCATGCAGTGGCGCCAGAGTCTGCTGGATTTTCGCTTTATAATTCTCCGCATTTTTCTGGTAGGTTGCGGCATGGTCGGGATCGTATTTCATCAGCGCATCGCGAATGTTATCCACGTAGATAAGCGCGTTCTCCGCTGACATCCAGGCATGCGGATTCGGTTTGCCGTTGTACGGCCCTTCGCTGATACCCATTGGCTGCACGCCGTTTGAAACCATGACCTCCGGTACGCCGGACAAATTTTGATAGAAGCGGGCAAACCATAGTTCGAGGTTAAGGCCGTTGGAGAGAATAAGCTGTGCGCCCTGCGCCCGTTTAATATCTCCCGGAGTGGGTTGATATTCGTGAATTTCTGCCCCGGGTTTGGTGATGGAACTGACGTCCGCCGCGTCACCTGCCACGTTGCTTGCCATATCGGCAATCACCGTAAAGGTGGTTATCACTTTGAACTTTTCTTTCGCCCAGGCAGGTGACAGCGTAAGCGCCGTTAACACGCTGGCAAGGAGAAATGACTTTAGATGGGGCAGATGCGGCATAGTATCCCTCACAACAAAGTGGTTAATTTATCATCGAATATAGCCTTTGCTATGTTATATAGCACATGGCATAAACAAATGAAAATAATTCTTATTTGCGTAGGGTGCTAAGGAATGTATCACCGCCAGGTAATAGTCCTGCGCTTAGTTAAGGTGTATTATTTATGCAACTTAATTGTGGAGGCATCATGTCCGGCAAACGTATTGCACGTGAGAAAATGACGATCCAGAGAATGATCTCGCTGTATGAGAGCCAGTGTCCGCAGGCTTCAGATGAACCGGGGCATTACGATGCGTTGTTTGCCTATGCGCAAAAGCGCCTGGATAAATGCGTATTTGGTGAGGAAAAACCGGCCTGCAAACAGTGTCCGGTGCACTGTTACCAGCCCGCTAAACGCGAAGAGATGAAGCAAATTATGCGTTGGGCTGGACCCAGAATGCTCTGGCGTCATCCGATCCTGACCGTGCGTCATCTGATTGATGACAAACGTCCGGTGCCGGAGTTACCCGAGAAATACCAGCGGAAGAAGTGATTTAGCAATTCTATGCCGGATGGCGGCTGCGCCTTATCCGGCCGACAAAGACAAACGCACCAGTGGCGTAGGCCCGATAAGCGTAGCGCTATCGGGCAATAATCCGTTAAACCAGTGCGTCCTTATCAATGCCCAGGCGCTTCATGCGCGAGAGTAACGTTGTGCGTTTCAACCCCAGTCTTTGTGCCGCGCCTTTAGGACCGGCGACAACGCCATTGGTTTCTTTCAGAACGCGCATTATCAGCTGGTATTCATCTTCGCCATCCTGCGCGACTTCGGTCGCCACCGGCGGCGTAGACGGCGCCATAGCGATTACATCCGGCAAGGACAGTTGCAGCACGTTGCCCCGGGTGAGCAGAACCGCGCGTTCTACGACGTTTTCCAGCTCGCGCACGTTACCCGGCCATTCCATGTTGCTCAGCGTACGCAGGGCTTCGGCGGGAATGCTGTCGATATTGCGCCCCATCCGGCGGGCAATTTTGAAGGTGAAGGCTTTCACCAGCAGCGGAATATCTTCCGGGCGCTCGCGCAGCGGCGGCAGATGGATCGGGAAGACGTTCAGTCGATAGTAGAGATCGTTACGAAACTCGCGATCGGCGACCATCTTTTTCAGATCGCGGTTAGTGGCAGCGATCAAGCGAACGTCGGTCAGGATCAGCTTATTGCTGCCCAGACGTTCAAACTCCTGCTCCTGCAGAACGCGCAGCAGCTTGGGCTGAAGCTCCAGCGGCATGTCGCCAACTTCATCGAGAAATAACGAACTTTTGTCCGCCAGTTCAAAGCGTCCAATCCGCTGCGTGCTGGCCCCGGTAAATGCGCCACGCTCATGGCCAAACAGATCGCTTTCCAGCAATCCGGCAGGCATTGCCGCGCAGTTCATTTTCACCATCCGACGGGCGTTACGTCCGCTCAGGTTGTGAATTGCTCGTGCAATCAGCTCCTTACCCGTCCCGGTTTCACCAAGAATCAGGACAGTGCTGTCGCTTTGCGCCACCATTTCGACCTGTTTGAGTACGCTGTACATCGCTTCGCTGCGGCCAATGATTTCTCCGAACTCACTCTCCACGTTGTTGAGTTGTTCAGTCAGCGCCAGGTTTTCATCGACCAGCCGCTCCTTCAGGCGGTGGATCTCCTGGTAGGCGAGAGCGTTATCCACGGCGATCGCCACGCGTTCTGCGATTTGGCGCAGCAGTTTGAGATTGGCGGTGGTGAATACTTTCTCTTCACATTGCGCCAGCTTAAGTACGCCGAGCATATTATTGCCGGACATCAGCGGCAGCAGGCACAGAGTCTGTAGCTGGTTGCCCCAGGTTTCGAACAACATTCTTTCGTAAGGGGCCAGGGTATCGCGTTCGCTCAGGTTAATCAGCAGCATCTCTTTGCTTTTGAAGACCCGTTCAGAGAGCGTACCGGCTTCGTCCACTTCACTTTGTTCGTGTGCCGGATGATGTTCATCCAGATAGTGAGTGGAATAAATGCTGAGCTTGTTTTTGCGATCGCTGCGTAATACGATGCTGATGGCATCAATGTCGAAGTAGTGATGGATCTCTTTAGCGACTTCGCTGACCAGCTCATCAATATCCAGGCGGGAGAGCACAGCATTGGTGATGGCGACCAGGATGCGAAAGTTATCACGCTCACGGCACAGGAGATCGTAATCGACATTGTTGCTGACCCGGCTTTGAATTTGTTCAGCAACGACGCCGACTATTTGGGTGAAGGTCTGCAGCCGGTTGTACTCTTTTTCACTCCACGGTTGGTCTTCGTTACGGATAAATTCGCAACCGCCAAAGATTCGTCCATCTGCCGCCAGCGGCAGCAGGCAGTAGTGACCAAATTTAGAATACAGCCCGCCAGAGGCCAGCTGTGGCCAGGTTTCGTTAAACTCGTGATAGTTGCAGTGCAGCGCATCGGGGCGAGACAAAATACGGCGTACCGGGCCATGCGCCAGCACCGTTTCGTCTTCATAATCGATGGGGTTACCATTTTCACGCGTCGCAAAATAACGCGCACGCTGCGTTTGTGCCTGCCATAAGACAATAGCCGCGCAGTCGGCCAGCGCTGAACGCTTGACCAGTTGCGAAAGCGCCTCGCTGAGAGACGGCAGGTCGGGCTGCTGTAATAATGTACGAGTAATATCGAACAGGCCTTGCTGTCCGAGGTCACTCATCGGTGTATACGACATATTGCTTTTCCAGGAAAAGCACCGCAGAACGGTGCGAAAACGGTAAATGAATTATAGGTATAAGTCGTAAATTATTGCCGGACTGGTCCTGCTACACGAACCGTAGACCCGATCGGCAAAACGCCATCAGGTGATATTGCAGCGTTAAGGCCGGATGTCGACGCAAATGCGTCTTACCCGGCCTACAGCTTGCTGCCAACCGGCTGTTAGCATATACGAGGTAATGGTTCGGCGTGTGGTAAATCGAGAGTGCGTTTCACGCCGTAGAGTCCGGCAAGACGCACACCTTTGCGTTCTACCACTTCACCAATCATTGCGGCATCGCGTCCTAACGGATGTGCGCGCAGCGCGGCAAGCACCGTTTCAGCAGCCTGACGCTCAACGGCAATCACCAGCTTGCCTTCGTTAGCAAAGTTAAGCGCATCCAGACCCAGCAGTTCGCAAACGCCACGCACCGCGGGCTTCACGGGCAGGGCCGCTTCAGACAGCTCAATACCAAACCCGCATGAGGCGGCAAATTCATGCGTTACCGCATTTACGCCGCCACGGGTCGCGTCACGCAGCGCCTTCACGCCGGGAATATCACGCAGCGTCTGGATAAGCGGTGTCAATACCGCGCAGTCGCTGACCAGTTCGCCATCAAGACCCAGCTGTTCGCGCAGGTTAAGGATAGTTGCGCCGTGATCGCCAAGCGTACCGCTGACCAGCAGCACATCGCCTGGGCCGAGGGTCTGTGCGCCCCAGTGAATGTTGGCGGGGATCGCCCCCATTCCGGCCGTGTTGATGAACAGCTTGTCTGCAGCGCCGCGCTGCACGACTTTGGTATCGCCGGTCACGATGGCGATGCCCGCTTCACGCGCGGTCGCCGCCATACTGTTGACGACGGTTTTCAACGTCTCCATCGGCAAACCCTCTTCGAGGATAAAACCGCAGGAGAGGTAGCGAGGGATCGCGCCGCTGACCGCCACGTCGTTAGCCGTACCGCAGATGGCCAGCTTGCCGATATTGCCACCCGGGAAGAACAACGGATCGATAACATAGCTGTCGGTTGAAAACGCCAGACGATCGCCTTCTGCGACCAGTTGCGCCAGATCCAGACGGGCCTGATCTTCTTGTTCCGCCAGCCACGGATTAGCAAAAGCCTCCATAAACAGACTGTTGATCAACTGCTGCATAGCCTGACCGCCGCTACCGTGGGCGAGTTGTACGCTGTTCATGCTTCACACTCCTGCTGACGATACTGATACCAGGCGGCACATGCGCCTTCTGAGGAGACCATCAGGGCGCCAAACGCGGTCTCCGGGTTACAGGTTTTGCCAAATAGCGGGCACTGATGCGGTTTGCATCTGCCGGTCAATACCTCGCCGCAACGCGCGCGCGGATCGTCATACACCTGCTGCGGCGCTGGCTGGAAATGCGCTTCGGCATCAAAGCGCTGATAGTCTGGCGTCAGGTGAACGCCAGAGGATTCAATGACGCCCAGACCTCGCCATTCGCTATCGCCATTGACGCAGAACACTTCGGCGATGGCCTGTTGCGCTAGCAGGTTACCGGCGTCCGGCACCACGCGGCGATACTGGTTTTCAACCTGGCTATGCGCGGCAATCTTCTGTTCAATCAACATCACCACGCCCTGCAGCAGATCGAGCGGTTCGAAACCGGCGACCACCAACGGACGATGGAAATCTGAAGCAATGAAATTATAGGCATCGGTGCCAATCACCATGCTGACATGGCCCGGCGCTAAGAAGGCGTCGATGCCGTTGTCCGGCTGTTCCAGCAGGCTGCGCAGCGTAGGGATAAGCGTGATGTGCTGGCAGAAAAAGTAAAAGTTCTGCACGTCACGCTGTTTTGCCTGCTGAAGGGTGATGGCGGTGGTTGGCATTGTGGTTTCAAAACCCAGGCCAAAGAACACAACCTTACGCGTTGGGTTTTCCTGCGCCAGCTTCAGCGCATCCATCGGTGAATAGACGATGCGGATATCCGCGCCGCGCGCTTTGGCTTGTAGCAAAGAACCTTGTTTACCCGGAACGCGCATCGCATCGCCAAAGGTGCAAAAAATCACTTCCGGATGGCTGGCGATTTCCACACAGCTGTCGATTCTGCCCATCGGCAGAACGCAAACCGGGCAGCCCGGGCCATGAATAAACTCGACGTTGTCAGGCAGCAATTGGTCGAGACCGAACTTGAAGATAGCGTGGGTATGACCACCACACACTTCCATGATGCGCAGCGGACGTTCAGCAGTGTAGGGGAGGTGTGCGGCACGTTCACACAGGTGCTCTATCAACTGCATCACCTGTTCTGGTGCGCGGTATTCGTCAACAAAACGCATTATTTTTCCTCGCCATACAACAACGCGCCGACATCCGGCTCAACGTCAAACATGTTTTGCAGCGCGTCGAGCGTGTCGCGCGCTTCAGCTTCATTAATGATGCTCATGGCAAAGCCGACGTGGACCAGTACCCACTGGCCCAGACGGGGTTGACCGTGTTCATCGCAGCTTCCGACCAGCGTCAGGTCGACGTCGCGCTGAATACCGCAAACGTCGACTTTGGCCTGGTTGCCATCAATGGTGCGGATTTGACCCGGAACACCTATGCACATCGCTGCGTCTCCAGCCAGGAGAGCCATTGGTCCATGCCTTCGCCACTGGTGGCGGAAATCAGGATAATCTCAATTTCCGGGTTCACTTCCCGGGCGCTGGCGATGCACTTTTCTACGTCAAAATTGAGGTACGGCAGTAGGTCTACTTTGTTGAGCAGCATCAGCGACGCGGCGGCAAACATATGCGGGTATTTCAGCGGCTTGTCTTCGCCTTCGGTGACGGAAAGCACCGCCACTTTATGGCGTTCGCCGAGGTCGAAGCTGGCCGGGCAAACCAGGTTCCCGACGTTTTCAATGAACAGGATGCCGTTGTCTTCAAGCGGCAAACGTGGCGCGGCGTCAGCAATCATTTGTGCGTCAAGGTGGCAACCTTTACCGGTGTTGACCTGGATGGCGGGCGTACCTGTGGCGCGAATACGGGCGGCATCGTTAACCGTCTGCTGGTCGCCTTCAATGACGGCGCAAGGCACGCTGTCTTTGAGCTTCATCAGCGTTTCGGTCAGCAGCGTGGTTTTACCGGAGCCTGGGCTTGAGACAAGGTTTAATACCAGATGTTGACGGGCAGCAAAGCGGGCACGGTTGCGCTCGGCCAGACGGTTGTTTTTATCCAGCACGTCAATTTCCACTTCCAGCATCCGGCGCTGACTCATGCCTGGCGCGTGGGTGCCTGCTTCACCGTGACCGTAATGCAAATCGCCTTCTTCGGTCTGGCTCGGTGTGAAACTGGAGGTCTTCACCCCGGTAATATTCAGCGCCGGACGAGCCGCCGGGGCAAATGGCGCGCTGCGAAACGCCGAGTGGGGATTATGCTCATCACCCTCTATATAAAGGTTGCCTTCAGCGCAACCACATGTCGTACACATCGCTCACTCCTGATCTTATTACTTGCGATACTTCAGTTGCCGGATGATGACGCTTAGGCGTCGGCATCTGACGCTGGAGTTTCATCTATTTCAATACGTCGAATCTGTAAGCCGTCATCGGCCACAATTCTCAGCATATCGCTGTTGCATTGCGGACATCTGCGCACGCGTTGCGTCAGTAAGGTGACGTATTGCTGACAAGATTCGCACCAACATTCGGCTTCTTGTTCTTCGAGGTGGAGTTTACAACCTTCTGCAAGGGTCCCGCGGCATACCAGATCAAAACAAAAGGCGAGAGCGCTGGTTTCTACGCAAGAAAATGCGCCAATTTTGAGCCAGACCCCAGTTACTCGTTGAGCACCGTATTGCGTGGCCTGTTGTTCAATCAATTCCAGTGCCCGTTGGCAGAGGGTTATTTCGTGCATACCGCCTCCTATGAAGTTGCCGTATTAAAAGCAATAAACATGCCAGCTTGAATTTTTTCGATCGTGACAATGACGACGATGACGAAATGACATGTCGTCACCGCTCTTTGATTTTTTATCTATATGAAAATTAAGGTTTTTAATTTTGGCATGAAATGTGCTTAAAGCTGTTCATCTCTGCTAAACGGGTAACCTGACATGACTATTTGGGAAATAAGCGAAAAAGCCGATTACATCGCTGAACGGCATCGTCGCCTACAGGACCAGTGGCGTATTTACTGCAACTCGCTGGTTCAGGGGATCACCCTGTCAAAAGCGCGTTTGCATCATGCAATGAGCTGCGCACCGGACAAGGATCTCTGCTTCGTCCTTTTTGAACACTTCACTATCTACGTCACGCTGGCGGACGGCTTTAACAGCCACACCATCGAGTACTACGTTGAAACGAAAGACGGTGATGATAAGCAACTGATTGCACAGGCTGAGTTGACCATCGACGGTAAGGTTGATGAGCGTATCAGCAACCGCGATCGCGAGCAGGTGCTGGAACACTATCTCGAAAAAATCGCCACCGTCTACGACAGCCTCTATACCGCGGTTGAGAACAATATGCCGGTGAATTTAAGCCAGCTGATTGAGGGACATAGCCCGGCTTAAGCCTTGGGTGCTGCCCACTTTTGTCATGATGCACTTTCATACTGCGTCACGACGTTTAGGGAATGGGCATGTCGAAAAATGTCGAAATGACATTTTCCAGACATGTTTTCGTCAAAAATGACTATCACCTGAGGAATGCCTGGTGAATCGTTTTGTAATTGCTGACTCCACTCTTTGCATCGGCTGCCACACCTGTGAAGCCGCCTGCTCAGAGACACATCGCCAGCATGGCCTGCAGTCAATGCCGCGCCTGAAAGTGATGTTAAATGAAAAAGAATCCGCCCCGCAGCTTTGCCACCATTGCGAAGATGCGCCTTGCGCCACCGTTTGTCCGGTTAATGCGATTAATCGCGTTGATGGTGCCGTGCAGCTGAATGAAAGCCTGTGTGTAAGCTGCAAACTGTGCGGGATCGCCTGTCCGTTTGGCGCGATTGAGTTTTCCGGTAGCCGTCCGCTGCATATCCCGGCAAACGCCAATACGCCAAAAGCGCCTCCGGCTCCGCCAGCGCCTGCCCGCGTGAGCACGTTGCTGGACTGGGTTCCGGGTATTCGTGCCATCGCGGTGAAATGCGATCTGTGCAGTTTTGACGAGCTTGGTCCGGCCTGCGTACGCATGTGCCCGACCAAAGCCCTGCACCTGGTGAGTAACGTGGATATTGCCCGCGCCAGCAAACGTAAGCGTGAGCTGACTTTTAATACCGACTTCGGCGATCTCACCTTGTTTCAGCAGGCTCAGAGTGGGGATGCAAAATGAGCGCAATTTCACTGATTAACAGCGGCGTAGCTTGGTTTACGGCGGCTGCGGTTCTGGCATTTCTGTTTTCATTTCACAAACCGCTGAGCGGCTGGATTGCCGGGGTTGGCGGTGCGGTTGGCAGCCTGTGTACAGCGGCTGCGGGTTTCACCGTACTGACTAATGCCCTGGCTTTAAGCGGTGTGATGCCATTTATTGGTCACAGTGTGCAAATTACCCCGTTGAACGCTATCTGGCTGATTACGCTGGGCCTGTGCGGCCTGTTTGTCAGCCTGTTCAACATTGACTGGCATCGTCATCCGCAGGTAAAAGCCAACGGGCTGCTGGTGAATCTGCTGATGGCCGCAGCGGTATGTGCGGTGGTTGCCAGCAACCTCGGAACGCTGGTGGTGATGGCGGAAATCATGGCGCTGTGTGCCGTGTTCCTCACCGGCTGCAGCAAAGAGGGCAAACTGTGGTTTGCGCTGGGCCGCGTCGGCACGCTACTGCTGGCTATTGCCTGCTACCTGGTGTGGCAACGCTACGGCACCCTGGAGCTGCGCCTGCTTGACCTGCGCGCACAGGAGCTGCCGCTCGGGTCTGATATCTGGCTGCTGGGCGTGGCGGGTTTTGGCCTGCTGGCCGGGATTATTCCGCTGCACGGATGGGTGCCGCAGGCACACGCCAACGCCAGCGCACCGGCTGCGGCGCTGTTCTCTACCGTCGTCATGAAGGTGGGTCTGCTGGGTATTCTCTCCCTGTCGCTGCTGGGCGGTAACGCGCCGCTGTGGTGGGGCATTACGCTGCTGGTGCTGGGAATGATCACCGCGTTTGTCGGCGGTCTGTATGCGCTGATGGAACACAACATTCAGCGTCTGCTGGCATACCACACGCTGGAAAACATCGGCATTATTCTGCTGGGTCTGGGCGCAGGCGTAACCGGAATTTCCCTGAATCAACCTGCGCTGATTGCGCTGGGTTTGACCGGCGGTCTGTACCACCTGGTAAACCACAGCCTGTTCAAAAGCGTTCTGTTCCTGGGCGCAGGCAGCATCTGGTTCCGTACCGGTCATCGTGATATCGAAAAACTGGGCGGTATCGGTAAACGTATGCCGGTTATCTCTCTGGCGATGCTGGTTGGCCTGATGGCGATGGCCGCACTGCCGCCGCTGAACGGTTTTGCCGGTGAGTGGGTTATCTACCAGTCCTTCTTTAAGCTTGGCAACAGCGGTGTTTTTGTCGGTCGTCTGTTAGGACCGTTGCTGGCGGTAGGACTGGCGATTACCGGCGCGCTGGCGGTGATGTGTATGGCGAAAGTCTATGGCGTTACGTTCCTTGGAGCACCGCGCACGAAGGAAGCTGAAAATGCCTGCTGCGCGCCAATTCTGATGGGCGTTAGCGTAGTCGCGTTGGCTATCTGCTGCGTGATTGGGGGCGTTGCTGCGCCGTGGCTGCTGCCGATGATCTCCGCTGCCGTTCCGCTGCCGCTGGAAACCGCGAACACCACCGTTTCTCAGCCAATGATCACGCTGCTGCTGATCGCATGTCCGCTGCTGCCGTTCATCATCATGGCGATTTTCAAAGGCAACCGTCTGCCATCGCGTTCACGCGGTGCGGCATGGGTGTGTGGTTACGATCACGAGCAGTCAATGGTCATTACCGCACACGGTTTTGCCATGCCGGTGAAAGAAGCCTTTGCTCCGGTACTCAAACTGCGCAAATGGCTGAATCCGGTATCACTGGTTCCGGGCTGGCAGAATGCGGCTGCACCGGTGCTGTTCCGTCGCCTGGCGCTGATTGAGCTGGCGGTACTGGTGGTGATTGTGGTTTCACGAGGAGCCTGAGAATGAGTGTTTTATATCCGTTAATTCAGGCGCTGGTGCTGTTTGCCGTTGCGCCGCTGCTGTCCGGTATTACCCGCGTGGCACGTGCGCGTTTGCACAATCGCCGCGGTCCGGGCATTTTGCAGGAATACCGCGACATTATCAAACTGCTGGGCCGTCAGAGCATTGCGCCTGCGGATTCCAGTTGGGTTTTCCGCCTGACGCCGTTTGTGATGGTGGGTGTGATGCTGACTATCGCCACCGCGTTGCCGGTAGTGACCGTTGGCTCACCGCTGCCGCAACTGGGCGATCTGATCACCTTAATTTACCTGTTCGCCATCGCTCGCTTCTTCTTCTCTATCGCGGGCCTGGATACCGGTAGCCCGTTTACCGCTATTGGCGCCAGCCGCGAAGCGATGCTCGGCGTGCTGGTTGAACCTATCCTGCTGCTGGGTCTGTGGGTAGCGGCGCAGGTTGCTGGCTCAACGCATATCAGCAATATCGCCGATACCATTTATCACTGGCCTGCTGCACGCAGCATTCCGTTGATTCTGGCGCTGTGCGCCTGTGCTTTCGCCACCTTTATCGAAATGGGCAAACTGCCGTTCGATCTGGCAGAGGCAGAGCAGGAGCTGCAGGAAGGTCCATTGACCGAATACAGCGGCAGCGGTTTTGCGGTGCTGAAATGGGGCATTAGCCTTAAGCAACTGGTCGTTCTGCAAATGTTCGTTGGCGTGTTCCTGCCGTGGGGACAGATGGAAACCTTCACCTCGGGTGGGCTGCTACTGGCGCTGGTGATTGCCGTCGTCAAACTGGTTCTCGGCGTGCTGGTCATCGCCCTGTTCGAAAACAGCATGGCGCGTCTGCGTTTTTGCGCCACTTCACGCGTGACCTGGGCCGGTTTTGGGTTTGCGTTTTTAGCGTTCGTCTCCTTGCTGGTGGCGTGATTTAAGAGAGTTTGAGCATGTCTGAAGAAAAATTAGGTCAACAATATCTCGCGGCGTTGCACCAGGCCTTCCCGGGCGTCGTGCTGGATGAAGCCTGGCAGACCAAAGATCAGTTGACGATCACCGTCAAGGTGAACTACCTGCCGGAAGTGGTGGAGTTCCTGTACTACAAACAGGGCGGCTGGTTGTCCGTGCTGTTTGGTAACGACGAACGTCAGCTGTGCGGTCATTATGCTGTGTACTACGTGCTGTCGATGGAGCAGGGTACCAAGTGCTGGATTACCGTCCGTGTTGAAGTCGATGCCAATAAGCTGGAGTTCCCGTCCGTCACGCCGCGCGTGCCTGCTGCGGTCTGGGGCGAGCGCGAAGTGCGCGATATGTACGGTTTGATCCCGGTTGGTTTGCCCGATGAGCGTCGTCTGGTACTGCCGGATGACTGGCCGGACGAACTCTACCCGCTGCGTAAAGACAGCATGGATTATCGCCAGCGCCCCGCGCCGACTACCGATGCTGAAACCTACGAGTTCATCAACGAACTGGGCGACAAGAAAAACAACGTGGTGCCGATTGGCCCATTGCACGTCACCTCTGATGAACCCGGTCACTTCCGTCTGTTTGTTGACGGCGAGAACATCATCGACGCCGACTACCGTCTGTTCTATGTCCACCGCGGCATGGAGAAGCTGGCGGAAACCCGCATGGGTTACAACGAAGTGACCTTCTTGTCCGACCGCGTGTGCGGCATTTGCGGCTTTGCGCACAGCACTGCCTATACCACCTCCGTCGAGAACGCGATGGGCATCGTCGTGCCGGAACGTGCGCAGATGATCCGCGCCATTCTGCTGGAAGTTGAACGCCTGCACTCGCACCTGCTGAACCTCGGCCTGGCCTGTCACTTTACCGGTTTTGACTCCGGCTTTATGCAGTTCTTCCGAGTGCGTGAAACCTCCATGAAGATGGCGGAGATCCTCACCGGGGCACGTAAAACTTACGGTCTGAACCTGATCGGCGGTATTCGTCGTGATCTGCTGAAAGAGGATATGATCCAGACCCGTCAACTGGCGCAGCAGATGCGTCGTGACGTGCAGGAACTGGTCGATATGCTGCTCAGCACGCCGAACATGGAACAGCGTACCGTAGGTATTGGCCGTCTGGATCCGGAGATTGCCCGTGACTTCAGTAACGTCGGCCCGATGGTACGCGCCAGCGGCCATGCGCGTGACACCCGCGCCGATCACCCGTTTGTGGGCTATGGCCTGCTGCCGATGGAAGTTCACAGTGAGCAGGGTTGCGACGTTATTTCTCGTCTGAAAGTCCGTATCAATGAAGTCTACACCGCACTGAATATGATCGACTTTGGTCTGGACAACCTGCCAGGCGGCCCGCTGGCTGTGGAAGGTTTCACCTACATTCCACACCGCTTTGCGCTGGGCTTTGCTGAAGCGCCGCGCGGGGATGACATCCACTGGAGTATGACTGGCGACAACCAGAAACTGTATCGCTGGCGCTGTCGCGCGGCGACTTACGCCAACTGGCCGACGCTGCGCTACATGCTGCGTGGCAACACCGTTTCCGATGCCCCGCTGATTATCGGTAGCCTCGATCCTTGCTACTCCTGTACCGACCGTATGACTGTGGTCGATGTGCGTAAGAAGAAGAGCAAAGTCGTGCCGTACAAAGAACTTGAGCGCTACAGCATCGAGCGTAAAAACTCGCCGCTGAAATAAGGAATCGCCATGTTTACCTTTATCAAAAAAGTCATCAAAACCGGGGCGCCGACGTCGTCGTATCCGCTGGAGCCGATTGCGGTCGATAAAAACTTCCGTGGCAAACCGGAACACAATCCGCAGCAGTGCATTGGCTGTGCGGCCTGTGTGAATGCGTGCCCGTCGAATGCACTGACGGTAGAAACCGATCTGGTCACCCATGAGCTGGCGTGGCAGTTCAATCTCGGTCGTTGCATCTTCTGCGCCCGCTGCGAAGAAGTCTGCCCGACGGCGGCAATCAAGCTGTCGCAGGAGTATGAACTGGCGGTGTGGAAGAAAGAGGATTTCCTGCAGCAGTCCCGCTTTGCGCTGTGTAATTGCCGCGTATGTAACCGCCCGTTTGCGGTACAAAAAGAGATCGATTACGCCATTGCGCTACTTAAGCACAACGGTGACAGCCGTGCGGAAAACCACCGTGAAAGCTTTGAGACCTGCCCGGATTGTAAGCGCCAGAAATGTCTGGTGCCGTCTGACCGTATTGAACTGACTCGCCATATGAAAGAGGCTAGCTGATGAGCAATTTATTAGGCCCACGTGACGCCAACGGTATTCCGGTACCGATGACGGTGGATGAATCCATTGCCAGCATGAAAGCATCGCTGCTTAAAAGCATCAAGCGTTCAGCGTACGTTTACCGTGTGGACTGCGGCGGCTGCAACGGCTGTGAAATCGAAATCTTCGCTACGCTTTCTCCGCTGTTTGATGCCGAACGTTTTGGTATCAAAGTTGTACCATCACCGCGCCATGCGGATATCCTGCTGTTTACCGGCGCGGTAACGCGTGCCATGCGCTCTCCGGCGCTGCGCGCCTGGCAGTCTGCGCCAGATCCGAAAATTTGTATCTCTTACGGTGCCTGCGGTAACAGCGGCGGTATCTTCCACGACTTATACTGCGTATGGGGCGGCACGGATAAAATCGTACCGGTGGATGTGTATATTCCTGGCTGTCCGCCAACGCCAGCGGCTACGCTGTACGGTTTTGCAATGGCGCTGGGTCTGCTGGAACAAAAAATTCACGCGCGTGCGCCAGGTGAACTGGACGCACAGCCGGCTGAAATTCTGCATCCGGACATGGTTCAGCCGCTGCGCGTGAAGGTGGATCGTGAAGCACGCCGTCTGGCGGGCTACCGCTACGGTCGCCAGATTGCTGATGACTATATGACGCAGTTAGGGCAGGGCGAGCATCAGGTGGCGCGCTGGCTGGAAGCGGAAAACGATCCGCGTCTGACCGAGATCGTCACGCATCTTAATCATGTTGTCGAAGAGGCGCGTATCCGATGAGTGAAACGGTGGTGTTCAGTCAACTGAGCCGTAAGTTTATTGATGAGAACGATGCAACGCCCGCTGAGGCGCAGCAGGTTGTCTATTACAGCCTGGCGATTGGTCACCACCTTGGGATCATCGATTGCCTGGAAGCGGCGTTAACCTGTCCGTGGGATGAATATCTGGCGTGGATTGCCACGCTTGCCGAAGGCAGTGAAGCCCGCCGGAAAATGGAGGGCGTGCCGAAGTACGGCGAGATCGTCATCGATTTCAACCATGTGCAAATGCTGGCGCGCGCGTTCGATGATGCGCGTGCCGTGCAGACCCCGCAGCAGCAGGAGTGGAGCAAGCTGATGCTTAGCATGCTTCACGATATCCACCAGGAAAGCGCCATCTATCTGATGGTGAGGAGACATCGTGACTGACGTTTTATTATGTGTGGGTAACAGCATGATGGGCGATGACGGCGCGGGGCCGCTGTTGGCCGAAATGTGTGCTGCAAATCCTCAAGGTCAATGGGTTGTCATCGACGGCGGAAGCGCGCCGGAAAACGACATCGTCGCCATCCGCGAGTTGCGCCCGCAGCGTCTGTTGATTGTGGATGCCACCGATATGGGGCTAAATCCTGGTGAAATCCGCATTATCGATCCTGATAATATTGCCGAGATGTTCATGATGACCACCCACAACATGCCGCTGAACTACCTGGTCGATCAGCTGAAAGACGACGTTGGCGAGGTGATTTTCCTTGGTATCCAGCCGGATATTGTCGGTTTTTACTACCCGATGACACAGCCGATCAAAGATGCGGTAGATACCGTCTATCAGCGATTAGCCGGGTGGGAAGGACACGGTGGGTTCGCTGAATTAGAGGCACCGGAAGCCTGAGCCTGAGGGCACTGAATACCGGATGGTGTGTCGCATTACCACCATCCGGATAACGTCGACACCCTCGAAACAGACTATTCACCTGCTTGTTCAATAATTAATTTCCCCTGCGTAACCGATACTTTTACCGACGTGCCCGTTGGGAACCCCGCCTGTTCCAGCCAGTCTCCGTTCATCGTGAGTGAAGCATGGCGGCTTATACGTCGTGTAAAACCGGTTTTGCGATCTTCATGCCGTACTCTGACATAGCTGACTTTAAAATGACGTAATGGCTTGTTGATAACCGCTTCGGCATTACCATTTTTACCAGACATAAACACTCCCTTGTTACGAATAAAACGATGGAAAACTACTGAATAAAATGCCAGTAAAAAGGCGGGAGGGCAAACCCGAAACTGGAAGGCAGATCCAGAAAATAGAATGCAAATAATGAAAAAGATGAGAAGTTGATAATAGCTGGGGGGAGAATATTCTCTTCTTTTACTAATACGGGAGTTATATTATATTTCGGCGTTGTTCAGGGAGGTTATATACTCGAATTATTTAGAATTTGAATATATGGGAAATTAATATACAGGAGTTATTTATGCGTTCAGGTATTCGTTTGGTAAATTTAATTATTATTTCCTCTCTTCTTAGCGGGTGCGAGACGGCGGCTGACGCGTTCTTCTCTGCGGGAGACCGATTATTTCAACCGGGGGAGTCATCAGCTGCGTCAATGCCAACCTTGTCCGTCGCTGATTTTGTCGCGCCCTATACCTTAAATCCTGTTAAAGCCAATAAGGACTATCTTGGTGAGTGGGTGAAGCTGCGGGGCGTGGTCATTGATATTCGTAAGATTAATGGTATTTCCAATGCTTATTCTTATCTTGTCAGCCTGAAAGACGAAAATAATAAAACGAACAACGTGATTCAGTTCCAGTTTGGCTCCCATAATAGTACGAATGTTGAGTCATTACAGATTGGCCGGAGCGCGACAATTATTGGTCAGGTTCACGCGTTGGGCGAAGCGCCTTTGCCGCTGCTGCAAAATCCTAAAGTTGTACAATAAAAATGATAACAGACAGCGGGTATATATATTCTGAATAATACGTGTTGCCGGATGGCAGTGTCATCCGGCAATATTGTTATTCCAGATCGGTCCCGTTGCTCGCAATCACTTTCTTATACCACCAGAACGATTTTTTGCGTTTACGCGCTAACGTGCCGTTGCCCGCGTCATCGCGGTCCACATACACAAAACCGTAGCGTTTGCTCATCTCACCGGTTGAGGCTGAAACCAGATCGATACAGCCCCAGGTGGTGTAGCCCAGCAGCGGCACGCCATCCTCAATAGCATCTGCCATGGCGCGAATGTGCTCGCGTAAATAGCTAATGCGATAGTCGTCATTGATTTCGCCGTTAGCATCGATTTCATCTTTCGCCCCCAGCCCGTTTTCCACCAAAAACAACGGCTTCTGGTAGCGGTCATACATCATATTCATGGTGATGCGCAGACCGAGTGGGTCGATGCCCCAGCCCCATTCGCTGGCGGCAATGTACGGATTACGCAGCGACTTCACCACGTTAGCGGCGCTGGTATTGCCAGTATTCATTTCAGCGGAGGCGCAGCGCGATGCGTAATAGCTAAACGAGACGAAATCGACGGTGTTTTTCAGGATATCGTCATCTCCCGCCGCTTTTTCTATCACCACGCCTTTTTCGCGAAACACACGGGCAGAGTAAGCGGGGTAAGCCCCGCGCGCCTGCACATCAATAAAGAACAGGTTTTCGCGGTCTTTTTCCAGTGCGGTCCACACATCTTCCGGTTTACAGGAATAAGGATAAAAATTACCGCCCGCCAGCATACAGCCGACCTGGTTTTGCGGATTAATTTCATGGGCAATTTTAGTTGCCAGGGCGCTGGCAATCAGTTCGTGGTGGGCGGACTGATATTTCACCTGATCCTGATTTTCACCTTCTTCAAACACCAGTCCGGCGCCAGAAAAAGGGCTGTGCAGCATAATGTTGATTTCGTTGAACGTTAGCCAGTACTTCACCAGACCGTCAAAGGCCTCGAAGCAGGTACGGGCGTAGCGGGTAAAGAACTCTACCATTTTGCGGTTACGCCAGGAGCCATACTCGCTGACCAGATGCATCGGCACATCGAAGTGACACAGCGTAACTAACGGCTCAATACCGTATTTTTTACACTCGGCAAACACGGCCCGGTAAAACGCGATACCCTCTTCATTTGGCGTCAGCTCGTCGCCGTTAGGGTAGAGACGGCTCCAGGCAATGGAAGTACGAAAAACCGTAAACCCCATTTCCGCCATCAGCGCGATATCTTCTTTATAGCGATGATAAAAGTCGATTGCCTGATGGCTGGGATAAAATTCGTCATCCCGCAGCGTAAAGCGTTTTTCCTGACCCAGTTTGACGGCCATGCGGTTTGTGCCGTGGGGGATCATATCGACGGTGGTCAGCCCTTTGCCGCCTTCCCGGTATGCCCCTTCAGACTGGTTGGCGGCCAGTGCGCCGCCCCATAAAAATCCTTGCGGAAAAACAGACATAGTTAACCTCAGTTCATACCAGTCAAATGCTGGCTCTATTGATATTGCCTGGTTGCGCGGCCTGGTTGCTTCTGGCCTGCGCGGCTGCATCTTCGACAGGAATATCTTCAAAGCCGAGGAGCAGTGTTAATACAAAGGAAAGCACGACCGCCAGCGCCATCACGCCAAACACCCAAACGATGGTCATCGGATTGGCTGGATCGAAAAACTGTACGCTGGTGAACAAGCCTGGAGCCGCCATGGAGTGGCTCGCCAGTCCGGCCATTCCGGCAACGGCACCGCAGATAAAGCCGCTGATAAGACTCGCAATCAGTGGGCGTTTCAGGCGGATCGCCACGCCATACAGCGCGGGTTCGGAAATGCCTGCCATGATGGCCGAGGCGGCTGCCGCTAACGCCGTCTGACGCAGTTCCGGGTTTTTGGTTTTCCATGCCACTGCCAGCGATGAACCGCCCAGCGACAAATTGGCGCCGATTTCTGACGGCATCACCATGCCTTCTTTTCCGGTTTCGGCAATGGTCTGAATAATGGTTGGCGTGAAGACGCGGTGCATACCGGTCATCACCAGCAGCGGCCACAATGCGCCCATAATGGCCACCGACAGCCAGCCGAGATAGCCGTGAATGGTATAAACCAGTGCTGAAATTGCACTACCGATCCAGATACCGATCGGGCCAATGATGACGATGGCGAGTGGGGCGGCGATCAGCACGATTAGCATCGGTTTAAGGAAGTTTTTGGTTACCGCCGGAGTGATGCGATCGACCCAGCGTTCGATGTAGGACAGACACCAGGTCATGACCAGCGCCGGGATCACCGTGTAGGTGTATTTCACCGCCGTCACCGGGATCAGGGCAAACTCAACGTGCTCACCCTGCGCGGCCTTCGCCATCAGTTCGATGAAGCTGGGATGCACCAGTACGCCAGCGATGGCGATTGCCAGCGACATGTTGGTTTTGAATTTTATGGCTGCTGAGGCGGCGACCATCAGTGGCAGGAAGAAGAAGGCGCCGTCGCCGATTACGGTCAGAATAGTGAGCGTGGACGATCCTTTCACCAGCACGCCGGTCATTTCGAGGATCATTGCCAGCAGCTTGAGCATTGATCCGCCGATAATAGCCGGGATCAACGGGGACATTGTGCCGATCAGCGCGTCGAGGATCCCAGCGCCAATCCGCTTCAGCGTCAGCCGAGGTTTGGTTTGCGGCTCTGCAGGTTGCATATTGGCAGGTAACAGGCTGACTACCTCGCGATACGCCTGCGAAACGGTGTTGCCGATGATCACCTGGCACTGGTTATCGCTGCGCACCACGCCGAGCACGCCAGGGAGCGTCTTCAGCGTCGTGCTGTCGACCTGCGAGTCATCTTTGATAACGAAACGCAAACGGGTCATACAGTGGGTCACTGCTGTGATGTTGTCCACGCCTCCCAGAGCCGTCACAACCGAGCGCGCCAGCGCTGCATAATTTTTGGACATCGGATTTAATCCTGTTTTATCAGTAGAGTACGTTATGTTTTATCCGTTTACGTTGGTCGCTTTTCTGGGTTGATGAAACGCAGATAGGAAACCGGTTCCACAAAATCATGTTTAAATTACACGTAATGGGCAAGTTTTAATTTTGATCATTTTTTATAATTGTGACTCCGATCACCAGATGTCAGCGTTTGCAATTTAGCAGCAAGGACAGCGGCGAAACGGTGCAGTACACTGCGTCACATTGAGAGAAAAGGGATGAGTAATATGACCACGATGCTGGAGGTAGCGAAGCGTGCCGGGGTGTCAAAAGCGACGGTTTCCCGGGTGCTTTCCGGGAATGGTTATGTCAGCCAGGAAACCAAAGACCGCGTGTTTCAGGCCATTGAAGAGAGTGGTTACCGCCCTAACTTGCTGGCACGCAGTCTGGCAGCGAAAACTACGCAGACGCTGGGTCTGGTGGTAACTAACACCCTTTATCACGGCGTCTATTTCAGCGAACTGCTGTTTCATACCGCGCGGATGGCGGAAGATAAGGGACGCCAGTTGTTGCTGGCTGACGGTAAGCACAGCGCAGAGGAAGAGCGTCAGGCGATCCAGTACCTGCTCGACCTGCGCTGTGACGCGATTATGATCTATCCGCGTTTTCTTAGCGTGGATGAGATAGACGATATCATCGACGCCCACGCCCAGCCGATTATGGTGCTTAATCGGCGGCTGCGAAAAAATACCAGCCACTGCGTGTGGTGCGATCAAAAGCAAACCAGTTTTAACGCCGTTACTCAACTCATTGCCAGCGGCCACAAAGAGATTGGTTTTATTACCGGCTCAATGGATTCGCCTACCTGCGTAGAGCGACTTTCAGGCTATAAAGACGCGCTGGCACATCATGGTATTCCGCTTAATAATGATTTGATTGTTAAAGGGAAATGGACGCCAGCCTGCGGCGCAGCGGGAGTCGATACTTTGCTTTCGCGTCAGGTCAATTTTACCGCGCTGGTGGCCAGCAATGATGATATGGCGATCGGTGCGATAAAGCAGTTGCACGCGCATGGCGTGCGCGTCCCTGCTCAGGTGTCGGTGATTGGCTTCGACGATATCGCCATCGCGCCATACACTATTCCGGCGCTTTCCAGCGTCAAAATCCCGGTAACGGAAATGATCCAGGAAACGATAGGCCGCCTGATCTTTATGCTGGATGACGGGGCGTTTACGCCGCCAAAAACCTTCACCGGTGAACTCATTCAACGCGACTCTGTTGCGCCGCTCGTTTTGCGCTGACGGCTGTCATTTGTCATCGTCACTAGTGACGATGACACGGCTTCTCTGCATTCATCAAAATAAAAAACCTTTAATAACAGTCAATTAAATTCTGGCACGATTTATGAATGCTTCGGCAGATAATCTGTCATTGCTGGAGAAATTGATGAACCGTTTCATCATTGCAGACGCCAATAAATGCATTGGTTGCCGTACCTGTGAAGTGGCCTGCGTGGTATCCCATCAGGATAACCAGGACTGCGCATCGCTGACCCCTGAAACCTTTTTACCCCGCATTCACGTCATCAAAGGCGTTAATGTCTCCACGGCGACGCTGTGCCGCCAGTGTGAAGACGCGCCGTGCGCTAACGTCTGTCCGAACGGTGCAATCAGCCGTGATAAAGGCTTTGTCCACGTGATGCAGGAGCGCTGCATTGGGTGTAAAACCTGCGTTGTGGCTTGCCCTTATGGCGCAATGGAAGTGGTCGTGCGTCCGGTTGTTCGTAACAGCGGGGCAGGTCTGAACGTCCGGGCAGAAAAAGCCGAAGCCAATAAGTGCGACCTGTGCCACCATCGTGAGGCCGGCCCTGCCTGTATGGAAGTCTGCCCGACTCACGCGCTGATTTATGTGGATCGCAATAAGCTTGAGCAACTGAGCGCTGAAAAACGCCGTCGCGCGGCGCTGGATTCCACTGCATCTTTGCTGTTCTGATATCTGAAAATCCGCGTAAAATACGTGCCGGATAAGGCGAAGCCGCCATCCGGCAAACGGACATTTCAGGGATACAATACCGCGGGAATTCATCATGACAATAAACAACCACTCCGGCGTACAGCTGCGTATTCGCGGTAAGGTACAGGGCGTCGGATTTCGCCCCTACGTCTGGCAACTGGCGCAGCGGTTACAGCTACATGGCGATGTGTGTAACGACGGTGACGGTGTGGTTGTGCGTATACAGGAAGATCCGGCAGAGTTTATTGCGCAGTTGCATCAACACTGCCCGCCGCTGGCGCGCATTGACAGCGTTGAGAGCGAACCGTTCGCCTGGACGCAGCCGCCTGCCGATTTCTCGATTCGGCAAAGTGCTGGCGGCACGATGAATACGCAAATCGTTCCGGATGCCGCGACCTGTCCCGAATGTCTGGTTGAAATGAACACCCCCGGTGAACGCCGCTATCGTTATCCCTTTATCAACTGCACCCACTGTGGCCCGCGCTTTACGATTATCCGCGCCATGCCCTACGATCGCCCGTTTACCGTGATGGCGTCATTCCCACTCTGTGCGCAATGCGATAAAGAGTATCGTGATCCATACGACCGTCGCTTCCATGCCCAGCCCGTTGCCTGTCCGGCATGCGGTCCCCACCTCGAATGGTTTAGCGCGGGTGAGCGGGCGGAGAAAGAAGAGGCGTTGCAGGCGGCAGTATCGCGCCTGAAAGCAGGCGGTATTGTGGCCGTTAAAGGGATTGGTGGGTTTCATCTGGTGTGCGATGCACAAAATGATGACGCCGTAGCGCTGCTCAGGCTGCGCAAACACCGTCCGGCAAAACCTCTGGCAGTGATGCTGCCCGGTGATGACGGACTGCCTGAACCCGCTCATCGTTTGCTGACAACCCCAGCCGCGCCGATCGTGTTGGTGCAGAAACGCTATATCGCAGCATTGAGCGAGGGCATTGCGCCAGGGTTAACGGAAGTGGGCGTCATGCTGCCAGCGAATCCGTTGCAGCATTTGCTCTTACAAGAGATGAAGTGTCCGTTGGTAATGACCTCCGGCAATCTCAGCGGCAGACCGCCCGCTATTACCAACGCGCAGGCGCTGGAAGATTTACACGAAATTGCCGATGGTTTCCTGTTGCATAACCGCGAAATTGTGCAGCGGATGGATGACTCTGTGGTACGCGACAGTGGCGAGATGCTGCGTCGTTCACGGGGTTACGTGCCGGATGCGGTGGCGCTGCCGCCAGGATTTCACGACGTGCCGCCGATGCTTTGCCTGGGCGCAGATCTGAAAAATACCTTCTGCCTGGTGCGTGGTGAACAGGCGGTTATTAGCCAGCATTTGGGCGATCTCAGCGATGACGGCATTCAGCAGCAGTGGCGTGATGCGCTGCGCCTGATCCAAAACATTTATGACTTTACGCCGCAGCGTATCGTGCATGATGCACACCCTGGTTATGTTTCCAGTCAGTGGGCCAGCGAAATGAATCTGCCAACCGAAACGGTGCTGCATCACCATGCGCATGCCGCTGCGTGTCTGGCCGAGCACGCTGGTCGCTCGAGGGTGGCGACGTGATTGCTCTGACGTTAGACGGTATCGGCATGGGGGAAAACAGCGCGCTGTGGGGGGGAGAGTGTTTGCGGGTCAACTATCGTGAATGCGAACACCTTGGCGGCTTGCCAGCGGTAGCGCTGGCGGGGGGCGATCTGGCGGCAAAACAGCCGTGGCGCAATTTGCTCGCGCAGTGCCTGCGTTTTGTTCCTGACTGGCAGCGCTACCCGGAAACATCGGTGCTGCAACATCAAAACTGGAACGTGCTGGCGCGCGCCATTGAGCGGGGGATTAACGCGCCGCTGGCGTCATCGTGCGGACGGCTGTTTGATGCCGTTGCCGCCGCGCTTCAATGTGCGCCGGAATCGCTGAGTTATGAAGGTGAGGCAGCCTGCGCGCTGGAGGCGATGGCATCGCAATGTGCTGGCGTTGAGCACCCTGTCACGGTGCCGCTTGATGGCAATCAGCTGGACTTAGCGGTTTTTTGGCAGCAATGGCTGACCTGGCAGGCCAAACCTGCCGAAAGAGCGTGGGCGTTTCACGACGCGCTGGCGCGTGGGTTTGCTACCCTGATGCGTTTGCAGGCCGAAGAGCGGGGGATTAAGACGCTGGTATTCAGCGGAGGTGTGATGCATAACCGCTTATTGTCAGCCCGGCTGGCGTTTTATCTGCATGATTTTACCTTACTGTTCCCACAGCGTTTACCGGCGGGCGACGGCGGGTTGTCGTTGGGGCAGGGCGTGATTGCCGCGGCGCGGGCGTTGGCGCAAAAATAAAAAAAGCCCCGGGACTGGCGGGGCAAGAACAACAGGTCGGGGCATACCGACAAGTGGCAACGCACATCCATGTGCGTGAGGTTAATAAATCAAGCAACGGTATCCTGTACTTACACGGGCAGCGTTTTCAGCAGCGCAAAGGCCTCTTTCATGCGGTCTTCGCTGACGACAAAGGCACATAGCTGGCCTGCATCGTTCATCCCTCTGGCCACCATCCCTTGCACTTCGGCGGCAATATGCCAGTTCAGATCGCGGCGCTGGGTTTCCCCAGCCAGATGCAAGGGTAATTCCGGCGTTTTGACTTTTACCAGCATGGCAGGCAACTTCAATGGTGCATTGCCGCCGAGCAGGTTTTTCGCCAGATACATGGCGCTCAGCTGAATCGGTTGCAGGAACGGGAGTACCTGACTGTTAATTTCCGCACAGTCGCCGAGAGCATAAATGTCCGGGTGGCTGGTTTGCAGGTAGCTGTCGACGCAGACGCCGCGATTGATGTTCAATCCGGCGCGACGCGCCAGCGCGGTTTCAGGGCGCAGACCCGTAGCGGCGATCACCGCATCGACTTCTACGCTGCGGCTACGATCGAGCGTGGCGCGAATCCCCGACTCCGTTTTCTCCAGCCCCTGAAGCTGCGATTTCAGCAGCAGGTGTACGCCCATATCGGTCAAACGATGCTGTAAGCGACTGCTTACTTCTGGCGGCATCAGCGAAGCCAGAATGCTGGCGGCGTTGTCGATAAGCGTCACCGCTTTACCAGCACGACAAAAATCCATCGCCAGCTCGCTGCCAATCAAGCCGCCGCCGACAATCAGCACCCGTTGGGCGTCACGCAGTTGTGTTTCACAGGCGCGATACTCTTGTTGGCTGTTCAATGTGAACATTAACTCACGTCCGGTAATCGGCGGTACGAACGCCGACGCTCCCGTCGCCAGCACCAGTTTGTCGTATGGCCACTGTTGCTCCTGGTTTTTCACTACGTGAGCATCGGCATCGATGTCGGTTACCCAGGTGTGCGGAAAGAGGCGCAAATTAAACTGTTCGGCAAACTCCCCCGCCGACTGGCGGGTGAGGTCGTCTGCACGTTGCGACTGACTGATAACATGGCTGAGATCGGGCTTGTTGTACTCATCCATACTGTCTGCAGCAATCAGGGTCAGCGGGACATCTGCATCCTGCTTACGGATATTTTTGACTAACTGGCGGGCGGCGAAGCCTGAACCAATAATGACAATTCCGCGGCTCATTTTGCCTCCGTTGCCAGTACGTCAAAGACGTCTTTACCTAATGAACATTCCGGGCACAGGAAGTTATCCGGCACGTCGCTCCACGGTGTTCCCGGCGCGACATCCTGCAGCGGTTCACCTTTTGCCGGGTCGTAAATCCACTGGCATACGCTGCACTGCATGCTTGGACCAAGATCAGCGGTAGCCGCAGCGGCACAGGCGCACTCTTCCTCTTTGGTTGCCGTTTTGACGATTGTTTCCGGCAGCGGAGCAAGCGCCCACTGACGTGCGATTTCACGGCCATGCTGGCGACACAGTTCCAGCGCGTCCAGATCCGGACGCCATTTCGCTTTCAGACTCAGCGACATCTCGAAACCGGCATCCTGCAAGCGTGTGGACAAACGGTCTACCGCACCGCCGCTCCAGCCGTGTGAACCAAAGGCGCTGGCGCGTTTGTTACGAAAACGCAGGCCGGTCATCTCTTCTACCAGACCGGCGATTTTTGGCATCATTACGTTATTCATCGTTGAAGTACCAACCAGCACGCCTTTAGAGCGGAAGACGTTAGTCAGGACTTCGTTTTTGTCGCTACGGGCGACGTTAAAGATTTTCACCGCCACGTTCGGGTCAACTTCGTTGATGCCCTGGGCAATGGCGTCCGCCATCATGCGGGTGTTGTTGGACATGGTGTCGTAGAAAATGGTGATACGGTCTTCCTGATAGTCAGCCGCCCATTTCAGATACATTTCAACGATTTGTGTCGGGTTGTCGCGCCATACCACGCCGTGGGAAGTGGCAATCATATCCACCGGCAGGTTGAAGCCGAGAATCTCAGTGATTTTCGGTGTAACCAGACGGCTGAACGGCGTCAGGATGTTGGCGTAGTAACGCTGGCACTGTTCGAACAGTTCGGTCTGGTCAACTTCGTCGTTAAACAGACGTTCATCACAGTAGTGCTGGCCGAAGGCGTCGTTACTGAACAGCACCGCATCGCCGGTCATGTAGGTCATCATGCTGTCAGGCCAGTGCAGCATCGGCGTTTCAACGAAGATCAGCTGCTTAGCGTTGCCAATGTCCAGCGAGTCGCCGGTTTTCACCACGTTGAAGTTCCACTCCGGGTGGTGGTGGTGCCCGTTGATAGAGTCAATAGCGTTGGCTGTGCAGTAAATTGGCGTGTCAGGGATGCAGGACATCAGCTCAGTCAGCGCACCGGCATGGTCCTCTTCCGCGTGGTTAATGATGATGTAGTCGATATCTGCCAGGTCAATTTCACTGCGCAGGTTCTGCACGAATTCACGGCTAAACTTGTGGTCTACTGTATCGATCAGGACATTTTTTTCTTCACGGATGAGATAGCTGTTGTAGCTGCTACCGCGCAGCGTTTTATATTCAGTCCCGTGGAAATCACGAACTTCCCAGTCACGTTGGCCAACCCAATGAATGTTATTTTTAACCAGAATAGACATAGCAACCTCAGTAATTAATTCAGCGTTTTTCTAAAAAAGATGTTTTGCTTATTGCAGGTTGCGTGCCAACTTTTTATTTGTTGATTTTAAAGGGTTTGTTTTTTAATGCCTATAAGGTGGTAGTCAAAATGACTATTCATTTTATTGTCAATATGACAATATGAATTGTCAAAATGACAATGAGGTCGTCATGAGTTTTTCCGTAGACGTGCTGGCGGGTATCGCCATTGAATTACAAAGCGGTATTGGACATCAGGACCGTTTTCAACGCCTGATAACCACCTTGCGTCAGGTGTTGGAGTGCGACGCGTCGGCATTGCTGCGCTATGAGTCGCGACAGTTTATTCCGCTGGCGATCGATGGGCTGGCGCAGGACGTTCTCGGCAGGCGCTTTACCCTGGAAGGGCATCCTCGTCTGGAGGCGATTGCCCGCGCCGGGGACGTGGTTCGTTTCCCTGCTGACAGCGATTTGCCAGACCCTTACGATGGGCTGATTCCGGGCCAGGAGAGCCTGAAGGTACACGCCTGCATTGGCTTACCGCTGTTCGCCGGTCAAAATCTGATTGGCGCGTTAACGCTGGATGGCATGGAGCCCGATCAATTCGATGTTTTCAGCGATGAAGAACTTAGGCTGATTGCCGCGCTGGCGGCGGGCGCGCTGAGCAATGCGCTGCTGATTGAACAACTGGAAAGCCAGAATATGTTGCCGGGCCCGTCGACGGCCTTCGAGCAGGTGACTGAAACCCAAATGATTGGCCTGTCGCCCAATATGCTGCAGTTGAAAAAAGAGATTGAGATTGTGGCGGGATCCGATCTCAACGTACTGATTAGCGGCGAAACGGGGACCGGGAAGGAGCTGGTAGCTAAGGCTATCCATGAAGGTTCGCCGCGCGCGGTGAATCCGCTGGTGTATCTGAACTGCGCGGCGTTGCCGGAAACCGTAGCGGAAAGTGAGCTGTTTGGTCACGTAAAAGGCGCCTTTACCGGGGCTATCAGCAATCGTAGCGGTAAGTTTGAAATGGCTGACAATGGGACGCTGTTTCTCGATGAGATTGGCGAACTCTCGCTGGCGTTACAGGCTAAGTTGCTACGTGTGTTGCAGTACGGCGATATTCAGCGTGTGGGTGACGATCGCAGCCTGCGCGTGGATGTTCGGGTGCTGGCGGCAACGAACCGTGATTTACGGGAAGAGGTGCTGGCCGGGAATTTCCGTGCGGATTTGTTCCACCGTCTGAGCGTCTTTCCCCTTTCCGTACCGCCCCTTCGTGAACGCGGCGAAGATGTGGTGCTGCTGGCCGGTTATTTTTGCGAACAATGTCGGCTGCGGCTGGGACTTTCCCGCGTGGTGTTAAGTCCCGGCGCACGTAGCCATCTGTTGAATTATGGCTGGCCCGGGAACGTGCGCGAGCTGGAACATGCTATTCACCGGGCGGTTGTTCTGGCAAGGGCCACCAGGGCAGGGGATGAAGTGGTGCTTGAGGCGCAGCATTTTGCCCTGCAGGATGAAAACCCGGCTCCCCAGGCGGAGGTTGTTGCGGAGATCCCGCAGCATCGCAACCTGCGTGAGGCAACGGAGTCATTCCAGCGGGAGATGATCCGCCGGGCGTTGGCGCAAAATAATCACAGTTGGGCGGCAAGTGCGCGGGCGCTGGAAACAGACGTCGCCAACCTGCACCGGCTGGCGAAACGTCTGGGGCTGAAGGATTAGATAATACCTGCCTGATAGAAATCCTGCAGGTTGATAGCACCGGTGAGTTTACCGTTTTCATCAACCACCGGTGCGGCAGTGATTTTGCGCTTCATCAGGATCTCTTTGGCGTCAATGGCGCGGCTCTGCGCCTGCAGCGTAATGCCATTATGGGTCATTGCTTCGCTAACCTGAGTGGTGAGCGCTCCGCCGCCAACCAGCCAGCGGCGCAGGTCACCGTCGGTAAAGACGCCTTTCACCAGCGACTCGTCGTCGCAGACTGCCACCAGGCCAAGACCCGTACGGCTTAGTTCCAGCATCGCGTCCATGACGCTGGTGGTGAGCGTCACCTGCGGAATGGCATCGTCACGGCGCATCAGATGATGCACTTTATTTAACAGACGAGCGCCCAGCGCACCCGCCGGATGCGAGCGGGCAAAATCTTCTTCGTTAAAGCCGCGCGCCTGCATCACGGCGATTGCCAACGCGTCGCCCATCATCAGAGTGTTCACGGTACTGGAAGTCGGTGCCAGGCGCATCGGACAGGCTTCGCGCTCAACGGAAATATCCAGCACGGCTTTGGCTGCCAGACCCAGCGGTGAGGTCGGTTTTCCGGTCATTGCCAGCAGAGCGACGGACTTGTCTTCCAGGCGCGGAATGATGAGATCCAGTTCTTTTGCGCCGCCGGAGTAGGAAATAAACAGCATGACATCACGGCTTTCAATCATCCCTAAGTCGCCGTGCAGCGCTTCAGCCGGATGCACAAAAAAGGCGGGCGTGCCGGTACTGGCGAGGGTCGCGGCTATTTTTTTGCCAATATGGCCTGATTTGCCAATCCCGGAGACAATCACTTTGCCTTCGCAGTGGATGATAGTATTGGCGGCGCGGACAAAATCATCGCCCAGTCGTTCAGGCAGTCGGCTGGCTTCCTGTAGCTCCAGCATTAACGTCTGACGGCCCGCGTTCAGTAGTGCATCACTCATTGGTTTCTCCGGTTATGATCACTTCAATCCCTTTTGCTTCCAGCGCCTGACGAAACGCTGGGTCGATACCCGCATCGGTAATCAGCTTGTCGACGCTTTCCAGACTGCACACAACATTGGGGCTTTTGCGCCCAAATTTTGACGAGTCAGCCATCAGAATCACTTCGCGAGCGGCATTGCACATCGCTTTACTGACGCTAAACACCTCATTAAAGGTGGTCACGCCGGCATTGAGGTCAATGCCGTCGGTGCCCATGAAGAGTTTATCAAAGCTGAACTGCTCAAAGGCGTTTTCTGCCAGCTGACCGTGAAATGACGCAGATTTTTTGCGAAAGGTCCCGCCGGGCATCAGGATAGTTTGCTCGTTGTCCAGCTCTGAAAGGGCGTTAACAATGTGCAGACTGTTGGTCATGACGGTGATGTTGCTAAAGCGGGTGAGCATCGGCACCATCTGCAATACGGTGCTGCCCGCATCCAGAATAATCGAGTCGCCATCGTGAATAAAACGGACGGCGGCTTCGGCAATCTGCTCTTTTTTATGCGTATTGATTAGCGTTTTGTGATCGATTGGCGGGTCGGATTCGTCTTTATTTAATACCACGCCGCCATAGGTACGAATGACGGTTCCGGCATTCTCCAGAATGACCAGGTCTTTGCGAATGGTCGTGCCGGTTGTGTCAAAGTAGTGGGCCAGTTCTTCAACCGAGCATTTTCCCTGCTTTTGCAGATGCTCCAATATGGCTGCCTGTCGCTGACGAGGTTTCATAGGCGTGATTACCCTGACTTATTAGGTTGCAAAATGATAATTTCGCAAGCTATTAGCATTCACAACGAAATTACCCATGTTTCAGTTTAAGCGCCAATGATAGTGCATTCTGCGCTAACGGATCATGGGGAAAGATCACATCAGGCTGTAAATCATCAAGATGTTTGCCCATTATCGTGGCAATTTTACCGGGCCTGGCAAATACAGTAAGACCTTTCATAAATAACGAATCGGTAACCCGCTGCTGCTCATCCAGCGCGATGGCGACCACCACGCGGGGTTTAAACCGTCCACCGGAACGACCTACGCCAACCCGACCCCGCTGGCAGAGTTGATCAAACGCCCGGTTAAAGCGGGATATTTGCCAGCCACCGAGCGCCAGTTGCAGGCACCAGGCGATAGCGGCGACGGTAATCAGTGCGGAAACCATAATGTGCTCCTTTGATTTTGCCGGATGGCGGCTGTGCCTTATCCGACCAGGTGTGTGTAGGCCCGGTAAGCGCAGCGCCACCGGGCAATCATGTTTCTTAGAACATCACCTGACCACCGGTCACGTTAATGGACTGACCGGTGCAGTAAGAGGCTTTCGGGCTGGCGTAAAACAGCAGCATGTTCAGCACGTCCTGATAATCGCAGCCGCGCTTAAGCGGAACCTTATCAATGTAGTACTGCTCGACTTCGTCTGGCTTAAGGCCAAGCTTGGTCGCATATTGCGGTAATAATGACTGAAACATCGGTGATTTCAGCAGATTGCCGAGCATCAGTGAATGCACGGTGATCCCGTACTCTGCCAGATCCAGCGCCAGCGACTGGGTTAAACCTACGCCGCCAAATTTTGCCGCGCTATAGCCTGAGTTGTGTTTACTGCCCACTTTCCCTGATTTGGAGTTGATCTGGATAATGCGTCCCTGGACGCCATCGCGGATCATCAGGCGTGAAAATTCCCGTGCGCAGAGAAAGTAGCCGACCAGATTCACCTGCAACGAGCGATCGAAATCCCCAAGCTGAAAGTCGCTGATAAACGCGGCTTTTGCGATACCCGCGCTGTAAACCAGCAGATCGACGCGGCCAAATATTTCATCCACTCCGCGCGACAGCGCCAGCACACTTTGTTCGCTGGTGGCATCAGCGCCAAAACCGTAGGCGGTGCCTTCGCCAAACTCGGCGTTAATTTCCTGCGCGACGTTGGCGGCTTTATCGCTTTGGATATCCACCACCGCGACGCGGTACCCTTCTGTCGCAAGCCCACGGCAAAGGAATGCCCCCAGGGTCTGGCCTCCACCAATGACAACGGCAACCTGATTCATCTTTATCTCCTTCAATCTTAAGCAATAAACTTCAAAATACAGCCCGGTGCGATACCGTCCGGTACGGGGCCCGCAACGTGTACGGTGCCGGGAAATTCCGCTTCACTCAGTCCGTCAAAACGCAGAGTGATATGCCCCAGTTCACGTAAGTTTTGTTCCGCCACGCTGCCAACGGCTGTGACCGGGTAGTGATGCTGGCCTAGCTCAAATTGGATCCCTGCCTGCAAAGAGCCGTTCAGCTCCCCATGGCAATGGATGAAGCAAAATTCTTCGATATCCGCAGGCGCGCCTTCACGAAAGGTAATTAGCATCTGGTCGCAGAGTGCATCCGGGGCGCTCTGGCCGATGCGGGTGATGGTGGTTTCATAAATCACGGTCATTTTTGAGTGCCTCTTATTGGTAAATAAAGCCGGAAACAAACCAGGCGATGAGAACGGTCGGTGCGCCGGTCAGAAAACGACTCACCAGTACGGATGGCACACCGACGCGGACCGTGTCCTGGCGCGCTTCGGCTAGCGACAATCCGACTGGAATAAAGTCGCATGCCGCCTGAGCGTTAATGGCGAACAAGGCAGGTAGCGCCAGATGCGGAGGAATGTTCCCCAAACCAATCTGTACGCCGATCAGGACGCCGATAACCTGGGCGATGACCGCACCAGGGCCGAGGAAAGGGGACAGCAGCGGGAAAGAGCAGATCAGCGCCAGGGTTACCAGCCCCAGCGGATGGCTGGCCAGCGGTGCGAGTCCGTGGGCAATCCAGTCCCCCAGGCCAGACGCCATAATGATGCCGATCAGCGCCGAGACGAACGCCATAAACGGCAGAATGGTTTTCAGGACGGTATCGATAGTGTCTCGCCCAGCCTGAAACAGAACCGCAACGGCTGAACCCATTCCCATGCCGACTTTTGCCAGCAGACCGTCGCTTTGTTCGGTAATTTTCTTGCTGGTGTCGTACTCGCGACCCATCGTGCTGTTTGCTGGCGTTGGCGCAGCGGATGCTTCACCGACGACGGTAATGTTTTCTTCTTTCACGCCAGAGACATAGATATCTTCGATAATATATTGGGCCAGCGGACCTGATTTACCCGTCGCGTGAATATTCACTGTTGGTATACGGCGTTTTGGATAGATCCCGCAGCGCAGCGTGCCACCGCAGTCGATGATCGCCACGCCAATTTCGTTCTCTGGCGGCTCGCCTTCTTTGAAGCCATCAACGGCCTGCCAACCTGTCAGGCTGGCTATCCTGTCGACTATTGCGGGGCGAGTCCCGGCGGTGATATAGACAATTTTCTTGCCTGGCACGGCATCCAGTTCAAGCGGGCCGCCCCAGCCGCCGGTGCCTTTTTCAATACGAATACGCGTCATGATGCTGCTCCCGCCAGATGTACTTTCTGCTCAAGTTGAATGCCCATTTTTTTCTCAAAGATGGTGGTGGTGAAATCGGTCACCCAGCCGCGGAAGAAGTTGGTCACCAGGCCGACCAGCAAATAGCTCACCGCCAGCGGGCCGAGCGGAAGACCCAGCGTGGTCAGTCCGCTGGCGATCCCCAGATAGACGAACAGCTCACCGGGGTTGATGTGGGGAAATAAGCCGTTCATTGAATGGCAGCTGTAAGAGGCGGCTGCGTAGTAGCTGGGCTTGAACTTTTCCGGCATAAAGCGGCCCAGGCTCAGCGTCATAGGATTACAAAACACAAATGTGCCGATGCACGGCAGCAGTAGATAGCGGGACAGCGGGTTTCCGGCGCAGCGCTGGGCAAAACGTTCAATACGTTGCTGACCGATAAAGTTAATCAGCGCATTCATGATGACCAGCAGACTGATCAGCAGAGGCAGAATACCGGTCACCATGTCGGTAAACACCTCTCCGCCTTTCTGGAACAATCCGATAAACCACTCAGCACCGAGTGTGATGGTGTCGATCATTATTCTCTCCTGTAGGGGTTTTAGTTATCTTGCCAAACGGTAACTAATTTTAATCAGATCGAAAGATTTAAAAGTGTTATTTTGATCGCAAAATGAAAGATAAATATTTTAATTTGAAAGATTGTGCGTGAGAACGCGCAAATGTGCCGGTCAGGAGTGTAAGAGGGGGGAAATTCTGTGAAGGAGAGCGACTACTGCTTCCTTGTGTGGCGGAGGATGCTTTACCATACTTCTCCCAGGCTGAATTTGTTTAATGGATGTCTCATGTTCAAGCGTCGTTATGTAGTGTTACTTCCCCTTTTCGTATTGCTTGCTGCTTGTAGCAGCAAACCTAAACCTTCAGAGACTCAAACGACTACGGGTACGCCATCCGGCGGCTTCCTGCTTGAGCCACAGCACAATGTCATGCAAACGGGCGGCGATTTTGCCAATAATCCGAACGCGCAGCAGTTCATCGAGAAAATGGTGAACAAGCACGGCTTTGACCGCCAGCAGTTGCAGGAGATCCTGTCGCAGGCCAAGCGTCTGGACTCGGTATTGCGTTTGATGGACCGCCAGGCGCCGACGACTCAACCGCCAGCCGGACCTAACGGTGCATGGCTGCGGTATCGTAAACAGTTCATCACTCCGGATAATGTGCAAAACGGTGTGGCCTTCTGGAACCAATATGAAGATGCGCTGAACCGTGCATGGCAGGTCTACGGCGTACCGCCGGAAATTATCGTTGGCATTATTGGCGTAGAGACTCGCTGGGGCCGCGTGATGGGTAAAACGCGGATTCTGGATGCGTTAGCGACGTTGTCGTTTAACTATCCTCGTCGTGCGGAATATTTCTCTGGTGAACTGGAAACCTTCCTGCTGATGGCGCGAGATGAAAGCGACGATCCGCTCGATTTGAAAGGTTCTTTCGCAGGGGCGATGGGCTACGGCCAATTTATGCCATCTTCCTATAAACAATATGCCGTTGATTTCAATGGCGATGGTCACATTAACCTGTGGGATCCGGTTGATGCTATCGGTAGCGTGGCGAACTATTTCAAAGGCCACGGCTGGGTAAAAGGCGATACGGTCGCGGTTCCGGCGAATGGCCAGGCGCCTGGGCTGGCGAACGGCTTTAAAACCCAGTACAGCATTTCTCAACTTGCCGCCGCGGGCCTGACGCCGCAGCAGTCGTTGGGAAATCATCAGCAGGCCAGCCTGCTGCGACTGGATATCGGTACCGGTTATCAGTATTGGTATGGACTGCCGAACTTCTACACCATCACCCGCTACAACCACAGTACCCACTATGCAATGGCCGTGTGGCAATTGGGTCAGGCGGTCGCGCTGGCGCGCGTGCAGTAATCATTTGTTATCGGTCTACAGGGGCAATTCCTTGTAGACCGAATAGGCTATCCTGGTGCGTTATCCGGTACTCTTTTGAATGCGGTTTATCTATTTTCTGAATGCCCCTCGTAAAATTGTCTCCTCATCCCCATCTTGGTTATGAAAGTGCTATCTTGTCCGGCATATTTTTTTAACTGACAGAGGCTGAAATGACCGACAGTGAACTGATGCAGTTAAGCGAGCAGGTTGGCCTGGCGTTGAAAGCGCGCGGGGCAACCGTGACGACGGCGGAATCCTGCACCGGCGGCTGGGTAGCCAAAGCAATTACGGATATTGCCGGCAGCTCCGCCTGGTTTGAGCGCGGGTTTGTGACCTACAGCAATGAAGCCAAAGCGCAGATGATTGGCGTGCGCGAAGAGACGCTGGTCCAGCATGGGGCGGTGAGCGAACCTGTGGTGGTGGAGATGGCGATTGGCGCGCTAAAAGCGGCCCGCGCGCATTTCGCTGTTTCGATTAGCGGTATTGCGGGGCCAGATGGCGGCAGTGAAGAAAAGCCCGTGGGGACGGTATGGTTCGCTTTTGCCAGCGCGAGCGGCGAGGGGATTACTCGCCGGGAATGCTTCAGCGGCGATCGCGATGCGGTACGTCGACAGGCGACCGCCTACGCGTTACAAAACCTGTGGCAACAATTTCTACAAAACACTTGATACTGTATGAGCATACAGTATAATTGCCCCAACAGAACATTATCTATCACGTTTCGCGGTTTAACCCGAAAGCGGCATGACAGGAGTAATTAATGGCTATCGACGAAAACAAACAGAAAGCGTTGGCGGCAGCGCTGGGTCAGATCGAAAAGCAATTCGGTAAAGGCTCCATCATGCGCCTGGGTGAAGACCGTTCCATGGATGTGGAAACCATCTCCACTGGTTCGCTTTCTCTGGATATCGCATTGGGCGCGGGCGGTTTGCCAATGGGCCGTATCGTTGAAATCTACGGGCCTGAATCTTCCGGTAAAACGACGCTGACCCTGCAGGTTATTGCTGCCGCACAGCGCGAAGGTAAAACCTGTGCGTTCATCGATGCGGAACACGCACTGGATCCCGTCTATGCGCGCAAGCTTGGCGTTGATATCGACAACCTGCTGTGCTCTCAGCCGGATACCGGTGAACAAGCGCTGGAAATCTGTGATGCGCTGGCGCGCTCCGGTGCGGTTGACGTTATCGTTGTCGACTCCGTTGCCGCATTGACGCCGAAGGCAGAAATCGAAGGCGAGATTGGTGACTCTCACATGGGCCTTGCGGCACGTATGATGAGCCAGGCCATGCGTAAGCTGGCCGGTAACCTGAAGCAGTCCAACACGCTACTGATTTTCATTAACCAGATCCGTATGAAGATTGGCGTTATGTTCGGTAACCCGGAAACCACTACCGGTGGTAACGCCCTGAAATTCTATGCTTCTGTTCGCCTGGATATCCGTCGTATTGGCGCGGTGAAAGAAGGCGACAACGTGGTTGGTAGCGAAACCCGTGTTAAGGTCGTGAAAAACAAAATTGCCGCACCGTTCAAACAGGCTGAATTCCAGATTCTTTACGGTGAAGGTATCAACTTCTACGGCGAACTGGTCGATTTGGGCGTGAAAGAGAAGCTGATTGAAAAAGCCGGTGCATGGTACAGCTACAACGGTGAGAAAATTGGTCAGGGTAAAGCGAATGCCACTAACTGGCTGAAGGAAAACCCGGCAACGGCGAAGGAAATTGAGAAGAAAGTACGCGAGTTACTGCTCAATAACCCGGATTCAAAACCAGACTTCTCTGTTGATGACAGCGGTGAAGATGTAAAAGAAACGAACGAAGATTTCTGATAATCTGACGTTATCGCACATAGAAGGGCTGCATACGATGCAGCCCTTTTCCATTTCTGAAGGCTCACTATGACAGAAGCAACTTCCCGCCGCTCCGCTTATTCCCGACTTCTTGACCGCGCTGTACGTATACTGGCGATGCGCGATCACAGCGAGCAGGAACTGCGGCGTAAGCTGGCCGCTCCGGTGATGGGAAAAAATGGACCGGAAGACATTGATGCAACGCCGGAGGATTACGACAAGGTCATCGCCTGGTGTATTGAAAGTCGTTATCTGGATGATGACCGCTTTGTTCAGCAGTTTATCTCCAGCCGTAGCCGTAAAGGTTATGGACCCGCGCGTGTGCGTCAGGAATTAAACCAAAAAGGGATTTCGCGTGAAGCCGTTGAACGAGCCATGCGCGAGTGCGAAATTGACTGGGCAGCACTTGCGCGCGCGCAGGCCATTCGTAAATACGGAGAACCTTTACCTGTAGATTTTTCAGATAAGGTAAAGGTCCAGCGCTTTTTGCTCTACCGTGGCTATCTGATGGAAGATATTCAGGCAATATGGCGAAATTTTGACGATTGAGCGCATACGGGATTTTACTTCCCAGTAAAGAAAACTTATCTTATTCCCACTTTTCGATTGCCAGAGGCGCAGTTTACGTGCCGATGCTGGTAATGACATTTCGTTAGCTTGATTTCTTCAGGATAATTATGAGCAAGAGCACCGCTGAGATCCGTCAGGCGTTTCTCGATTTTTTCCATAGTAAAGGACATCAGGTAGTTGCCAGCAGCTCCCTGGTACCGAACAATGACCCTACTTTGTTGTTTACCAACGCCGGGATGAACCAGTTCAAGGATGTGTTCCTTGGCCTCGACAAGCGTAATTATTCCCGCGCAACCACCTCGCAACGTTGCGTGCGGGCGGGCGGTAAGCACAACGACCTGGAAAACGTCGGTTACACTGCACGTCACCATACTTTCTTCGAAATGCTGGGCAACTTCAGCTTCGGCGATTATTTCAAACATGATGCTATTCAATACGCATGGGAACTGCTGACCGGTGAAAACTGGTTTGCCCTGCCAAAAGAGCGTCTGTGGGTCACCGTCTATGAAACTGACGATGAAGCCTATGAAATCTGGGAAAAAGAAGTCGGCATTCCGCGCGAACGTATCATCCGTATCGGTGATAACAAAGGCGCGGCTTATGCTTCCGACAACTTCTGGCAGATGGGTGATACCGGCCCTTGCGGTCCGTGCACCGAAATTTTCTACGACCATGGCGACCACATTTGGGGTGGCCCTCCGGGAAGCGCAGAAGAAGATGGCGATCGCTACATTGAGATCTGGAACATCGTCTTCATGCAGTTCAACCGTCAGGCTGACGGTACCATGGAACCGCTGCCGAAGCCGTCCGTGGATACCGGTATGGGCCTTGAGCGTATTGCGGCCGTGCTGCAACACGTTAATTCCAACTATGAAATCGACCTGTTCCGTTCACTGATTGAGTCCGTGGCGAAAGTCACCGGCGCGACCGATCTGAGCAACAAGTCGCTGCGCGTTATCGCTGACCATATCCGTTCCTGTGCATTCCTGATTGCCGATGGCGTTGTCCCGTCGAATGAAAACCGTGGTTATGTGCTGCGTCGTATCATTCGTCGCGCGGTACGTCATGGCAACATGCTGGGCGCGAAGGATACCTTCTTCTACAAGCTGGTTGGTCCGCTGGTGGACGTCATGGGCTCCGCAGGTGAAGAACTGAAGCGTCAGCAGGCTATGGTTGAGCAGGTTCTGAAAACCGAAGAAGAGCAGTTTGCGCGTACACTGGAGCGTGGTCTGGCGCTGCTGGATGAAGAACTGGCAAAACTGTCCGGTGATACACTGGATGGCGAAACCGCATTCCGTCTGTATGACACCTACGGTTTCCCGGTTGACCTGACGGCGGACGTTTGCCGCGAGCGCAACATTAAGGTTGACGAAGCAGGCTTTGAAGCTGCAATGGAAGAACAGCGCCGTCGCGCGCGTGAAGCCAGCGGCTTTGGCGCAGACTACAATGCGATGATTCGTGTTGATGGCGCCTCTGAATTTAAAGGCTACGAACATCTGGAACTGAACGGCAAAGTGACCGCGCTGTTTGTTGATGGTAAAGCGGTAGACGCAATTAACGCAGGTCAGGACGCAGTTGTCGTACTGGATCAGACTCCGTTCTATGCGGAATCTGGTGGTCAGGTTGGCGACAAGGGTGAACTGAAAGGCGCAGGCTTCGCGTTTGCCGTGAGCGACACGCAGAAATATGGCCAGGCCATTGGTCACATCGGTAAGCTGTCTGCGGGTTCTCTGAAAATTGGCGATGCAGTACAGGCTGATGTTGATGAAGCTCGTCGTGCGCGCATTCGCTTGAACCACTCCGCAACGCACCTGATGCACGCGGCGCTGCGCCAGGTACTGGGCACGCATGTGGCACAGAAAGGCTCATTGGTTAACGATAAAGTGCTGCGCTTCGACTTCTCTCATACTGAAGCTATGAAGCCTGCTGAAATCCGTGCCGTTGAAGATCTGGTTAATGCGCAAATTCGTCGCAATCTGCCGATTGAAACGAACATCATGGATCTCGAAGCGGCGAAAGCCAAAGGCGCAATGGCGCTGTTTGGCGAGAAATATGACGACCACGTGCGTGTTCTGAGCATGGGTGATTTCTCTACCGAACTGTGTGGTGGTACTCATGCCAGCCGTACGGGTGATATCGGTCTGTTCCGTATTGTGTCTGAGTCAGGCACTGCGGCGGGCGTTCGTCGTATCGAAGCTGTGACCGGTGAAGGCGCTATCCAAACCGTGCATGCTGAGAGCGATCGCTTAAGCGATATTGCGCAGCTGCTGAAAGGCGATAGCCAGAATATTGGTGACAAAGTTCGTTCCGTGCTGGAGCGTACGCGTCAACTCGAAAAAGAATTGCAGCAATTGAAGGAACAGGCTGCGGCGCAGGAGAGTGCAAATCTCTCCAGCAAAGCGGTTGATATCAATGGCGTGAAGCTGCTGGTCAGCGAACTCGCGGACGTTGAGCCGAAAATGTTGCGTACCATGGTTGATGATCTGAAAAATCAACTGGGGTCTACCGTTATCGTTCTGGCAACGGTAGTGGAAGGTAAGGTTTCTCTGATTGCGGGTGTGTCTAAGGACGTGACAGATCGCGTGAAAGCAGGGGAACTGGTTGGAATGGTCGCTCAGCAGGTAGGCGGTAAGGGTGGTGGTCGTCCGGACATGGCGCAAGCCGGTGGTACGGATGCTGCGGCTCTGCCAGCAGCGTTAGCCAGTGTGAAAGGCTGGGTCAGCGCAAAACTGTAATAATTATAAGCGTAAGTCGACGCTGCGGACTTCAATCCGCAGCGTTTGTATCAACGCTATCGACAACGATAAAGTCAGGTTGAAGTTGTGTATATCGGCTAAACTTAGGTTTAACAGAATGTGATGCCGTGACTGCTTACACTTAGGTGTTTGTCATCGCTTACTTTTTGGCGTTATATGATGGATAATGCCGGGATACAGAGAGACCCGACTCTTTTAATCTTTCAAGGAGCAAAGAATGCTGATTCTGACTCGTCGAGTTGGTGAGACCCTCATGATAGGCGATGAGGTCACCGTGACAGTTTTAGGGGTGAAGGGCAACCAGGTGCGCATTGGCGTAAACGCCCCGAAAGAAGTTTCTGTCCATCGTGAAGAGATCTACCAGCGTATCCAGGCTGAAAAATCCCAGCAGTCCAGTTACTAAGGTTTTCGCGTCTCACCTTTCTGGTGAGGCGCAACCTGATTGAATTATCCCTTTTCTTCTCTTTTCTTCTTCGTCTTCCTCATTTTTTCGATTCTCATCCGCGTATTGCCTTTCCCTGCGATTTTTCCGTTTGTTCATTGCCTCAGGAAATTGCCAATTTATCTGTTGATAAAACACTCTTTTTGCCGTTTTTGCAGACTAATTGCGCGTGAAATGTGCAAACGATAAAAGCGCTGGAAAAATTGTTTGACTTATAAGTCCCAGAAAGTAATATGTGCGCCACGCAGCGACGATGAGCAGAAACAAGTTCTTCGAAGCACTCGCAAGAGGCGTGTTGGTGAGGTGGCCGAGAGGCTGAAGGCGCTCCCCTGCTAAGGGAGTATGCGGTCAAAAGCTGCATCCGGGGTTCGAATCCCCGCCTCACCGCCATTTGCATCCGTAGCTCAGCTGGATAGAGTACTCGGCTACGAACCGAGCGGTCGGAGGTTCGAATCCTCCCGGATGCACCATCTTCTCTGCAATAGCGCATTAGCGTTGTTACAGAAAATCGATATCACTTTAGCAGCGATATCAAATCTGCAGTAAGTAAGTTTCCCTGATGCATCCGTAGCTCAGCTGGATAGAGTACTCGGCTACGAACCGAGCGGTCGGAGGTTCGAATCCTCCCGGATGCACCATCTTCTCCGAGATAACAGCAAAACTGTTGTTTCATGGTCTGCGAGATAATCGCGAGCACCAGGGAGGATAACGTTGCTTNTGCATCCGTAGCTCAGCTGGATAGAGTACTCGGCTACGAACCGAGCGGTCGGAGGTTCGAATCCTCCCGGATGCACCATCTTCTCCGAGATAACAGCAAAACTGTTGTTTCATGGTCTGCGAGATAATCGCGAGCACCAGGGAGGATAACGTTGCTTCAGCAACGGCCCACAGGGCGAGGCGCAGCCGAGTAATCCTCCCGGATGCACCATCTCTTACTTGATATCGCTCATTACGATATCAATATCGGCAGTAAAGCAAGTTTCCCGATGCATCCGTAGCTCAGCTGGATAGAGTACTCGGCTACGAACCGAGCGGTCGGAGGTTCGAATCCTCCCGGATGCACCATCTTCTCCGAGATAACAGCAAAACTGTTGTTTCATGGTCTGCGAGATAATCGCGAGCACCAGGGAGGATAACGTTGCTTNTGCATCCGTAGCTCAGCTGGATAGAGTACTCGGCTACGAACCGAGCGGTCGGAGGTTCGAATCCTCCCGGATGCACCATCTTCTCCGAGATAACAGCAAAACTGTTGTTTCATGGTCTGCGAGATAATCGCGAGCACCAGGGAGGATAACGTTGCTTAAGCAACGGCCCGCAGGGCGAGGCGCAGCCGAGTAATCCTCCCGGATGCACCATCTTACTTGATAGCGCTTTAGCAGCGACATCAAGTCTGCAGTAAAGCAAGTTTCCCTGATGCATCCGTAGCTCAGCTGGATAGAGTACTCGGCTACGAACCGAGCGGTCGGAGGTTCGAATCCTCCCGGATGCACCATCTTCTCCGAGATAACTCCCGGATGCACCATCTTCTCTCCTTTGAATCATTCCACATACTCCCGGAACACCCCTTAATTCGCTGTCAGCGACAAAATCAATCAATTACGATAAAATAACGTCTGGTCATTCGGCTTGTGAGAAGACGATGTACGAACGTTATGCGGGTTTGATTTTTGATATGGATGGCACCATCCTGGATACCGAGCCAACGCACCGTAAGGCGTGGCATGAGGTATTGGGGCATTATGGATTACGTTTTGATGAACAAGCCATGGTCGCCCTCAATGGCTCCCCAACGTGGCGTATTGCCCAGTCGGTAATTGAATTGAATCATGCCGATCTTGACCCTCATGCCTTGGCGCGTGAAAAAACCGACAACGTGAGAAGCATGCTGCTGGATAGCGTCCAGCCTTTGCCATTGGTTGACGTCGTGAAAGCCTGGCATGGTCGTCGTCATATGTCGGTAGGTACGGGGAGTGAAAGCGCGATTGCGGAAGCTCTGCTCGCACACCTTGGGCTGCGTCGCTATTTTGATGCTGTAGTCGCAGCCGATCACGTACAACACCATAAACCTGCTCCTGATACGTTTTTGCTCTGTGCCGAACGTATGGGTGTTGCTCCGGCGCGCTGTGTCGTATTTGAAGATGCCGATTTTGGGCTGCAGGCGGCGCGTGCCGCAGGAATGGACGCGGTGGATGTCCGGTTATTGTGAGTGATGGACTATCGCTCCTGTCACTGTTTGCCAGCAGTTTTCTCAGCGCTACGCTATTACCCGGCAATTCTGAAGTTGTTTTAGTTGCTTTGCTGGTCTCTGGGGTAAGTCATCCCTGGGTCTTAGTCTTAACAGCAACAATGGGTAATAGCCTTGGAGGGTTAACTAACGTTATCCTTGGGCGTTTCTTTCCATTGCGTAAAACATCGCGCTGGCAAGAAAAAGCCACTGGCTGGCTGCGGCGCTATGGCGCTGTCACACTATTATTAAGCTGGATGCCGGTTGTGGGTGATTTACTGTGCCTGTTAGCTGGATGGATGCGCATCTCGTGGGGTCCAGTACTTTTTTTCTTATGCCTTGGCAAGGCGCTGCGCTATGTAGTTGTCGCAGCGGTTACGACGCAAGGCATTATGTGGTGGCACTAATTGTGTTGTGAGATAGCCTTCAGGGTAACCAATACCATTATGCTAATTAAAACGATTTTGACAGGCGGGAGGTCAATTTGATCCCGGACGTATCACAGGCGCTGGCCTGGCTGGAAAACCATCCTCAGGCGTTAAAGGGGATTCAACGTGGGCTGGAGCGCGAAACGCTGCGCGTTAATGCAGATGGGTCATTAGCAACGACAGGCCATCCTGAGGTGTTAGGCTCAGCGCTAACGCATAAATGGATAACCACTGACTTTGCCGAAGCGCTGCTGGAGTTTATTACGCCTCCAGGCGACGACATTGAGAAAATGCTCACGTTCATGCGCGACCTGCATCGGTATACCGCCAGAAATCTGGGCGACGAGCGTATGTGGCCGTTGAGCATGCCTTGCTATATTGCCGAAGGCCAGGATATCGAACTGGCGCAGTACGGTACGTCGAATACCGGTCGTCTGAAAACGCTGTACCGCGAAGGCCTCAAAAACCGTTACGGCGCGTTGATGCAGACTATCTCCGGCGTACACTACAATTTCTCATTGCCGATGGCTTTCTGGCAGGCGAAATGTGGCGTAACGGGCGGCGAAGATGCTAAAGAGAAGATCTCCGCGGGTTACTTCCGTCTGATCCGCAACTACTACCGTTTTGGTTGGGTGATCCCGTATCTGTTTGGCGCCTCTCCGGCCATTTGTTCCTCTTTCCTGCAAGGAAAACCGACAACCCTGCCGTTTGAAAAAACCGACTGTGGGATGTATTACCTGCCGTATGCGACGTCGCTGCGTCTGAGTGATTTGGGCTATACCAATAAGTCGCAAAGCAATCTCGGAATTACGTTTAACGATTTGCATGAGTATGTGGCAGGATTAAAGCGCGCGATTAAAACCCCTTCCGAGGAGTACGCGGCGATCGGTCTGGAGAAGGACGGTAAGCGTCTGCAAATCAACAGCAACGTTCTGCAGATTGAAAATGAGCTGTATGCGCCTATTCGCCCGAAACGCGTCACTCGTCGTGGCGAAACGCCTTCTGACGCGCTTCTGCGTGGCGGTATTGAGTACATCGAAGTTCGTTCACTGGATATCAACCCGTTCTCACCGATCGGCGTGGACGAGCAGCAGGTGCGTTTCCTCGATCTGTTTATGGTCTGGTGTGCGCTGGCCGATGCCCCGGAAATGAGCAGCGATGAATTGCTGTGTACGCGTAAAAACTGGAATCGTGTGATTCTCGAAGGTCGTAAGCCTGGGCTGACGTTAGGTATTGGCTGTGAAACAGCCCAGTTCCCGCTGCCTAAGGTAGGGAAAGATCTGTTCCGTGATCTGAAACGCGTGGCACAAACGCTGGACAGCATCGATGGGGGAGAGGAGTATCAAAAGGTCTGTGATGAACTGGTTGCCTGTTTTGACAACCCAGAACTGACTTTCTCTGCCCGCATCCTACGGTCTATGATTGATGAAGGCATTGGCGGCACGGGTAAAGCGCTGGGTGAGGCTTACCGAAATCTGCTGCGTGAAGAGCCGTTAGAAATATTGCAGGAAGCGGAATTTATTGCTGAAACCGAGGCTTCAAAGCGTCGTCAGCAGGAGATCGAAGCGGCTGATACTGAGCCGTTTAGCGTGTGGCTGGAAAAGCACGCTTGATACAAAAGAAAAAGGCCACTCGGGAGTGGCCAAAATTTCATCTCTGAAAACAGGGATGATGATAACAAATGCGCGTCTTTCATATACTCAGACTCGCCCCGGAACAAAGAGTTCAGATTATTTTCAAAAAATTTATCGGAGGTGGCTAAATGCCGTTGTTAGATAGTTTTACTGTCGATCACACCCGGATGGAAGCTCCCGCGGTCCGGGTTGCAAAAACGATGAACACCCCGCATGGCGACGCAATCACCGTGTTTGATCTGCGTTTCTGCATTCCGAACAAAGAAGTGATGCCTGAGAAAGGTATCCACACGCTGGAACACCTGTTTGCAGGTTTTATGCGTAACCATCTCAACGGCAACGGCGTGGAGATTATCGATATCTCTCCGATGGGATGCCGCACTGGCTTTTACATGAGCCTGATTGGTACGCCAGACGAGCAGCGTGTTGCCGACGCGTGGAAAGCGGCGATGGCGGACGTGCTGAAAGTGCAGGATCAAAACCAGATCCCGGAGCTGAACGTTTACCAGTGTGGCACGTATCAGATGCACTCTCTTAGCGAAGCACAGGATATCGCACGTCATATTCTGGAGCATGATGTACGCGTTAACAGCAATGAAGAGCTGGCGCTGCCGAAAGAGAAACTGCAGGAACTGCATATTTAGTCATACTGATTAGTTGTTCCAGTATTTAAATTAACCTCGGCTTATAACCGGGGTTTTTTATTGCCTCCCGTAAACCATCTCCCTGGGAGGTGGTTTACGGGGCAATAAAAAAGGGATCCGCAGATCCCTTTTATCAGATATTTAGTGCGCGCCGCCGCCGCCGCCGCCCGCACCGAAGGGTGGCTTGGCAAACCACACCAGGCCAAGCAAGACCAGGAAGATCCCCGCCGACATCCAGAAGATTTCGTTGGCGGAAATAATCAGCCCCTGATTGGTGATCTGCTGGGCTATCCAGCCTGACGCCTGCTGGTGCGTCATCCCTAAATCCTGCAGCTTATCGTACATTGCCTGCGCGTTTGGATTGTAGGGATTAACGGATTCCGTTAACTGCGCATGGTGAAGTGACTCACGGTTAGTCCACATCGTCGTCGTAATTGATGTACCAATAGAGCCGGCCAGCGTTCGCGTAAAGTTCGACAAACTTGATGCCGCGGCCAGACGCTCAGGTGGTAAGCCGGACAGCGTGATAGTCGTCAGCGGCATAAAGAAGCAGGCTACCGCGAAACCCTGAATAAACTGTGGCCAGGCCGATGCGCCAAAGTCCATACCTGGTTCGAACGTCCACGCACGCCAGTAGAAACAGACGGCGTACATAATAAAACTGAACGTGACTAACCGACGCATATCAAGCTTGTGCGCGAAGCGGCCGATAATCGGCGATAAGATCACCGGAATCACCCCAACCGGCGCTGACGCCAGACCGGCCCAGGTTGCCGTATAGCCGTATACCTCCTGCAACAGCTGCGGCAGCAGGACGATTGCGCCGAAGTAGAGCATATAGGCCAGACTGATACACAGACAGCCGATGGTAAAGTTGCGCGACTTAAACAGTGAGAGGTCGACAATGGGGTGCTCGTCGGTAAGCTCCCAGACGATCAGGAAGCTGATGGCGACAACGGCGACCACCGTCAGGATGATAATCTCCTGAGAGGCGAACCAGTCCAGCTCTTTGCCGCGGTCGAGCATAATCTGCAAACTGCCGATACCAATGACCAGCAGGGCCAGACCAATGGCATCGATGCGCCGCTGCTCGGTTTTGGTTTCCCGACCGCGCAGGGTTTGCAGAGTCATCAATACCACCGCAGCACCGATTGGCACGTTGATGAAAAATATCCAGCCCCAGTGATAGTTGTCGCTGATATAGCCCCCAAGAATAGGGCCACATATCGGGGCAACAATCACCGTCATCGACCATAGCGCCAGAGCGATGGAACGTTTGGCGGGAGGATAGTTATTCAGCAACAAGCTTTGTGACAGCGGAATTAATGGACCGGCGACAATCCCCTGGATTACGCGGAAGAAAATCAGCATGTTCAGGCTGGTGGACATCCCGCATGCCCATGACGCAATGACGAAGGCGATAGTTGACCACATGAATAGCCTTACTTCGCCAAAACGCTTTGCCAGCCAGCCGGTGATCGGAATCGAGATAGCGTTCGCCACCCCGAATGAGGTGATCACCCAGGTTCCCTGGCTCAGTGAAGAGCCGAGGTTCCCGGCGATAGTGGGGATCGCCACGTTAGCAATGGTGGAGTCCAGCACCTGCATGAATGTCGCCAGGGACAGCGCGATCGTCATAATGACGAGCTGCGCGCCTTCCAGCGGTTTTTGCTGTTGCATCACACGCACCTTTGAATTAGCCCGCGTTGGCCTGCACGATCTCTTCGATCATCTTATTGACCGGAGCAAGGTTGATTTCCCGTGCATTACTTTCTGATACCGGCGTGGTGCGAACCTGGCTTGCCAGAATTTGTCCGTCACGATTTGAGGTATCTACCGTAACCAGCGTAGATAAACCGATACGCAGCGGATGCTGCGCCAGCTGCTGTGCATCCAGTTCAATACGCACCGGCAGACGCTGGACGACTTTGATCCAGTTACCCGTCGCGTTTTGTGCTGGCAGCAGGGAAAAGGCGCTGCCCGTACCCATATCCAGCCCGACAACCTTACCGGTATATTTCACGTCATCGCCGTAAATATCGCTGATAACGGTCGCCGGTTGACCGATACGCATGTGCGCGAGCTGTGTTTCTTTGAAGTTGGCATCCACCCACAGGTTTGTGGCTGGAACGACCGCCATCAGCGGCGTGGTCGGGCTAATTTGCGCTCCCGGCTGCACGGAACGACGGGAAACATAGCCAGTCATTGGGCTGACGATTCTGGTTCGTTCCAGCGCCAGCCAGGCATTGCGCACTTCAGTGGCAGCCTGTTGCACGGCGGGCTGGTCTTCCAGCTTACTGCCGAGAATCATCGCCTGGTTGGCATTATATTGTTGGATAGCCACATCAAGCTGAGCCTGAGCGCTGGCGACGGCATCACGCGCATGTTGCAGCTCTTCGCGGCCAATCAGGTTGGCGTTGCCCAGCGGGACACGGCGATTAAAGTCGCTTTGTGCCTGCGCCAGCGCGGTTCTCTGCACTTCAATGCTTGCCTGTAACTGCTTGCTGTTGATCATCAACTGGTGCGTCTGACGCACGCTGGAAGCCAGCGCAGTTTTGGCTTTTTCAAATGCCTGCTTTGCGTCCGTCTGGTCGAGGGTGACCAGCACATCGCCTTGTTTTACAAAGTCAGTGTTATCAGCCCAGACTTTCGTCACGCTGCCTGATACCTGCGCCATGATTTGAACCTGGTTCCCTGCCACGTACGCATCGTCTGTCTCTTCGACATGACGCAGTACTAAAAACCAATAAATCCCATATGCCACGGCAATAATAATAAAGAGCAAGGTCAGAAGGAGCAGCATACTTTTACGTTTGCCATTCTTCTTGACCGGTTGCTGCGGGGTTTGAGTCTCCGCATTTACGCTCATGTTGTTCTCCACGATCTTCTTTTTTTTCACATCGGCTGAGCCGACCTGTTTATCAGACAGGCCAGCAGTATGCGTGCTGGCCTGTCGGTTTTTTCATTTATAAATCTGGATTTCTGAGCGAGTCGGCGCGTTAGCGCAACGCTTCTAATACCGCGCCATCTTGTTCCATCTGGTCAAGACGGGTCAGAAGTTTACGGGTAATTTGCTCAAGCTGATCTTTTTCGGTGGTGCTGAGAGATGACCAAAGCTGATGCAGGCAGTTATGCTGAGGCGGTAACACCTCTTGCAAAAATGCGTGGCCTTTCTCGGTCAATTGCAGATGCAGACAGCGGCGATCGTTATCGCTTTCGCGACGTTCGATCCAGCCACGTTTTTCTAACTCATCCGCAATGCGGGTTGCGTTAGTGCGTGACGAGCCAAGCGCGCAACTCAGTTCAGAAGGCTGAATACTGTGGTTTTCCTGAGACTCCAGCGTAATCAACGCCATAAACAATGTCTCGTTAATCCCTTGAGCTTTCAGCATCTTATTGCGGTTTTCCAGCAGCTTGCCCTGCATGTGCATGCATAGACGAGTCAGAAGCACTTCCTGATAAGGGAACTCTTCGTAGCGGCTGGCGCGAAATTTTAGCATTTGTTCAATGGGCGTAAACGAACTATCCATTTGGGTATAACCTCATTAATTTCAGCCGATATAGTAACGACAGTGACAAATAAAGTAAATGTATTATTTATTTAAAATGATTGTTTTTATCTATAAGACAATCAGCATTTTCCAGGCTAATCCATAGCCCAGAGCACTCAGTAAGGTTGGAATGATGATGCTGCGGGTCTTATAGAAGCTTGCGCCCAGTATGACAAACCCCACCAGCGTAGGCACGAACCGACGAGAATCGTGCATCACTTCTGGCGCGGTAGACACCACCAACAGGGCGCAAATTGATGCAATGCCAATGGTGTCGAGTAATATGCCCGTCGCGCCGCGCTTCGTCGGGCGAACATTCCCCACTCCAAGACGGAGCGGCAAATAACGAAAACAATAGTTAACGCAGCCGACCAACAGGCCAAGCAGCAGGACCTCATAGCTCATCGGGACCTCCCTGCCAAAATGACTGGATAAGAGCCGTCAGACATCCGCAGACAATGCCTGCAAGGATGGCGGCAGGAATGGAAAACAGCATGACGCCAGCCAGCGCGCCGGTCAGTGCTGCAGTCACGCAGAGTGCTTGTTGACGCTGGAAAGAGGCGAGCAGGAAGCTCATGAACAGCGCCGGGAGCATGAAGCCCAACGCCGCTTCAACTGCCGGGTAATCCTTGAGTAAACCACTGCCGGAAAACGCGCCGATCACCGTGCCAAACACCCAGGAGGCCCAGGAGCATAGCGCAATGCCGATCATCCAGTTTTCACTCCAGCGCCGGTTATCCCGTACCAGCTTCGCCGTGGCGGCGGCAAAGACTTCATCGGTGAGGCCAAAGGCCCACAGCGCGCTTTTGGGTTTGCTCAGTCGCTGGGCGATTCGGCTACGCAGGGAAGGTCCGTACAAAACATGGCGTACATCCATGGCCATGACGGTCAGTGCGGCGACCCACAAAGAACTGCCTGCGGCGAGCATTGTGGTGATGACAAACTGGCTGGCTCCCGCATAGATAATGCAGGAGAAAAACACGCTTTCAACCGGAGTAAAGCCAAGGCGAGTGGCATTGAGACCAAATGCAAAAGCGACCGGAATATAGCTGATGACTATTGGCAGGCTGTCTTTGAATCCTTCAGTTAGCGTCGCAGAACTGGGTTCAGACTGGGATATCGGGCTTTCCATAGGGTTATAGGTTTCATTACCGAAATTAATATAACTTGGTTCAATGAGTTATAACCTTAGCAGACTGATGGGCTCCTTAACACCCTGCGGAGCCCAATCAGCGGTAAACATACGCTATATGCTTAATTTACGGCTTCCTGACGGTGATATCCTCGCCACCAGACCAACAGGTTGAGTAGGGCAACGGTCGTACCGGCCAGACAAACGCCAGCCCAACCGGCATGCTGCCAGGCGGAGGCCGAAATCAGCGAACCTGCCGCCCCGCCAATAAAATAGCTGGTCATGTATCCGGCGGTCAGGCGATTACGCGCGTCCGGATGAATGCGATAGATAACCGTCTGGTTGGTGATATGCACACCCTGAACGGTGAGGTCCAGGACCAGGATACCGATAATCAGCATTGGCACGGAACTATGCCCTAACCAGATAGCCCACCAGGAGAGCAGCAGTAATAACAGACCTGTGGTCGTGGTGAGATGTGATTTTCCCTTATCGGCAAAACCACCTGCCGGACGCGCGCCTAACGCCCCTGCGGCCCCTGCCAGGCCAAACAGCCCGATCGTTCCTTCGGAGTAGTTAAACGGCGGCGCGGCGAGCAAAAACGCCATAGAGGTCCAGAGAATACTGAAATTGGCAAAGGTCAGGCAGCCCAACATCGCGCGGGTACGCAGCAATTTATCATGGATAAACAGGCTGAATACGGAGCCTAACAGTTGTGGATAGTTGAGATGAGTATCTGATTTCATCTTCGGCAGACCGCGCCACAGCGCAATCGCCATCAGCGCCATTAATATCGATGCGACCCAAAATACGGTGCGCCAGCCGCCAAGATTGGCCAGTAATCCCGCCACGGTGCGCGCCAGCAGGATACCCAGCAGCAGGCCGCTCATAATGGTGCCGACAACTTTACCGCGCTTATCCGGCGTGGCAAGCGTCGCCGCCAGCGGAACCAGAATCTGTGCCACTACCGAGAACAACCCGGTCAGGGCGGTGCCGAGGATCAGCATGCCCAGCGACTGGCTGCTGGCGGTAATAAGCATGCCGCCTGCCGCTAACAGCGTCATGGAGACGATCAGCATCCGACGTTCAAACATATCGCCAAGCGGTACTAAAAACAGCAGGCCGGCGGCATAGCCGAGCTGGGCCGCGGTGACGATAAAGCCAGCGGTACTGGCCGATAGCGAAAAGTTACGTGCGATGGTGTCGAGCAGCGGCTGCGCGTAATAGTTACTGGCGACGGCGAGGCCGGTGGCGATAGACATTAACAGGATCAGCGAAGGGCTAAGTCCCTGAGTGGTTTTCGTCATGGTTTTCAACTGAAAAATGGGTTGCAGAAAACAATCATAACGTAAGTGATTAAATGTTGCTGATTTGTTGGGTGATGGATTGTGCGGTTGGGAGGAGGGCGTGTAGGCCGGATAAGGCGCATCGCGCCACCATCCGGCATTGGTGTGATGGCGCTACGCTTATCAGACCTACGAGGGGGTTATTTCTGCGCAGCCAGCGCTTCTTTCACCCAGCCATCAAACTGTTGCTGGTGGGCTTTGATCCAGCCGTCAACGTGACCCTGTACGTCGGCTTCAGATGCTTTCCCGTCGTGCATCATCGCGTTCTGCGCGTTGATGTCCGCCAGCGGCAGCTTCATGACGGCAAACAGTTTCGCCGCAGCCGGGTTTTTCTCCGCCCAGGCTTTGTTGGCGACGATATGCATAGTGTTCACCGGGAAGCCGTAGTTGGCGCCGTTTGGCAGCTTGGTATCAATGTCTTTCTGCTCGCCTGGCAGGGAAGAGAACGGTACTTGCAGCCAGACCACATCTTTACCCGGTTTCATTACGTCGCTCACCCAGTACGGTGTCCAGGTGTAGTAAAGAATGGGTTTGCCTTCTTTAAAGCGGGTAATAGTGTCAGCCATCATCGCCGCATAGTTACCGTGGCTGACCTCGACGGTTTTTTCCAGATCGAAGGCTTTGTTCTGGTGGTTGATCACCGCTTCGCAGCCCCAGCCCGGCGAGCAGCCCATCATGTCTGCTTTTCCGTCGCCGTTGGTGTCAAAGATTTTGGCGATCTTCGGATCTTTTAACTGGGCAATGTTGGTGATTTTATACTGCTCAGCGGTTTTTTTATCGATCAGATAACCTTGCGCGGCACCCGTAACGAATACCCCCTCGCGATAGAACTTTTTGTCTCCGCCCGCTGCGGCATACATATCATCATGCAGCGGCTGCCAGTTCACAGCGGTAAAAGTTGCATCGCCAGAGGCAATGGAGGTATAGCCGACGTTGTAGTCAACTTCGCTTGTTTTGTTAACGGTATAACCCAGTTTCTCCAGCGCACGGGCGACCAGTTGCGTCTGGAAGGATTCTTCAGAGATAGTGCTCTGGATTGGCTGTACAGTGATGCCTTTGCCTGGCAGATCGGCAGCGAAAGTGCTGGTGGAGACAAGGGTGGCAAACGCTGTGGCAATAATGACGTTCTGTCGCATCGTTGTTCCTTAATTATTGGAGGGACGTATAGGCCCGGTAAGCAATGCACCACCGGGCAACGGGTGAATTACTTCGTGAATGGGCGAGTGATAAGCCCAACGGGACCGGTGGTGTACCAGCGACGGTTGCCACGGCTACGGGCGTCGCGACCGACAGCCTGCGTCAGGCGGTCGAGAATGATGGCGAGGATCACGATCCCAACCCCGCCGACGGTGGCAAGCCCCATATCCAGACGACCAATTCCGCGCAGAACCATCTGACCCAGTCCGCCGACGGCGATCATCGACGCGATGACGACCATTGAGAGCGCCAGCATCAGCGTCTGGTTGACCCCGGCCATAATGGTAGGCATCGCCAGCGGGAGCTGGACTTTAAACAGCATCTGACGCGGGCTGGCGCCAAATGAGCGCGAGGCTTCAATCAAGTCGGCTGGCACCTGGTTAATCCCCAGAATGGTCAGACGCACGATTGGCGGCAGGGCGAAGATAATCGTCACCACCACGCCCGGGACGTTACCAATACCAAACAGCATGACGATCGGCACCAGATAGACGAACGCCGGTGTGGTTTGCATGGCGTCCAGCAGCGGACGAACAATTTTTGCCGCCCGTGGACTGCGCGCCAACCAGATCCCCATCGGCAGACCGATCACCACGCAGAACAGCAGCGCGGTTAGTACCAGCGCCAGGGTGATCATGGCCTGCGACCACGCGCCGATGGCCCCGATTGCAATCAATGAAATCAGCGTAGCAACGCCCATTCCAACGCCGGAAATCTGCCAGGCAATCAGAGCGAACAGGATAATCGCCACCGGGGCAGGCATACCCAACAGAAGCTGCTGGAAGCCGTTGAGAATATAATCCACCGGGACTCGAATGCCCTGGAAGACCGGACGGAAATGGGTAACGACCCAGTCGATCCCTTCTGTGACCCAGCTATCCAGCGGGATCAGCGTTTTATGGAACGGATCCATAATATTGAAATGCTCTGGCGCCGGCGCGGGTGCGCTGGTCAGCCAGTCTGCGCCACCGCCGTCAGCTGGCGCGCCTGATGGCGTACTCCAGGCATCGGCGGTTTGTGCGGCACTGTCGGCCGCTGGTGTGGTATCCCACGGATTGGTTTGATCAGCCATTGTTTGCCCCCTCACGATCTAAAGCCTGTAACAGCATGCGTTTTGAAATAATGCCCACATACTGCTGTTCCTCATCAACAACCGGCACCGCGCACGGGGCCTGGCCGACATGAGAAAGCAACTCGCTGAGAGGAGTTTGCGCATCCACGGCTAACGGCTCATCGATCAATGCCGCTTCAATACCTTGCGCCTGACTTAATGCTGTTTTTAAAGAGTCGATAGAGACAACGCCGACGAATTTATTGCCGCGCTCGATCACGTAACCATATTCGCGATCTTTGTCCTGCAATAATTGCAGCGCTGAACGTGGACCGACCCCGGGCGTTTTACGAATTAAACCTTCAGGGCTACGACGTGAAATATCTTTGGCACTAAAGACCTGGCTAATATCAACGCCGCGGAAGAAGGTGCGTACATAATCATTGGCCGGATTATTCAGGATTTCATCTGGCGTGCCGACCTGGACCACTTCACCGTTTTGCATAATGGCAATTCTGTCGCCAATACGCATAGCTTCGTCGAGATCGTGGGAAATAAAGACCACGGTACGTTGATGTTTCGCCTGTAGTTTTACCAGTTCATCCTGCATCTCGGTACGAATTAACGGATCGAGGGCAGAAAAGGCCTCATCCATTAATAAGATGTCAGGGTTTATGGCTAATGCACGGGCGAGGCCCACACGCTGGCGCATCCCTCCGGAAAGTTCATCCGGGTATCCGTGAGCATAATTCTCCAGACCAACCTGACGCAGCGCATCTAACGCTTTTTCACGACGTTCATCCGCGCCAACACCGGCTAATTCCATGCCGAATGCCGTATTGTCCAGGACCGTCATGTGCGGCATCAGGGCAAAGGACTGGAAAACCATCGCAATCTTTTTTCTGCGCACCTCGCGAAGCTCTGCATCGGATATCCGGGCGATGTCTACGCCGTCAATCAATACTTGCCCGCGGGTGGGTTCAATCAGGCGATTGAGAAGGCGTACCATTGTGGATTTACCCGAACCGGATAATCCCATGATGACAAATATCTCGCCTTCTTCAATGGCCAGACTGGCGTTCTTAACGCCAAGCGATAGCCCTGTTTTATCCAGAATCTGCTCTTTTGAAAGTCCTTTTTCAATATATTTGAAGGCTCTCTGCGGATGCTCTCCAAATATCTTATAGAGATTTTTAACTTCTAATTTAATTGCCATGCAATAGAATGATTCCTGTTATTTGTTTATATCGATATATTACCTGATGGAAATAGTGACCTTTTTCTACCCTAACATACTGAGAATCTGAGACAACCCTGAATTTGTTTGTGGCACGAATATTGCTGAAGGCCATGTGGCGGGACTTCCCGTGATATAAGGGCTGAGCGCGAATGTGAATGGGGTAATATTTTTTGTAAATGGCAATGAAAAGTCGCCTGAATTGCTGAAATGCAGGCGAATAATGCGGCTGATATTGAGTGTAGATCACACAATTATATTTGCACGACAAAAGTGTGATCCTGTTAAAATATTTCCGCGAAAAATGTACGGTATTTCCCGCGGAAATGAGTGCTAGAAATTCCAGTCGTCGTCTTCGGTTTCGACAGCTTTTCCCATCACGTATGATGAGCCGGAACCTGAGAAGAAATCGTGGTTTTCGTCAGCGTTGGGCGACAGCGCAGCAAGGATTGCCGGGTTAACCTCCGCCATTTCTGGCGGGAATAATGCCTCATACCCCAAATTCATTAATGCCTTATTGGCGTTGTAGCAAAGGAAGGCTTTGACGTCATCCACCCAGCCGGTTTCTGCATACAATTCTTCCGTATAACGCGCTTCGTTATCATACAATTCCATCAGCAGGTCGAGGGCAAAATTCTTTAACTCCTCGCGTGCGGATTCAGAAATGTGCTCCAGACCTTTTTGATATTTATAACCAATGTAATACCCGTGAACGGCTTCATCACGAATGATCAGACGAATGAGATCGGCGGTATTGGTCAGTTTTCCGCGGCTGGAGAAATACATTGGCAACCAGAAGCCGGAATAGAACAGGAAGGATTCCAGAAACACGCTGGCAATTTTTTTCTTCAACGGTTCGTCGCTGGCGTAATGTGTCAAAATGATCTGTGCCTTGCGCTGGAGTGGGGTATTTTCTTCACTCCACGCGTAAGCCGCATCCACGTCTTTGGTCTGGCAAAGAGTGGAGAAAATTGAGCTGTACGAACGGGCGTGCACCGCTTCCATAAAGCTGATATTCGATAGCACCGCCTCTTCATGCGGCGTTAACGAATCGGCCATCAATGCTGGCGCACCGGCTATGTTCTGAATAGTGTCGAGCAGCGTCAGCCCGGTAAAAACGCGGATAGTTAGCTGCTGTTCGGCGGCGTTCAACGTTTGCCAGGCCGGGATATCGTTGGAGAGCGGGACCTTTTCCGGTAGCAGAAGTTACTGGTCAGGCGATTCCAAACCTCGAGATCTTTATCATCCTCAATCTTGTTCCAGTTGATGGCACTTACGCGCGATAATGTCATGTTGTCCTCCTTACAGCGCGCATGACACGCAACCTTCGATTTCGGTTCCTTCCAGCGCCAACTGGCGTAGTCGGATGTAGTACAGCGATTTGATGCCCTTACGCCAGGCGTAAATCTGCGCTTTGTTGATATCGCGAGTAGTGGCGGTATCGGGGAAAAAGAGCGTCAGTGAAAGCCCCTGATCGACATGCCGCGTTGCTTCAGCGTAGGTATCAATGATTTTTTGTGGACCAATCTCGTAGGCATCCTGATACAAGGCCAGATTCTCATTGGTCATAAACGGGGCAGGGTAGTAAACGCGCCCGGTTTTGCCCTCTTTGCGAATCTCCACTTTTGACACGATCGGGTGAATGCTTGATGTCGCATGGTTGATGTAGGAGATAGAACCCGTTGGCGGAACCGCTTGTAAATTCTGGTTATAAATGCCGTAGCGCATGACATCTTCACGCAGCTGCGACCACATTTCGCGCGTTGGCAGCGTAATGCCGCTGGTGGCAAACAGTGTGCGAACCTTGGCGGTTTTTGGCTGCCAGTCGCCCTGCAGATACTGGTTAAAATACTCACCGCTGGCGTAGCGGGACTGCCTGAATCCGGCAAAGGTTTTGCCGCGTTCCCGGGCGAGCTTCATCGACGTATTCAGCGCATGCCAGGTGATGGTGTAGAAATAGAGATTGGTGAAATCCAGCCCTTCAGGTGAGCCGTAGGCGATACCTTCCCGTGCCAGATACCCGTGCAGGTTCATCTGCCCAAGACCGATAGCGTGCGATGCGCTGTTCCCGGCCTCAATTGAGGGTACGCTGCGGATATGGCTCATGTCCGAAACGGCCGTTAAACCGCGAACCGCCGTTTCCACAGTGCGCCCAAAGTCTGGCGAATCCATGGTATGAGCGATATTCAACGAGCCGAGGTTGCAGGATATATCGTGCCCTGTTTGTGCGTAATTGAGGTTTTCATCGTAGGTGGAAGCGCTGTTAACCTGCAAAATCTCCGAGCACAGGTTGCTCATATTGATACGACCGGCAATCGGATTGGCGCGATTCACCGTGTCTTCAAACATGATGTAAGGGTAGCCGGACTCGAACTGGATCTCGGCCAGCCGCTGGAAGAAATCGCGGGCGTTAATGTATTTTTTGCGCACTCGTTTGTCGGCAACCAGTTCGTCATACCGTTCAGTTACGGCGATATCACCGAATGGTTTGCCGTAAATTCGTTCCACGTCATACGGTGAAAACAGCGCCATTTGGGCATTTTCTTTGGCTAACTGGAAGGTGACATCCGGGATCACCACACCAAGCGAGAGCGTTTTGATACGGATTTTCTCGTCGGCGTTTTCACGTTTGGTATCGAGAAAACGCAAAATATCCGGATGATGCGCGTGCAGATACACCGCGCCCGCACCCTGACGCGCCCCTAATTGATTCGCATAAGAAAACGCATCCTCCAGCATTTTCATTACCGGGATCACCCCAGAGGACTGGTTCTCAATGCGCTTAATGGGCGCACCCGCCTCACGCAGGTTAGAGAGCAAAAATGCCACGCCGCCGCCGCGTTTGGAGAGTTGCAGCGCCGAGTTGACCGCCCGTCCAATTGACTCCATGTTGTCTTCAATGCGTAACAGGAAGCAGGAAACCAGCTCGCCGCGTTGCTGTTTACCGCAGTTTAAAAAGGTTGGCGTGGCGGGTTGAAAACGCCCGGAGAGCATTTCATCGGTCAGTTGCAGAGCGAGCGCTTCATCGCCCTGCGCCAGCGTGAGCGCCACCATCGTTACGCGATCCTCAAAGTCTTCGAGATAGCGCTTCCCGTCGAACGTTTTCAGCGTATAGCTGGTGTAGAACTTCCATGCGCCGAGGAACGTCTGGAAACGGAATCCGCTGGCGTGGGCGTGGGCGAATAGCTTCAGCACAAACGCGCGATCGTAGCGGGCTAACACGCTGGCATCGTAATAGCCTTCATCCACCAACGTGTCCAGACGCGCCTGCTGGCTGGCAAACGCCACCGAGTTGGGGCGGACGTGGGCGGTAAAGAATGCCTCCACCGCCTGATGGTCTTTGTCGAACTGAATGCGCCCGGCCTTATCGTACAGATTCAGCATGGCGTTCAGGGCGTGATAATCCAGCGTCTGCTGTTCTACACGTTCTGTGGTTGTCGTTGCCAAAATTCGCTCACTCCTTTTTGCACGTTGTCGATATCGCTTTGGGTGCCCATCAGCTCAAAGCGATAGAGCCACGGCACGCCGCATTTTTGTGAGATGACATCACCCGCGCGACCGTAGGCGTCCCCGAAATTGCGATTGCCGGAGGCGATCACTCCACGGATTAACGCCCGGTTGTGCGTATCGTTTAAAAAGCGGATCACCTGTCTCGGGACCGCGCCAGCTGTACCGCCGCCACCGTAGGAGGGCACGATTAAAATGTAAGGTTCGTCTACCCGGATCCGCTCGCGTTCGTTAAGCGGAATGCGGATGGCAGGCAGCCTCAGACGCTGCATGAAGCGGTGCGTATTTTCGGAGCTGCTGGAAAAGTAGACGAGCTGACTCATGCGCTGGCCACTTGAGGAGCCGGGCGCAGACGGTTGATCATGTCCGGGCGAAATCCTGACCAACTGGTTTCCCCTGCGACCACGACTGGTAACTGACGAAAGCCTTGATCGCGCAGGCGATCAGCCATATCGGGGTGTAAATCGACGTTTACCATCTCAAAGTCAAACCCGCGGCTTTCCATCGCCCGCTTAGTAGCGTGGCACTGAACACAGTTGTTACGAGTGTAAATAACAATGCGCATGATTCGTATTTCCATCTAAAAGTAAAAGAATGACGCGATAGAGGGCGTCAGGTTGTGTGTGTCTTGATAGAGGAGATACTAGATGTAGTTTTAAAAAGATTCAACCATACAAGATATGGTAATTTTAGATTGATGAGGGCCTGGGTGATGAGCGTGACGGAGGAAGTGATAGAAACTATGGCAGGTTGCCGGATGGCGTTTATGTCGCCATCCGGCAGCGCAGAATCACATGCGCATCCCTACCGCCAGACGGTTAAAGCAGTTCATCAGGCTAATAGCAAACGTCAGATCGCTAATCTCTTTCGCGCTAAAATGGTCGAGCAGCGGCAGATAAACGTCATCTTCGGCATGGGTGCTGGCTATATGGGTGACGGATTCGGCCCACGCCAGTGCCGCACGCTCCTGCTCGCTGAAGTGATGACTCACCCGCCAGCCTGCCAGCGCGTCCAGTTTGGCCTGCGCAACACCGGATTTGCGCAGCGCCTTACTGTGCATTTCCAGGCAAAAGGCGCAGCCGTTGATTTGCGAGACTCGCAGGTAAATCAGTTCCGTCAGCGTAGGTTCCAGCGCGCAGTTTTCCAGCGCTTTGCTGGCCTGAACCAAAGCGTTATAGATTTCAGGACTGAGTTCATAATAGGGCTGGCGTAACATTGTCATGGTATTTCTCCTCGTTTGGATGACCCGCAATGTAGCACTATAATGGACTGCTACAGAGAGCCATATTGTTGCCAAAAAAGCAGACCATAAATGCCACGCTATCAGCAAATCGCCCGTCAGTTAAAAAACGCCATTGAGAAAGGTGAACTAAAGCCAGGCACAAGATTGCCCTCCAGTCGGACCTGGGCCCAGGAGCTGGGGGTATCACGTTCGACGGTGGAAAATGCCTATGCAGATCTGGTGGCGCAGGGCTGGCTCGCGCGACGCGGGCAGGCAGGAACATTTGTCAGTGAGCAACTGCGACCGGAAAACGCACCTGTGTCTCCCGCTATCTTCGCCGGAGAAAACCCCAGGCCGCAGCCTTTTCAGATGGGATTACCCGCACTCGATCTCTTCCCGCGGGACGTCTGGGCGCGGGTGATGGGGCGGCGTTTACGCACCCAAACGCGTTTTGACCTGGCCGTGGGTGATGTTTGCGGCGAACGGGTGTTACGTCAGGCGATTGTCGATTACCTGCGCGTCTCACGCAGTATTGAGTGCCAGCCGGAGCAGATTTTTATTACTTCAGGCTACGCTGCATCAATGACGTTAATCCTGCGCGCTCTGTCTCAACCCGGTGAGGGGATGTGGGTCGAAGATCCTGGCTTTCCGTTGATTCACCCCGTGGTGGCTCAGGAGCGCATTGAGCTGATGCCGGTGGCAGTTGATGCCGATGGCCTGGATGTCTGCGCTGGGATCCGTGACTACCCGCAGGCGCGTTTTGTGCTGCTCACACCCGCACACCAAAGTCCGCTGGGCGTCGCCCTGTCATTAGACCGTCGCCACCAACTGCTTGAATGGGCGACTCGGGCGCAGGCGTGGATCATTGAAGATGATTACGACAGTGAATTTCGCTACCACGGTAAACCGTTGCCGCCGCTAAAAAGTCTGGATGCACCCCAGCGGGTGATTTATGCCGGAACGTTCAGCAAATCGATGTTTCCGGCTTTGCGCACGGCATGGCTGGTGGTACCCCTGACTCAGGTCGAACATTTTCGTCAGCAGGCGGCGCTAACGGCCTGTAGCGTTCCAGTTTTATGGCAGCAAACGCTGGCGGATTTTATGCAAGATGGCCACTTCTGGCGGCACTTAAAACGTATGCGCCAGAATTATGCCCTGCGACGTCAATGGATGGAAAACGCGCTGAGCGAACAAGGATTTAACGTCATTCCTCAGGAAGGTGGGATTCAGCTGGTGATAACTGTCGACGGAGATGATGTTGCGCTAGTGCGCAAAGCGAATCAGGCCGGGCTGGCGGTTCAGGCGTTAAGCCGCTGGCGAATAACTTCAGCAGGAAAGGGGGGAATATTGCTGTCGTTTACCAACATCAGCTCGGTGGAAATGGCGCAGCAGGCGGCGTATCAATTGCGGATGGCGCTGACATAAATCTGCGCGGTTCTTAAGATATTCGTCCCACCATCGCCACTCGTTTATGGACTTTTCTGAAAGCGTTGCTAATGCTGAATCAGGTAAGGTAAGCCCGCAGTAAAAAAGATAACGAGGAAAATATATGTATTTACGACCTGATGAGGTGGCGCGCGTACTTGAAAAAGTGGGCTTTACCGTCGATGTAGTGACGCAAAAAACGTACGGCTATCGTCGTGGCGAAAATTATGTGTACGTTAACCGTGAAGCACGTATGGGACGTACCGCATTAGTTATCCATCCCACGCTAAAAGAGCGCAGCTCTTCGCTGGCGGAACCTGCGACGGATATTAAAACCTGCGATCACTACCAGCAATTCCCGCTATATTTAGCCGGAGAGACTCACGAACATTATGGTATTCCGCACGGCTTCAGTTCGCGAATTGCGCTTGAGCGTTATCTGAGTGGGTTGTTTGGCGACGTTAGTTCAAACTAATAATGCGACTGGCAGGGCCAGTCGCGAAGAGATCTGTCAGGCTTTAGCCTGGTGATAGCTGCTGACCTTAAACAGGCGGCGGCAATAATCAAGAAAGTAGCCATAGACCGCGCCCATCAGCATTGATACCACGATGTTCGAACTTACTGCAGCCGTAATCTGGTGCCAGTCTGCGCCAACCGTCAATAGAATAATCACATACACTGGTGACTGGAAGGTGACATAAGCCAGCACGTCCGCCAGGTTTTTCCCCCATCCTGCTTGCGTGGCTTTACGCGCCGCGCGCATAAACAAATCGCGATACATGCCGTATGGCCACGCGATCAGGATGTTGACGGGGATAGCCACCAGTCTGGAGTACAGAGACTGTTCAAAGCTCATTCCTGAAAGGAATATTTCGATCAACATGTTCACGACAGAACAATAAACAACCATCGCGAACGTGTCTGCTACTGCATGACGCAAGCGTGACTGCGGAGAGAACATGTTAATGCTCCTTGTAAAAAGGGAAAAAAAGGTTTTGAATACCTTCTTGCTAGTGATTTGTCTTGCTGCTTTCGCGTTTGAATAGGATATCTGCCTGGATAATAACTAGCAACTAGCTTAAAATTTTTATTTATTACCTTTTTGTCGATAAAATGCTCTGCAATGGTTTGTTTTTTGTTCGTTTTGGTGTTTTCGTTGCTGATTTAATTAAAGGCATTTTAGATCAATGGGTTATGGGAATTTGTTTTTCTGAATTTTTTGCGCTCCTTTTCTCAATGTTGACTAATGTGCAATATGTATACGCACCGGCTCCGCGCGATGTTGTGGCCTGTTTCTCGAGTGATACCCTGAGACTCCTTGCAAGTATATTTATAGCGACTAGCAGAGGAATGGAATATATCGCATAGGCGATATCAAAATGGATGCGATAAATACACGAATTAGCTTTTTTGATTAGTAATATGCGAATAAATTAGACTGGAAATATAATAAGCAGTTGCATACAATATTTAGGGTAATACCGTTTTTATGTTTTACGTTAAAGAGGTTTTGTTAATATGAGTTCAATGTTAAAAAACTTAAATAATATCCGCTCGCTGCGTGCAATGGCTCGTGAATTTTCCGTTGATGTGCTGGAAGATATGCTGGAAAAATTCAGGGTAGTGACCAAAGAACGCCGCGATGAAGAAGAACAACTACAGCGCCAACGTGCAGAACAGCAGGAAAAAATTAATACTTTGCTGGCGCTGATGCAGGCAGACGGGATCAATCCGGAAGAGCTACTGAGCATGACGCCTGCGACGGCACGTTCAGTTAAAAAACGTCAGCCGCGCCCGGCGAAATATCGTTTTACCGATCTCAATGGCGAAACAAAAACATGGACCGGACAGGGTCGCACACCGAAGCCAATTGCCCAGGCACTGGCTGCCGGTAAATCTCTTGATGACTTTTTGATCTGATTATTAATGCGGTGAGGGCGACCTCACCGCTTATTTTCAGCAAACGCCAAAATCACCCTCTTCGGTATATCGCGTCACGTCAGCTGCTTTTAGCGTGAATTTTTCGCCGCTTTCATTACTGGCGTGTACCGCCACAATGTGATCGCCATTGACTTCGACAACTTTCAGTTTAGGTCCACCCATGCGTGGTTGAACCAGATCGCCAGGTTTAAACATATTGCTCTCCTTTATTTATCGCAGAACTCACCATAGATCACGTCAATCAGCGGGTACAGTGCAGTTTCAATGATTACCGCTTAATGAGTACGTCGGTTCCAGGGCATGATATCCAGCAATCGCGCCATGCCGCAAAAGCCGGTCACGCCAGCGAGTATTAGCCCGGCGCCCACAAAACCGCTCAGCAGGAAGAAGGTGCTGCTAACGGTGTAGCCCAGAATGACGCCGAGTAAGGCAAGGCTGCCTGCGGCTATCTGCACCTGGCGCATCAGCGGTAACGGTTGTGAACGGTCTTTTGCCACCGGAAAACCTGCGGCTTTCCAGCCGTCAATGCCACCTTCCAGCAACCAGACCTGCGCAGGCGCGGCAATAGCGTTCAGTTTTGTCGCCGCGTTTTGTGTACGTTTGCCTGACTGGCAGTGAAAAATCACCTGCCCGGCGCGTAAATTCGCAGGCAGCGATCCCTGCTCTAGCGTAGGTAATGGCGCCAGATGCGCCTCCGGAATATGCTCGTACAGATACTCGTCAGCATCGCGGATATCAATCAGTTTTGCGCCTTGTGCGACCAGCGTCTGCGCCTCGCGCGGGGAAATCGTCCCAATGGTCATGATGGCTCCTTATGGGCAATACAGTGTTTTTAATGTGGCGATCAGTGAATTCACGGCCGCATTTTTGATGGAGTACAGGATGCGCTGGGCATCGCGTTGGCTGTCTATCAGGCCCTCTTCACGCATACGCGCCAGATGCTGCGAAGTGGCGGAAGGACTCAGGCCGGTAACACGGGCTAATTCGCCCGCGCTGGTACCGGGTGAGCCGCAGAGCATGCACAAAATCAGCAACCTTTTCGGGTTACTCATCGCTTTTAGCAGGGCGGCAGCCTGCTCAGCGCTGGCCTGGAGTTGTTCAAGTTCAGTCATATGTATTTAAGCATGTTCTAAATTAAGCTTATTCTAAAATAAACGGTCAACGTACGCCAGCGTAAAGAGCGTAAAGGAGGGTAAAACAGCAGGGGAAGGCTGGCAGAGTTAGGTACACTGACTATGCTTAGAGATAAAATCTCTTTTTAAACAATGAGTAACTTTTTGCTTGTATGGAGTGTGTATGGGTTTCTGGAGAATCGTTTTTACTATTATTCTGCCCCCGCTTGGCGTGCTGCTGGGGAAGGGGTTCGGCTGGGCATTTATCCTCAATATTGTTCTGACGCTGCTGGGCTACATCCCGGGTCTGATCCACGCCTTCTGGATACAAACGCGTAACTAATTACCTTTCTACTACGGCGCTCTGGCGCCGTTTTCTTTGCGCTCCTTTCTCCTCTGCTACACTTCCTGGTGTTGATTGTTAACTACCGAGGTGGATATGGGACTCTTTAATTTTGTAAAAGATGCGGGTGAAAAACTGTGGGATGCGGTTACTGGCAACCATGACACTGCCGATCTGGCAAAAAAGGTACAGGAACACCTGAACAAAACGGGCATCCCGGATGCGGATAAAGTGAACGTCCAAATTAACGAAGGTAAAGCCACCGTTTCTGGCGATGGATTAAGTCAGGAAGCGAAAGAAAAAATCCTGATTGCGATTGGTAATATCTCTGGTATTGCCAGCGTCGACGATCAGGTAAAAACTTCTGCGCCGGCGAGTGAAAGCCAGTTTTATACCGTAAAATCAGGAGATACCCTGAGCGCTATTGCCAAACAGGTATACGGTAACGCCAACCTGTATAACCAGATATTTGAAGCGAATAAACCGATGCTGAAAAGCCCGGATAAAATTTATCCAGGGCAGGTTTTGCGTATTCCAGAACAATAAGAAAGTTCAGGCTTATTGCGCCAGCAATTTGCCGGACATCGCTTGTTGAATAATCGGAATGGGCGTCAGCAGGTGCTGGCGCATTAATTCGCTGGCACGTGCAGCATCGCGTGCCAGAATTGCTTCGGTCAGCGTTTGGTGCTGATCGTGTTTATCTTCCAACATCTCCACCGACAGCACCGTCTTTCGCAGCCAGATAAACCGGTAGCGCGCCGCCAAATCGAATAGCCGTTCGCGCATTTGCAGCAGATACTGTGAACCGCAGCCAGCGACAATTGCCGAGTGAAAAGCCTGATGGCGCTGATCCCACTCGTCGAGCATCTGTTCACTGGCGTCAACGGCTTCAAGCTTGCCGAGCATATGCGCCCGCGCCAGGATTTCAGCTTCCCAGGCGTCGCCGCCGCGTTCAATGGCCAGCGCGACCAGCATGGCTTCCATATTTGCGCGGGCATCGAAAATATCGAGCAACTCCTGTTCGGACATTGGGGCGACACGATACCCTTTCTGATTGACCACCGTGACCAGCCGCTCGGCAACCAACTGCGAAAGCGCTTCGCGTAGCGGTCCCACGCCAAGCTCATAGCGTGAGGTCAGCAGGCTCATACGCAGTTTTTCATCAGGCTGATACACACCGCGGATGATGTCGTTTTTCAGCCAGCGGTATCCATCAATGGCCGTCGGTTGGGGAATGGCGGTCATGGTCTTACTCCTGAACGGTTTTCCCGGCCTGCGCCGGGAAAAGGTTTAATGCGTATTTTGCAACGGTGCTTTTTGCCACGATAGCAGTTTTTTCCAGCGTGACATAATAGGCACGGTGCAAATAATTCCTATGGCTAACAACCCGGTAGAGATAACTTCCAGTTGTTGAGCCGGGCGAAAGAGCATCACCACCAGCACAAAGATAATAAAGGCGATTACCAGCCAGGTAAGCCACGGATAGAGCCACATTTTCAGTTTAATTTCACCGCCTCGCGCCAGCAGGATTTTGCGCATCCGCAGTTGGGAAATTGCAATCACCAGATAAACCAGCAGGGCGATGGCACCGGAGCTGTCGATCAGGAATTTGAACACCTTGGCCGGGGCGTAATAGTTGACCACCACGGTGAGGAACGCGGCACCCGTAGACAGCAACACCGCCACATAAGGCGTTTTACTCCGGTTCGTTTTACCCATAAAGGCGGGAGCATCGCCACGACGGCTCAGGGAGTAAAGCATACGCGAGGACGTATACAGCGCGGAGTTCAGACAACTGGTTACCGACAGCAATATGACACAGTCCATGATCAGCTTCGCGTGTGGGATATGCAGTAACTCCAGCACCGAGCGGTAAGAACCCACCTCTTTCAGTCCCGGCATGTTCCACGGAATCAGCGCGACGACCACGAAAATAGAGCACAGATAGAAGATGGAGATACGCCAGATAACCGAGTTGGTGGCGCGGACGATGTGCTTATCCGGGGTATCGGACTCGGCGGCGGCGATGGTAACAATCTCTGCGCCCATAAAGGAGAACATGGTGATTAGCATCGCGCTGATCACCGCGCCAAAGCCGTTGGGCATGAAGCCGCCCTGATCCCACAGACGCGAAACTCCGCTGACCTCGGCATAGGGATAGAAACCGCTAATCGCCACCGCGCCGAGAGTGATAAACGCCAGAATGGCAATCACTTTGCACAGCGCCAGCCAGAACTCGAACTCACCGTAATTTTTGACGCTCAGCAAATTACTGCCGGTTAATGCCAACGTGATAACCAGAGAAAACAGCCAGATAGGAATGCCTGGAACCCAGGAGTGCAGAATGATGGCGGCAATATTCGCTTCCAGCGGGATAACCAACACCCAGAACCACCAGTACAGCCAGCCGATGGTATAACCCGCCCACGGCCCGATGGCCTTATCGGCGTAGGTGGAAAAGGAACCGGTATCCGGGGTGGCAACGGCCATTTCGGCCAGCATGCGCATAATCATCACCACCAGCAATCCGGCGAACAGATAGGCCAGTAATACTGCGGGACCGGCTTCTGCAATCGCCACGCTTGAACCCACAAACAAACTTGCGCCGATAACCCCGGCAATAGACAGCATGGTGACGTGGCGTGATTTCAGCCCGCCCCCTAAATCATGTGATTGTGACACTTGCCCCATCTTTTAAACCTCTCGAAAGTATTTCACTTGGGAGAGCACCCCGGCATTCCCGCGCCGGGGCACGCGTATTTATTGTTATTGACCCTGTCTGCCGGATGGCGGCTCCGCCTTATCCGGCCTGAGGATTGCGTTTTTTATTGGTCGAATGCGGTGTTAACCCTGCTTCGCTTCGGCAAAACACTGAGCGATAATGTCCAGCCCCTGGCGGATTTGGGCATCTTCAATGGTCAGTGGGACAAGAATGCGCAGTACGTTGTAGTAAGGTCCGCAGGAGAGCAGGATCAGCCCTTTATCGCGCGCACGCGCGACGATTTCCGCAGTCAGTTTGGCGTCTGGTTTCGTGTGATCGCCGTCTTCAAACAGTTCGATTGCGATCATCGCTCCCAGCCCGCGTACATCGCCAATCTCGCGGTGGGTTTCCGCGATAGCCAGCAGGCCTTCGCGCAGGGTTTGACCCAGCTCGTTGGCTTTTTGCAGCAGATTTTCCTGTTCGAAAATATTCAGTACCGCCAGTGCGGCGGCGCAGGCAATCGGGTTACCGGCATAGGTACCGCCCAGACCGCCCGGTGGGATTGCGTCCATGACTTCGGCGCGCCCGGTCACTCCCGCCAGCGGGAAGCCACCGGCGATAGATTTGGCGAAGGTGGTGAGATCGGGCGCAACGCCCATCTGCTCCATAGCGAACAGCGTACCGGTACGGCCCGCGCCGCTCTGTACTTCATCGGCAATCAGCATGATGCCGTGCTCGTCACAAATGGCGCGCAGACGTTGCATAAAAGCAGGAGAGGCGGCGTAAAAACCACCTTCGCCCTGGACGGGCTCAATCACGATGGCGGCAACGTCTTCCGGAGCGGCATCATTTTTGAAGATACGGTGAATGCTGGCGATAGCATCGTCTTCACTGATGCCGTGCAGCGGGCAAGGATAAAGCGCACGGTACACGTGGCCCGGCATCAGTCCCATTCCTGCAGAGTACGGGTTTACTTTCCCGGTCAGCGACAGGGTGTAGTGGGTTCGACCGTGGTAAGCGCCGCTGAAGGCGATAGTGCCGGTTCGTTTGGTGGCGGCGCGGGCGATTTTCACCGCGTTTTCCACCGCTTCCGAGCCGGTTGTCACCAGCAGGGTTTTTTTGGCGAAATCGCCCGGCACTTTCTTATTCATGATTTCGCACAGCTCCAGGTACGGCTCATAGGCCAGCACCTGGAAACAGGTATGGGACAGCTTTTTCAACTGTGCTTCTACCGCAGAGACGATCTGCGGGTGCAGGTGGCCGGTGTTCAGCACCGCAATACCGCCAGCAAAATCGAGGAATTCACGGCCTTCAACGTCCCAGACTCGACAGTTTTCTGCACGCTCGGCAAAAATAGGGTGGATTTGTCCTACGCCACGGGGAACGGCGTTGCTGCGACGTTGCATAAGTTCTTTGTTGGTGCTCATCAGGTGTTCTCCAGTATTTATTTTATTAAAGGCCGATGCACATATATTTGATTTCTAAGTAGTCTTCGATGCCGTATTTCGATCCTTCACGGCCAAGACCGGAGGCTTTAATTCCCCCAAACGGGGCGACTTCGTTGGAGATAATGCCGGTGTTAATCCCGACAATGCCGTATTCCAGCGCTTCGCCAACGCGAAAGACGCGGCTCAAATCACGGGCGTAGAAATAGGCGGCCAGACCAAACTCGGTGTCATTGGCCTGAGCGATGACGTCAGCCTCGTCCTTAAACCGGAACAGCGGAGCCAGCGGGCCGAACGTCTCTTCTTTGGCGACCTTCGCGTTGTCAGGCACATCCACCAAAATGGTGGGCTGGAAGAAGTTGCCGCCGAGTGCGTGAGGTTTGCCGCCCGCGATAATGCGCGCGCCTTTATCCAGAGCATCGGCGATGTGTTCCTGCACTTTGGCTACCGCTTTCTCGTCGATCAGCGGCCCGGTGGTGACGTCAGGTTGCAGACCATCACCGAGGTGCAGTTTGCTCACTGCCTGCTGGAGTTTTTCGGCAAAACGGTCATACACGCCGTCCTGCACGTACAGGCGGTTGGCGCAGACACAGGTTTGGCCTGCGTTACGGAACTTCGATGCCAGTGCGCCTTCCACGGCTTTATCAAGATCGGCATCGTCAAAGACGATAAACGGCGCATTGCCGCCCAGCTCCAGCGACACTTTTTTGATGTCTTTGGCGCACTGCTGCATTAACTGACGGCCAATTTCGGTTGAGCCGGTAAATGACAGCTTGCGTACCAGCGGGTTGCCGGTCAGCTCGTTGCCGACCGCGCTCGCTGAACCGGTCACCACGCTGAAAACGCCTGCCGGGATCCCGGCGCGATTGGCAAGCTCTGCCAGCGCCAGTGCGGAGTAGGGGGTCTGGCTGGCCGGTTTAAGCACCATTGTGCAACCAGCCGCCAGCGCCGGACCGGCTTTGCGGGTAATCATCGCCGCGGGGAAGTTCCACGGTGTAATCGCGGCGGTAACGCCGATCGGCTGTTTGATGACGATTAGGCGTTTGTCGGCCTGGTGGCCGGGGATCGTATCGCCATAGATACGTTTGCCCTCTTCGGCAAACCACTCAATAAAGGAAGCGGCATAGGTGATTTCACCTTTGGCTTCTGCCAGCGGTTTACCCTGTTCCAGGGTCATCAGACGGGCGAGATCGTCCTGATGCTCAATCATCAGGTTGAACCAGCGGCGCAGGATGTTGGCCCGCTCTTTGGCGGTCAGCGCACGCCAGGCGGGCAGGGCGCGGTTAGCGGCGTTAATTGCTTCGCGGGTTTCATCCGCCCCCATTTTCGGTACGCTACCTAATTGCTGACCGTTGGCGGGGTTGGTCACCGCGATGGTCTCGCCGCTGTTGGCGTCACGCCAGTTGCCGTCGATCAGTGCCTGCTGGCGAAATAAGGTTGGATCGTTAAGTTGCATAATTGCGTCCTGTCTTAATCGTTTTAACGGGTGAATGCGGCGTGTAATGTTTCCACGCTACGTGCCGCACGCAGCGTGCGTCCGGGATTACTCTGGTTCTCCAGCAGCGCATGAACTTTGCTGACAATATGCGCGCCGATAGGGATCGCCGACGTTGCTGCCGGAGAAGGCGCGTTACAGGTGTGAATTGAGCGTGGTGTGGTGACAAACAGGAAATCGTCGATTAGCTTGCCGTCCGGCGACACAGCCTGTGCCCGCACGCCTGCAGGCCAGGGCTGCAGATCCTTGAGCGTCAGACTCGGGCAGTACTTTTGTACCAGCCGCAGATAACCGCTTTTGCACAGCGAATTCTTCATTTCGCCAAGTCCTGAGCGCAGGTTGTTTTGCAGCACGCGACGAATGCCGGAAGAGCTGAGGATCTCCAGCGTATCGCTGAGCGAGAAGTCGCGTTTACGGTAGCCTTCACGTTTAAATGCCAGTACCGCGTTGGGGCCCACGGTGACGCTGCCGTCAATCATCCGGGTCAGATGAACGCCGAGAAACGGCATCGCCGGGTCGGGGATGGGGTAGATCAGATGGTTGACTATCTGGTTATGTTCTGACGCCAGACGGAAATATTCGCCACGGAACGGACAGATGATAAAGCCGGGTTCAACGCCGAGCATTTTCACTAGTCGGTCCGCCATCAGGCCAGAGCAGCTAATCAGCGTCGCTCCCTCAAATTCCTGACCCTGACGGGTATGTACGACAACGCCCGCAGCGTGCTCTTTTAGCGCGCTGACCTCAGCGTTGTAGATAATCTCACCGCCTTTGGCCTGAAATATCTTCGCCATCGCGGCGGTCACTTCGCGGTAGCTGACGATCCCGCTCGACGGAACAAAAATACCGCCCAGCCCGGTGATGTTGGGTTCACGCTCGCGAAGCTCCTGCGCATTCAGCCATTCGCGCTCAAGGCCGTTAGCGGCGGTGCGATCCCACAGCGCGCGCATGCGCTCCATTTCCAGTTCGGAGGTGGCAACCAGCATTTTTCCGCAGACGTCGTAGCGGATGCCGTTTTGGTCGCAAAAGGCTTTTGTGGCGCGATTTCCGGCCAGGCAAAACTGCGCCTTCAGGCTGCCGGGAGTGTAATAGACCCCGGCATGAATTACGCCGCTGTTGTGGCCCGTCTGATGACAGGCCGGGCCGGACTCTTTTTCCAGCAGCGCGATTCTGGCGTCCGGATAGACATCAATCAGCTGCATGGCGGTCGACATGCCGATGATGCCGCCGCCAATAATCACAAAATCATACATCCGCTTTATTCCTTCGCGCTTACTGATGGGTCTGGTAGTGGTTTGTCGCGTAAGCGAAATAACCACGCTGGCGCATCAGCTCGCGGCGCAGGTCAGGATGCGAGGTGAAGCGATCGCGACCGTGCAACCAGAACAGGTTGTTGATTAGCAGGAATTTACCGACTGAAACCGGAACGGAAATAATGGCCTTGCTGGTTTCCAACGCATCGGACAAATCGCTCAGCCAGACGCCTTCTTCATAATCTTTTGGCTGGACGAACTGGTCGATGTAGCGCATCACCGGACGGCCTTGCTGGTCAACGTCAAACACCGGATGGAACACTTCCTGGCTGACGTTTTTGCTTGGCGGTGCGGCAAAGCGCATGGCGCGACGCGCCAGCGGGTGGGTAAAGTACTGATCCAGATGTTCCCAGTCGTCGAGGTGCAGCAGCAGCGAGTTACCGCCGGTCATGTTCTGCTCGTCAATCTTCATCATCAGCACATAGTCGGTGATTTCTTCGAGGTAGGTTCCGTCGTTATGCAGCTCCATTACACGGTGCGGCTGGCGCAGATAGCTGTCTGAGTTATCAACGTTTTTCACCACAAAACGGGCATAGAATTGACCGCTCATTGCATCAAAATTGGAGCGCCCGATAAGATGCGCTACCGCCGTCGCCAGCTTGACCATCTCTTCAGCCTGTGCCACATCATCTACGCCAACAGCGTTGATCAGCAGTGCGCCTTCGGCACGATCGAGCAACGTTTTCAGCAGCAAAGGCTGCAACTGATTGCCGCACAGGTCGTCGAGGATCTTGCCCACTTTGAAGCGCAGGAAGGATTTGTATTCCAGTGCCTGCACCGGCCACTGCGCTACGGCTTTCAGAAATTGCTCAGTGGTCTCAGCGGAAAAAGTCAGCTCCAGCAGGCGTGGGGACTGGGCTGATGGTTTCAACGTGAAACCGCTGTAGTGCTGGGCTGGATCATCAGCGTTCGGTTTTACGGCAGTCAGTGCGTTCATCAAATCGTTCCTCTCAGTAGATTGTCAGGGAGATATGGCGCAGCTCGTTTCGTAGCCATAAATTAAAAATATCTACATTTTTGAAAAACGCGCACAGAATGGGCTTGTTTGTTTATTATTTGTGATCAAAAACAACAATTATTTAACATTATAAAAAGTGAGGTTAAGTGCGGGGATGAGAAGGGATGACAGGTAATGTTATTTTAAAACAAAGAGTTAATTATTCTGCCGCTGAGGGTAACTCAACGGCAGCAGCAAAGTCAGTAACCGACTTTATAAATGCGCCCGGTTTGGATGCCTTCCACGCTGCGGCGATAGGCATTGGCAACGGTAGCGGCGGGGACGCTTTCAAAGCCTGGGAAGAAACCATCGTATGCTTCGGCGGATTCACTGAGTACGGTTGGGCTTATCAGGTTTATGCGCTGACCACGACCTAGCTCACAGGCAGCAGCGCGCACAAATCCTTCCAGCCCGGCATTGATCGTTGCCGCATTCGCCCCTTGTGCGATGGGTTCATGGGCGATAATGCCGCTAATTAGCGTAATCGAGCCGCCATCATTGAGGAAATGTTGCCCGGTTAATGCCAGACGTATTTGGCCTAACAGCTTATCCTGTAATCCCTGATTAAAGTCCTCGTCGGTCATTGTCGACAGCGGGCCAAAGAACAGGTTGCCGGTGGCGGAAACGATCGCATCTACCCGACCGACTTTTTCAAACAATGCCTCGACACTCTCCTGCGAGGTGATATCGACCTGGTAATCTCCCTGCGTGCGACCTACGCGGATCACCTCATGTTTACGGCTTAACGTTTCTGTGACTGCGCGCCCCACTGTACCGCTGGCACCAATAATGACGATTTTCATAACCACCTCCAGAATAGTGTGAGCCGCTATTCTTTAATGAAAATGAAATCGGATAAACTGGCTATAAGTTAGATGATTACTAACCAGAGGTTTGTAATATGGATAAGCTGCGCGGCATGGAAACGTTTATCGCCGTGGTGGAGAGCGGAAGCTTTACCTCCGCGGCAACAAGACTCGAGATGTCTGCGGTGATGGTGGGAAAATATATCACCCAACTGGAAGCACAGCTTGGCACGCGTCTGCTGGAGCGCAATACTCGCCGCCAGAGCCTGACCGATGCCGGGCGTGTCTATTTTGAAGAAGCCCGCCGCGTGCTGGAGCAGGTGTCGATAGCTGAGCGTTCGGTAGAGCGTCTGCGGCTGGCCCCTGCGGGGACGCTGCGCATTAGCGCGCCTACTTCTTTTGGAGCTTGCGTTATCTCGCCGCTGGCCGCTGCGTTTTTACAGGCCTGGCCAGAGGTGCGCATTGAACTGGATCTGACCAACCGGATGGTTGATCTGGTGAATGAAGGCGTTGACCTGGCGATCCGTATTGGCGATATCCATCAGACTGATGTGGTGGCGAAATACCTGTGTCCTTACCGTATGGCGATCTGTGCATCAAAGGATTATCTTGCCCGTCATGGCACGCCCCTTACGCCTGCGGATCTGGTGGATCATCTGTGCCTGTCCCATACCGTGTGGACGGCTCGCAACGAATGGATACTGCCTGGCGTGACGGGCGAAGTCAGATGGAAGCGCGATGCGATCCTGCGCTGTAACGATGGTCATGGCCTGCGTATGGCGGCGGTAGCGGGGGCCGGACTGTTATTGCAACCGGAGGTGCTGCTGGCGCAAGAGTTGGCTACCGGGAAACTGATTCGGATACTGGAAAAGTTTACGCCGCAGCCGCGGCCTATTCATCTGCTGTGGCGACAAGATTTGCGTCCGCTGCCCAAGCTGACGCGGTTTGTTGAGCATGTACTCAGTGCCGTTCAGGAATTAAGATGAAAATGCCGGATAAGGCGCGTCAGCGCCGCTATCCGGCATATTATTAACTGATATCCACCTGCGGTTTGCTGTTACGTTTACGAATCAGGCGTAGCACTGGCGGGACCACGATAACCAGTACCGCCATCACCAGCAGCACTTTCGCCACGCCGCTGGCCCACAGAATATCCATATTACCGTTACTGATAGACAGCGCCCGACGCAGGTTCTGCTCCAGCATTTCCCCCAGAACGAAGCCTAAAATCAACGGCGACATCGGGAAGTGCATTTTGCGCAATATGTAGCCCAGCACGCCGAGGGCAACCATCAGCACCAGATCGAAAGTGGTGCTGTGGACGGCATACACGCCCACCGCGGAGACTGCCGCGATAGCCGGTACCAAAAACCACAAGGGGATGGTCAGCATACGGGTAAACAGGCCGATCAACGGGATGTTCATCACCAGCAGCATCACGTTAGCAATCAGCAGCGCCGCAATCAGCCCCCAGACGATGTCCGGCTGTTCGGTGAACATGGCCGGACCCGGGGTGATATTGTACAGCGTCAGCGCGCCCATCATCACCGCCGTGGTGCCGGAGCCCGGTACGCCGAGCGTCAGCATCGGGATAAAGGAGCCACAGGCCGAGGCGTTGTTGGCGGCTTCGGGGGCCGCCACGCCGCGTATATCCCCTTTGCCGAAGCTTTCGCTATTGCCGCTGAGCTTTTTCTCGGTCATATAGGTGATAGCGCTGGCAATGGTTGCGCCCGCGCCGGGCAGGACGCCGACGAAAAAGCCAATCACCGATGAACGCAGGGTTGCGCCAACGCACTGCGCACCTTCTTTGGCGTTAAATAACATGCGGCCCGTTTTACGCACCAGCGTCTGGCCACTGCTGGTATGTTCCAGCATTAACAGTATTTCAGAGACTGAGAACAGCCCAATCACTACCACGATAAACTGCACACCGTCGGAGAGATGAACGCTGTCAAAGGTAAAGCGATAAACCCCGGTATTGGCGTCTACGCCAACGGTCGCAAGGCCGAGACCGATAAGCGCTGCCAGAAATGATTTCAGCGGGTTTTGCGCCATCATGCTGCCGAGGCAGGCAATGGCGAAAACCATTAAGGCAAAGTATTCCGCCGGACCGAAGGCCAGCGACCATTGGGCTAACGCCGGGGCAAACAGAATGATGCCGCCGATAGCGATAAGCGAACCAATGAAAGAGCTGACCGCCGAGATAGAGAGCGCAACGCCACCACGGCCTTGCTGCGCCATCGGGTAGCCATCCAGCGCGGTCATAATCGCCGCCGCATCGCCGGGAACATTCAGCAGGATGGAGGAGATACGTCCGCCGTATTCACAACCTATGTAGACCGTAGCCAGCAGGATCAGCGCAGATTCTGCAGGCAGATGCAAAGCGAACGCCAGAGGCAGGAGGATCGCCACGCCGTTAATGGGTCCAAGACCAGGCAACAGCCCGACAATGGTACCGACAAAACAGCCAATCAGGGCGATGACCAGGTTTTCCGGCGTCATGGCCACCGCGAAACCCTGAGAAAGATAAATCCAGGTATCCATCGTTTCTCCGTTAACCCAGCCAGGCGCCGAGTGGTAAGGTGACGTCAAGCAGTCGGTCAAAGGCATACCACAGCAGAATGCCGAGTACCGCGCCGGAAATCCCGGCAGCCGGAATGGTTGCGCCGAACAGCATGCCAATCACCACGGTGAGAATGGCGGTGGCGATGGGAAAACCGAGCCATTCGAAACCCCAGGCGTACATCAACAGAACAATCACCATCGTCAGCAGCTTTTGCAGCACGTGACGGCGGGGCCAACTGATGGTGTCGGGATGGCGCAACAGCAGCGCCACGGCGCATACCAGCATCAGGCTGATAATGCCAAGCGGAAAGGGACGCGGCCCAACCGGCTCATAGCTGTATTCGCTGGTGATTTGCCAGGCCACGAACAGCCCGGCTATGCAGAGCAACAGCCAGATACCTGCAAAAATACGATCGCTCATCATCTTTGCCTCTGCGCTTATTTCGCCAGACCGAAGGCTTTCGCCTGCTCACGGTAATCCGTGACCTGCTTTTTCACGTATTCGTCGAGCTGCTTACCGCTCATGTTGAATTCAAACAGGCCGCGCAGATCGCGCTGCTTTTTAAACTCATCGGTCTGCTGGAGTTTGTTAAAGGCATCAACCCACCACTGATACTCGGCGTCGCTGACTTTTGGTCCAACGTAGAAGCCACGAATGATGGGCCACACGAGGTCGTAACCCTGCTCTTTGGCGGTTGGTACGTTAGCTAACTGGCCTGGCAGACGTTGATCAGAGAACACGGCGAGCACGCGGATTTTGTCGCCGCTAAGATAAGGCACCATCTCGCTGAGATCGCCGGAAACCACCTGTACGTGATTCCCCATCAGCGCGGTGACCGGTTCGCCGCCGCCCTCAAAGGCCACATAGCGCATCTTGTGTGGATCGACGTTGGCTTTTTGCGCCAGCAGCGCCGACTTCATCCAGTCCTGACTACCGATAGAGGCGCCTGCGCCAATGACCACGCTGTTAGGATCTTTCTCCATAGCCGTCAGCAGATCTTTCAGCGTTTTCCATGGTGAGTCCTGGCGTACGGCAATCATGCCGTAGTCAGTGCCCACGCTTGCCAGCCAGCGGACATCATCAACGCCGTAGCGACCAAACTTCCCTTGTGACAGGTTCAGCAGCGAGCCGCCGGAGAATGCCACTACGGTACCCGCTTCAGCCGGACGTTGCGCGACGATCGCGTTATAGGCCACGGCGCCAACGCCGCCGGGCATGTAGGTAACGCGCATTGGTTTTTCGATAACGCCGGTTTCCATCATGCTCACTTGAATCAACTTACAGGTGAGATCGAAACCACCGCCAGGTTTAGCAGGGGCGATACATTCTGTGCGCGATGGCGCTTGTTCCGCCAGAACAGAGGTACTCATCAGTAAAATGCTTGCAGTAAGGGTACGAAGTAACTGTTTTTTCATTGTTTATCCTCACACCGGAAAACCGGATTTTCGGGTACGGAAGAAGATTTTTGTGATTATGTGAGCCGATGTGTAGCAGTTCGGTTGCATGATTGTTAAAACATTAACCTTTCAATTCCCTTTCAATGCGGCAGAAACTTTACAGGATGTGATATGCGTCTCTTATTAGCGGAAGATAATCGTGAGTTAGCTCACTGGCTGGAGAAAGCGCTGGTGCAAAACGGTTTTGCCGTCGACTGCGTTTTTGATGGCCTGGCGGCCGACCATCTTTTACATAGCGAAACGTACGCGCTGGCGGTGCTGGATATCAATATGCCGGGACTGGATGGTCTTGACGTCGTTCAGCGCCTGCGCAAACGCGGGCAGACGCTTCCTGTTCTGCTGCTGACGGCGCGCAGCGCGGTGGCCGATCGGGTGAAAGGATTGAACGTCGGGGCCGATGATTATCTGGCAAAACCGTTTGAAATCGAGGAGCTGGATGCGCGGCTGAGGGCTTTGCTACGCCGCAGCGCGGGGCAGGTGCAGGGCATACAGCAACTGGGCGAACTGGCGTTTCACGATGAGGGCTATTTTCTGTTGCAGGGGCAGGCGCTGGCGCTCACGCCGCGCGAACAGGCATTGCTGACGGTGCTGATGTACCGTCGATTGCGACCGGTTTCGCGTCAGCAGTTGTTTGAACAGGTCTTCAGTCTAAACGATGAGGTCAGCCCCGAAAGCATTGAATTGTACATCCATCGTCTGCGTAAAAAGCTACAGGGAAGCGATGTGCGCATCGCCACGCTGCGCGGGCTGGGCTATGTGCTGGAGCGTAGCGATGAAGTGGGTTAAACCCCAATCGTTATACCTGCAACTGCTGATGTTTCTGGGTTTGCCGCTCATGTTGTTGTGGGGGTTGTCGGCATTTAACAGCTATGTCAGCGCGCTACAGGCGGCGACGCAGGCGTATGACCGGACGCTGCTCTCGTCTGCCAGAACCGTCTCCGAGCGACTGGTGGTGCACAACAAACAGCTGGAAGTGAATGTGCCGTGGGTGGTGCTGGACAGCTTTGAGCTGAATATGAACGACAGGTTGTATTACAAGGTGGTCGATCCGGCGGGGAAGGTTATCTCAGGTTATGACGATTTACCTGCGATGCCGCCTGCGACATCGCGTACGCGGCTTTATCCGGCGCTGGCGTGGTTTTATCACACTGAATATCGCGGGGAGGCAATTCGCGTGGCGCGTCTGCTGCAGCCCGTCAACGAGGGCGGCATTATCGGCATGGCCGAGATTTATGTCGCCGAAACGCTGCAATCGCGACGTTACCTGGCGCGACAGTTGCTGTTTTCCTCGTGGGTTTCGCAAGGGCTGCTGGTGCTGCTCACGCTGGTGCTGGTCGGCTGGCTGCTGCGTCGGGTGTTACGCCCGATGCGCCAGCTGTCATCGCTGATGGTGCGTCGCGAGCCTGGGCTGCTGACGCCGTTGCCGGAGCTGCTGCCGTGGTCGGAAACCCGTCTGTTGATTGTGGCATTCAACCGTTATCTGGACCGACTTCGCGGCCTGATCTCTCGCCAGGAGCGCTTCAGCGCGGATGCTTCCCATCAGCTTAAAACGCCGCTGGCGGTGCTAAAAACTCAGGCGTCGGTGGCCCTCGCCAGCCAGCAGCCGCAGCAATGGTATGAGAGTCTGCAAGCCATGAGCTCCACGCTGGACAACACCATTCAACTGACGGAAAGGCTGTTACAGTTGTCGGCTGTGAAGCGCAAAGAGCAAGGAGAAAGGCACTTCTCGCCGGTTAATTTGTATGAGGTGGTGCAAAGCAGTTGTTTCACGCGACTGGCGCAGGCGCGCAGTAAAGGGATCGATCTGGGCTATGAAGGGGAACAGGATGCGGTGTGGATTGAGGGCGATGAAGTCCTGCTTGGCGAACTGTGCGGGAATCTGCTGGATAACGCACTGAAATACACGCCGCCGCATGGTGTGGTAACCGCCCGTCTGCTGCGAAAAGGAGAGGCGGTGGTGCTGGTGGTTGAAGATAGCGGGCCGGGTATCGATGAGCAGATGGTGCACCAGGCGCTGCTGCCGTTTCATCGCCTTGATAACGTCGGTAATGTCCCTGGCGCCGGGATAGGCCTGGCGCTGGTCAACGACATTGCTCGTCTGCACCGCACGCACCCTCAGCTATCACGGAGTGAAACATTAGGCGGGTTAAGCGTACGACTGCGGTTTTTATGCCTGGTGCGAGACGCGCAGGACGATCAGCATCGTCCTGCGCCTGTTATTTAAAGGTCACCGTTGCATTGACAGGGATACTAAATGTGCCGGGTTGGGGAGGATTCTTCAGCCAGAACAGGGTTGCCATGAACTCTTTGCGTCGGCTGTCGCTCTGGTTGGTAAACGCGTTACTGGCAAAATCGATACGGTTGCCGCTGATAATGTCCCCGGAGCCGGGCTGTGCAGCATCCTGGAGCGTAACGCCGATATCTGGCGTACCCTGACCGGTAAAAACTGCGCCGCTGTTGCTCGTGGTGCCGGTAAACGTTACCGCGTAGTTGATGCCGCGACATTCATGCTTCCCGGCGGCTTCTGCGGCAATAACGGCAAACTGTTTACTGTGGCTGTTATCTTTTCCCACTTTTGCTTCGGTAATGCTGATCCTGCCAAACTCGACGGTATCCGTTCCTTTGTCAGAGCTGATAGAGACGATCGGTTCGCAGTTGATATAACTGATGTTATTCAGGCCATTAAGCGCGGGGCCAAAGTTTTTTGCCGGATTGCTGGTGGAGCAATGCGAACCGCAGGCGTTAATGCTGCCAATACCGTCGACGACGAAAACTTTGTTGATGGTGCGACCGGCCAGCGCAGGCAAAGGATCCGGGAGTTTTCCGGTAGCGACCAGACTGAGGTTAAAGGTGAAAGAAAATGTTTGTGGGCGCGCCTGGCAGTCACTGGAATGGCTGTGGTTATTACTGCTGCAGTAGTTGTCTGAACGTGTTCGGGGCAACGTTGCCTGATATTGGGTGGTGACGGCCTGGGCGCTTTGATCGTAGGGGCGACCATCAATGCTCACCACCAGTTTCATATTGGTTCCCTGCAGAAAATGCGCAAACTCATGATCAGGGTCGATGTAGATTCTGGCGGCTTCGCCGTGGGGCATATAGTCTGTGTCGCGGCAAGTGACGCTAACGGTTTGTGGATTGGACACCCAAACGGTGTCCCCAGCGGTGGTACTGTGGCTGATTTTAATGGGATCAACGTGTACGGAGACGCTGTTTGCTGTACAGGTAACCGCATAGCTTGCACTACTGAATATCGGCAAACAAAGCAGCGCCACGAGTTTAACTATTTTTAACGGATTCATTGATTGCACCTTACGAGCCGACGCACTGGGCGGTAATTTGTGTATATCCGATTTTCTTCACCGGCTGGTTATGGTTATCCGGCATTTGAATAAAGCAGTGTTCATTTGCGTGGGAGCCCCAGCGCACTTCCAGGCGAGAATTGTCCTCCACGCCGCTGGCATACAGTGCGCCATGCATACCGACCAGACCGTGGCTACGACCTTTCGTATCTCGTACGTTCGCGCCGACCGGGGGGGCAATATTGCCGGGCATGACGGCATTGACCAGATAGTTGCGGCCGCTGAAGGTTTCAAACACCACTTTGCCGATGGCTTTCTCTGTTGGAACAATTTTTTTCTGTGCCTGCGGAATATCCAGCCCGGCACCAATATCAGCGGTATTCAGACTCACCACGTTGTAATGCCATGCGTCTGCGGCGGTAAGGACCGCATAGCCGTTACCGTCAATTGCCACGCCATTTTGTTGCTGGATATGGACACCGTCGGCATTTTTGGCCTCGACCAACACCATGGTATCGCCAGGAGAGTGCATGAGCGTCACGCCGCCTGCGTGCAGCATTGCCCCGCCGCTGATGCCCATATTCATATTCTGGTAGTTGCGTCCTGCGCTGTAGCCCCCCTGAACATTCATCTTGTCGCCTTGCCAGGCGGCGTTAACCCCGGCAGAGGAATCCTGTCGATCGGTGGTACTGCCCTGAACGCCCCAGCTCAGACGATCGTCAAATGCTGTATTGCTGTAGCTGGTGGAGTAGCTGTCGCCATTCTGCTGGCTATGCATGATGTTGGTGGAGACAAAGCCGCGGCTATCCATGAAATCGAATGGAATGGAAAGCGTCAGGTTGATACTGCGGTCCTGGTAGTCGTACTGGTTACGGGTATCCTGTACATAAACGCTCCAGTTGATTTTCCCCAGTGTATCGTTGTAACCCAACTGTATCGTGCGGTCGTGACTCCCGTTGTGCCAGTAGTTTTGCTGGCTGGCGCTGACGTAAAGAGAGGCGTTATCCCACAAACGCTGGTTAACAGAGACCTCAAAACGTTGGCGGCGATTATTGTAGTTAGTGGTGTAGTAATGCTTTTTGTTGTGCTCCTCGCCAGGGAAACGCAGCTGTTGATTCGGGTCGTCATAGGCGATGTCGTAATAGCCCGAGGACCAGCTGTTATGCTCGTTAATGGTGTCGCTAAAGCTGTAATAACCGGAGGTATTGTAGCGGTAGCCTACCAGACGGAAATCCGTACCGTACTGGTTCAGCGATTTGGAGTATAAGAAACGGTAACTTTGTCCTGTGGACGTATCTCCACTGGCAAGCTGCGCTCTGGCGGTAGTGATATCGAAAGAGATCGCGCCGAACTGGTGCAGATCCTGCGCGATCCCGGTGGCAATCGCATTATAGCTTTCTGCGGTCAGGAAACCACCGTACAACGTGGAGCCAAAGCTGAGACCATAACTCAATGTGCCTTGAACAAAGCGGGGCCGCCAACCACCGCTGTAACCGTCGCGGTATTCCCCTGCCGTAAACTGAAAGCGGTTGTTACCTGCACGCAGCATGTTCGGTACCGCCGAATAAGGCACACTGAAATTACGCCGACTGCCATCGGCTTCAATAACGCTGACGTACAGGTCGCCGCTTTGGTTGCTGGGGTTGATATCATCAATGTCAAATGCGCCCGGCGCGACGTTTTTACTGTAAATCAGATAGCCATTTTGACGGATTTCGATTGTGGCATTGCTATTGGCGACGCCGCGAACGACTGGCGCAAAATCGCGTTGGCTATCAGGCAACATGTTTTCATCGCTGGTGAGCTGTGCCCCGGTAAACTGGATGCTGTCAAATACATCGTCGTCCGTATATGTTTGCCCGAAGCGCAAGCGGCTACGCAGCGCAATAATATTACGTTCCACCCACGTGGAAACCGCCTGCCATTGACGGCCTGAACCGCTGGCATAGCTGAAAGTAGACTGGTTACGAAAATGCCATCCCGCCAGGTTTATACCGTTGGCAAAACTGGCAAAAACAGAGTCATGATCCTGGCCCTGTTCAATCAGGTGCGTCGTATTGGCGTTGTAGCCGACAAAAGCGGCATTAATCCCATCGTCATAGGCCGATTCAGGCACGGCGTCATGCGCAGTCGAAAGCAGAAAAGCTTCTGGTACTGAAATATCAATGCGCTGGTAGTTTGCATCTGCCGTCAGGCGACTGTTTGCGATCAGAGCCGTGAGCTCCACGCAGGTATCGGCGTTACCTTCAGGGATTTTAATCCCGTATTTGCGCAGATCGTCCGCGCTCAGGCAAGGTTGCGGCTTGCCTTGTGGTTGACGTCTTTTAAAGTCAACATTGCGCGTTTCGACGAAGCTATGGTCTAGATATATATCGTATTCAAACGTGCCTTCGCTAAGTCCGTCATTACGGGCTATTTGCACTACGGAGGTAATATTTTGCGTACCATGTACAAAACGGGTATTAAACTGCGGCGTGCTGCTGGCGTATGCAGGTATGCACACGGCCAGCGTTGACAGCGTAAAGAGGGTGTACCGTTGCGGGTGCTTATTTTTTTTCATCATGTGCAACCCCAGCTTAATTGCAAGATACCGGGACGTTATTAACCGCGTTAGTGCCGCCGTAATCATCTACCCAGCTAAAACCGATATGGCTGACTTTTTGCTGTGACAACGCAAACGTGCGTTCGCCATGCGGATTAATCATGTCGGCATCAATGTTTTGGCCGTTAATATGTAATTGCGTCAGGGAGATATGTAACGGCGTCGCATTGACCGCCCGCAGAGTATGACCGTGGCACTGCCACTGTAATTTCTCAACGGCTTCAGGTAGCGTCATATTCAGCCCAACAGGGCGATAAAATAGTTTGATGCGAATACGCTGCGCCAGCTGTAAGGTATTTTCTTCATTCTCGATGGTGGGGATTTCCTGCACATTAATCCACACTACAGATTCAACATCCTCAGGAAAGCCGTTGCCCTGATAAATAGCTCGCAACACGGCTGATTTATGGCCGTCAAGTTTCAGGATCGGGGGCGTAATTAACATTGGCAGATTGGCAGGCGTCTCATCCGGATTACCATTATCCAGCCACGTCTGTACCATATATGGCTTGTCTGTATTATTGTTGACGTCAAACATCGCCGCTTTATCGTTCTCATTATAAATAACGCGCGTTTGACCCAAATTAATTGCGCTGTGAGCGGTGCTAATCACACACAGCAGCAGGTAAAAGAATATTTTATTCATCAGGTGCACTTTCCAGGTTCAGGGAAGAGTGCCATCCATAGCAATCAACGTCCGTTATTTATAAATGACGGTGTAATTCATATCCGCAGTGATCGTGCCAGCCGCAGGCAGCGTTCCGCCAATTTGCTGATATTTGGCGACCAGATCGATTTGTGCATCGCCATTTTGATCTGCTTTTAAGCTCACCTCATTACTACCGGAAGCGAAATCGAGGGCATGACCCGCTTGATCCACTTCGATGCCAACATCGGTGGCAGAAGCCGAGCCACGTTTCGCTTCCAGAAGTGCTGTGTTACTGCCAGGGGTTTTACCGGTAAAGACCACCACATAGCCGCTTCCTCCAGTTACCCCACTACAGCCGCTAAATTGCAACGTAAACGGAGTATCACCGGTGCTAGAGCCCGCGCCGCTAAATAGCTGGTTGGTAACTTGTGGCAATGCCACTGTTTTACCTGGCTGGTTTGCTGTGCTCACCACGCAGGTACAGGCAACAATTTCACCGGTAAAATGGACCGTCGCGGTGGCTTTAGAACCTGTTGCGGCAGTGGTAACGTAATTCGCTGCTGCGCCAGCATTAGCGGCAAACAAAGCGACCAGTACACTGCTGGTAAGTGCAGTTTTCATCATCATAACTCCGTTAAATTTATTATTTACCCAGAAAAGTACTTGTCAGAGGCACAGATTCAGCTGGAGTTCATCAACGTCAAAAAATGATGTAGGACTTCATTTGAAAGAAATGATTAACGTGCGTAAATTGCTCAACAAGTAATCCGGCGCGGATATTATTTATTTGCGAAAAATAAGTAAACAAAATTTTTTTGGCATGATTGAATGGCTTTGGAAGGTGTTTTTATATATATCTTAACAAAAGTGTATACATTGTTATCAATAATTCGTTGGGGCGATTTACGCTGCTTTTAACAAAATTTTAATGCTGTCATTTATTCTCTTCTCTTTATTTTAAATTGATGTGTTGGTAAGCGCTGTAAACTCTGATGTTAAAGGTGTGTTCATGCAGAATGTTGACATTAGTAATATGTAACACGCATTTTCTCAATGATTGGCTATCGTTTTAATTTAAGCCATGCTTGCCGCTTCTACTCATCGGAGTTGCTACAATTATTTAAACTAAATTTTTTTACTATTCGTTTTTTTTTTTGAAATTTGAGCGTGAAAATGAAAGCAATCGCAGACTCTTCGTAAAATACCTTATTTATAATAAGGTTGCTAATCATTGCTTTGTAAATGTGTTACTAAGTTATTTTTATGGTGGGAATTATAAATACACTTATTGATTTCTTCTTGTCGCTCTCCAGGACTCTCATCACTGAGCGTAGCGCAACGAGGTTTGGACAAAGTATTGCTTTTTGTAAGGTTAACCCGTTGTCAGGCGCTCATCATGTGATTCTAGCCACTGGTAGCTTATGAATTGTGATCTGTCAATGACGTTTATGTTGCAATTAATCATGTTTTTTAAGGATGAAATTAAAAAATATTACCAATAAATAATCATCTAAATCATTGGGTTGCATTTGTATGGTGCGAAACCCATCACATTGTATTACATTGTTTTTTACATTTACTGACAGTGTGCCATTGCGTTTTTAAGACTTGTGATATAATTAGCAACATAAATGAGAAAAAAACAATTAAAGATCAATAAATAATGGGCTGAGATATGCTTAAAAAATCGCTAAAGATTAGCAGCCAGGGATATCCAGTCTTTTTAAAGCTGGTCGATTTCATTGTAATCAATGCGACGTTAATTTTTAGCGCCCATCTGTTAGGTCTGGCGCCATTTAACACCATTGCCATTCTGAGTATTCTCTTCTCAGTCTTTTTCTTACTGTTTGCTGAATACATTAAAATGTATCAACAAAAGATTAAGACGATCGGTTTACGTAATCAAAAACGGTTGGTTTTTTGTACACTACTGGCGATTTTTCTGAACGAACTGGTCAGCATGACGGTGGCTGAACCCGAGTCTCTCGGCTACTTAGACAAACTGCCTTCCCCCTTTTATTCAGCGATTATTTACTGGTACTTCATCCCATTACCTTTTCTTTATTACATTCGCTTTTTCATTTTTAAATATTCAACGAAAAAGAGTATGCGTGTGGCGATTATTGGTCTGACCGACAATGGCCTGGCGGCAGAAAACGCGTTAATGGATGAATACGCTAATATCACATTAGATCTGGCTTTTTATGATGAGCGCGCCTTATCCCGCTGTGGCGATATCGTCGATAAGGTTAAAAGCCCCTTTCGTGGGCCGGTGATCAATCTGGTTGAGGAAGCCCGGCAGGGAAATATAGACGAAATCTACATCGCTTTACCGATGGTAGCTTTACAACGCATTCGTCATTTTTTGGCGATGATGTCAGACACCACCGTAGATACGTATATTGTTCCTGACTTCCACACCTACAGTAACAACATGTCCAAGCTGCGCTCCATTCACAACCTGCAAACTATTGGCATTTTTAGTTCGCCGTTCGAAGGGGCGGGTTCGTTTATCAAGCGGGCGGAAGATTTGGTGCTTGGTAGCATCATTATGGTGATGATTTCTTCGCTGATGTTGGCCATTGCCATTGGAATCAAACTCACTTCCCGCGGGCCAGTCTTTTTCAAACAAGACCGGTATGGTCTTAGCGGGCAAAAAATTAAGGTCTGGAAGTTTCGCTCGATGCGCGTTATGGAGAACGCCGATACGGTTATTCAGGCCACTAAAAACGATCCACGAGTAACCAAGTTTGGTAGTTTCTTACGCCGTACCTCACTGGATGAACTACCGCAATTTATCAATGTATTGCAGGGAAGTATGTCGATTGTCGGTCCCAGACCTCATGCGGTTACGCATAATGAGCAGTACCGTAAACAGGTCGAAAATTACATGATCCGCCATAAAGTTAAGCCTGGGATCACCGGGCTTGCGCAGATCAACGGTTTCCGCGGGGAAATCGATGCGCTTTATAAGATGGAAAAAAGGGTTCAGTACGATATTGAGTACATTCAAAACTGGTCTTTATGGTTGGATATAAAAATTATTATTAAAACTATTTTTAAAGGATTTATCGGTAAGAATGCATACTAAATTACTCGTGATTACCGGAATCGTGATATCGCAGCCCGTATGGGCTGATTTAACACCGAAATCACACATTGGCTTTGCGGGGATCGACTTCCAGGGCAAGGTCGCTGTGGACTATGGTTATAATGATAACGTGTCTTATCAGCCACATAGCAGAGATGCTATCGGTTCCTCGTTTCAGAGCGCAGCGCCCGTTTTGAGTATGATCGGAGAGCGCGGTCAGGATAAGTATTTACTGATGTACTCCGGTGATTATCGTAACTACTCAAGCGATTCCGCTGATAACTATAACGATCATTTTTAATGAGATGGTCACTCCCTCCTTCCCGGTACTATGCTGAGGACAGGCTTTCATTCGGAGAACTATCATGGAAAACATTGCGCTCATTGGTATCGATCTGGGTAAAAACTCTTTCCATATTCATTGCCAGGATCGTCGCGGCAAGGCTGTTTACCGTAAAAAATTTACACGGCCAAAGTTAATCGAATTTTTGGCGACATGCCCCGCTACAACCATCGCAATGGAAGCCTGTGGTGGCTCTCACTTTATGGCACGCAAGTTGGAAGAGTTNCTCTTTCCATATTCATTGCCAGGATCGTCGCGGCAAGGCTGTTTACCGTAAAAAATTTACACGGCCAAAGTTAATCGAATTTTTGGCGACATGCCCCGCTACAACCATCGCAATGGAAGCCTGTGGTGGCTCTCACTTTATGGCACGCAAGTTGGAAGAGTTAGGGCATTTTCCTAAGCTGATATCACCACAATTTGTCCGTCCATTCGTTAAAAGTAACAAAAACGACTTTGTCGACGCCGAAGCTATTTGTGAAGCTGCATCGCGTCCGTCTATGCGTTTTGTACAGCCCAGAACTGAATCTCAGCAGGCAATGCGTGCGCTGCATCGTGTCCGTGAATCCCTGGTTCAGGNGGGCATTTTCCTAAGCTGATATCACCACAATTTGTCCGTCCATTCGTTAAAAGTAACAAAAACGACTTTGTCGACGCCGAAGCTATTTGTGAAGCTGCATCGCGTCCGTCTATGCGTTTTGTACAGCCCAGAACTGAATCTCAGCAGGCAATGCGTGCGCTGCATCGTGTCCGTGAATCCCTGGTTCAGGATAAGGTAAAAACAACCAATCAGATGCATGCTTTTCTGCTGGAATTTGGCATCAGCGTTCCACGAGGAGCTGCCGTTATTAGCCGACTGAGTACCCTTCTTGAGGACAATAGTTTGCCTCTATACCTCAGCCAGTTATTGCTGAAATTACAACAGCATTATCACTATCTTGTTGAGCAGATTAAAGATTTGGAATCCCAGTTGAAACGAAAGTTGGACGAAGATGAGATTGGACAGCGCTTGCTGAGCATTCCCTGCGTCGGAACACTGACAGCGAGTACTATTTCAACTGAGATTGGCGACGGGAAGCAGTACGCCAGCAGTCGTGACTTTGCGGCGGCAACAGGGCTAGTGCCTCGACAGTACAGCACGGGAGGTCGGACGACATTGCTGGGAATTAGTAAGCGAGGTAACAAAAAGATCCGAACTTTGTTGGTTCAATGTGCCAGGGTATTCATACAAAAACTGGAACACCAGTCTGGCAAATTGGCCGATTGGGTCAGGGATCTACTGTGTAGGAAAAGCAACTTTGTCGTCACTTGTGCTCTGGCAAACAAGCTGGCCAGAATAGCCTGGGCCCTAACGGCACGACAGCAAACTTATGTAGCATAACGGCAGAAATACACCGGTTTAAAGAATCACTGATCTGGTTTTGCGAATACTGATATTGATGATACTAACGGCCCACCGGCCTGTTGAGGAACCTGTAAAACGGAAAGGCTCATTGAAGCCGTATATTTTCTGGAGGTTCATCAGGCGCGGAACTCATCGAGGCGCGGGAATAAAATCCCATTCAGACGCCGGATAGATTCAAGCAAGCCAATTTATCGTCAAAATCGGTGTTGCAAAAACGGGAGTGACCATAGATTCCGTTTT